>CAVHJW010000044.1:0-12162 GCA_963636335.1 bacterium
TCAGATGGAAATCTATGTTGGTAACCTCGCGTACGCGACGACCGACGACGGTCTGAAGGCGGCGTTCGCGCAATATGGCGAAGTTACCGCCGTTCGCGTTGTCACCGATCGCATGACCGGTCGCAGCAAGGGATTCGGCTTCGTCACGATGCCCGACGCCACTCAGGCGCAGGCCGCGATCGACGCGCTGAACGGACACGAACTCGACGGGCGCACCGTGCGCGTGAACGAGTCGCAGCCCAAGCCTCGCGAAGAGCGTGGTGGTTTTGGCGGCGGCCGTGGCCGTGGCGGCTTTGGTGGCCGTGGCGGCTTCGGCGGGGATCGTGGTCCTCGTCGCGAGACGCGCTGGTAATCGGAATCTTTCCGATTTTGAAAAGGAGGGCGCGACCACTTGGCGTGCTCTCTTTTTTCGTTTAGACGAGAGTCTTTTTAGAAAGGAGTTTAATGATGACGCCAACATGTCACGTTCTGGAAAATGGAATGCGGGTTGTGCTCGCGCCTTGTGAGGCCGAGTCCATTGCGTTTGGTCTTTTTGTCGCATCGGGTTCGCGTCATGAGACGGCGAAGACGGCGGGCATTTCGCACTTCATTGAGCATATGCTTTTTAAAGGGACGCCGACGCGCACCGCGCTTGACATCACGCAGGCGATTGAGGGGCGCGGGGGGCGCATCAATGCCTTCACAAGCGAGGAGAGGACGGTTTACTACGCGCACGTACCCAGCGACTATCTGGCCGAGACGATTGACCTTCTCTCGGATATTTATTTGCGTGCCACATTCCAAGCGGAAGAGTTTAAGCGCGAGAAGGGTGTTGTTCTTGAAGAAATTAAAATGTACGACGACGACCCTTCTTCCGTGGCGCTTGAAAAGATGCAAGCCTGCCTTTTCCCAGATTCCATGCTCGGCGCACCCATTACGGGCTCGCCCGCCTCGCTCGCGCCGATGACGCCACGCGACTTAAAGACATATAAGGCTCAACACTATCGCCCCGATAATACGATCGCCGTTCTCGTTGGGCGCTTTGACCCCGAGGTGGCGCGGCGCGAGATTGCGCGCCGTTTCCCGCGGCGCGCGTGGGCGAAGGGAGGCGACGCGCCAAAGAAAGAGACGTTTCGTCGCACGATTCATGAGTCGATTGAGACGCGCGACATCAAGCAAGCGCAACTCGCACTCGGTTATCGTACGTTTGGATCAAGCTCGAAAGAGAGGTATGCGCTCACGCTCATGATGTCGATTTTGGGGTCTGGTTCTATGAGCCGCCTCTTTCAAGAAGTGCGCGAAAAGAGAGGGCTTTGCTATGATATTTCGACGCACCCCAATCTTTTCCGTGAGGCTGGTTATCTTGCGATTACGGCGGGCGTTGATATGAAAAATCGCACGATTCTTATGAAAACGATTGATCGCGAGATTCAGCGTCTTTGCGATCATCGCGTCGGCGCGGAAGAACTTCGTCGCACGAAGGATTTCATCATTGGAAACTTTCGTCTCTCGCAAGAGAATGTTCGCGTCAAACTCTATGGTATTGGCCTGCCTATGTTGGCACAAGGGCGCATCGTCTCCGTGGACGAGCAAGTGGAGAAAATGCGTGAGGTCACGGCCGAGGATGTGCAAGGTTTGGCGCGTCGCATTTTCTCTCCCGCGCGGCGCGTTGTGAGTTGGGTGTTGCCCAAGGCGTAAGACCTGAAAGGATACGCGAAAATGACAGTCGTCACAAAGACCGTGCGGTTTGATGCCGCGCACATTTTGACAAATCATCAAGGGCTTTGTAAAAACCTCCACGGCCACACTTACCGCGTCGATGTCTCGGTCGCGCAGGAGGATGGCGCGGGTGGTGATATGGTCATTGACTTTAAGGAATTAAAGCGCCTTGCGACGGAGGAAATTTGCGACCGCTTTGATCACGCCTTCATGTATAACACGGCGTCTGCGGGCGAGTGCGAAATCGCCGCCGTCGTTGAGAAGCACGGCATGCGCACGGTCGCCTTGCCGTTTCGCTCAACCGCCGAGAATCTCGCAAAACTCTTCTTTGAGACGCTGCGTGTGAAAATCCCCGCGCTCGCATCGGTTGCCGTCTGGGAGACCGCCGATAGTTGCGCCGTTTATCGTCCATGAAAAAAGCGCTTCGCCTCTTTTTTGAGATCTTTCGCATCTCGCTTTTTGTGATTGGCGGTGGCTATGCCATTTTGGCCGTTGCCGATACGGTTTTCTCAAAAATGGGGTGGACGGAGGAAGGCGAACTTTTAGACCACTTGCCCATCTTCCAAATGGTGCCAGGTATCATTGCGACGCACACGGCCGTCTATGTCGGGCGCAAGGTGATGGGTTGGCGCGGTGTCGTCATTGGCGTCATCGCGGCCGCGCTCCCCTCGGTTGTCATCTTCACGCTTGTCGCGGCGGGCTTTGATCATTTGCCAGTTAATCATCCCCTTGTGAAGTCGGCCTTCGTCGGCCTCCGCGCCGCGCTGACGGGCGTCATTGCGGCAACGATTATTCGGAGCTGGCGGCGAAATTTGCCCGATGTCTTCGCTTACTCCCTCTTGGTCCTCTCGCTTGCCCTCCTCCTTTCGGGCGTGAGCGTCTGGGCCGTTCTTCTTGTCGCCATGGCGGTTGGGCTTTTGGCCATCTTCTCACATCGTGAGACGACGGGGCGCGTTCTTTGCTCGTCGCCCCTCGCGCTTTTCCTTTTTCTCAAATATGGGCTTCTCTGCTTCGGTGGCGGCTTCGTCCTCGTGCCCATGTACATTGAGGACTTTGTCGGCCCCGCCGCGCCGTTCCTTCAAATCTCGCCAGAGGCGTTTTCAAACCTGATGGCCCTCACACAAATGACACCCGGACCTATTGGGGTCAATGGCGCGACGTATTTTGGTTATCGCCTCGCGGGTGTCGTGGGCGCGTTTATCGCCTCCATTTTCTTGCTCGCGCCCGGTTCGCTTCTTTGTTTTGTGGCGCTTGAATCAATGGATCGCTTTCGCACAAGTCGCATCGTTTGTGGTATACTGAAAGGAGCACGTCCTGCGTCCGTTGCCCTCATGCTTTCGGCCCTCCTCGCGTTTGCGCGGATGAGTTTCTTGAAGGCGGACGGCTCCGTGAGCGTCATTGCTATTCTTCTCGTTTTGTTTACGATTCTCGCAACTATGAAAAAGAAATTGAGCCCCATGCTTCTCGTCGTCCTCTGCTCCCTTGTTTCGCTCGTCGCGCGTGCTCATGAGCCTGTCACGTGTGAGCAATTCCCGAATGCGGACACCGTTGTTCTTGACGAGATTGGCCATGTTGAGTATCAACCCGATGGTTGCTATGTTGAGACCGCTGAAAGTTGGACGAAGGTTCTGACCGAGAAGGGTCGGCGCGATGAGAGCACCTATTCGCTTTCTTACTCAAAGCGTTACAGCGAGGCAAAGATTCTCTACGTTGGGCTCATTGGAACGAATGGTGTTGAGCGCGCCATTGATTTAGACGCGACAACGCGCGAGGCAACGGACAACTCGTCCATGTCGTCGAATATCTACGACCCGCTTGACCGCCAGATTGTCTGCACGATCCCCGGGTTGCAAGTGGGCGAGACCGTCCACGTCAAAACGCAACGCGCGGCGTTCAAGGCGCGCTGTGAGGGCGTTTGGGCGGATCTGGCCATCTTCGAGTGGACGTGCCCCATTCTGCGTTCGTCTCTTGAGATTGTCGCGCCGAAGGAACGCCCGTTAAAGCGCATTGCGATCCGCCATCCGCTCGGCAATCTCGTCTCCTCAACGCGTCCGGGGCCTGACGGCTCAACAATTCACGTCTTTGCGAGCACGAACTCGCCGCAGGCCTTTGCCGAGCCAGATATGCCCGCGCTCTACACGCAAATTCAACATTTGCTCGTCTCGACGGCATCTGATTGGCCCGAGATTTCACGTTGGTACTGGAACCTCTGCACGGATCACCTTGCGAAGACGAATGTGGCGATGGTCGCGAAGGTGAAGGAGCTGACCGAAGGCGCGAAAGATCGCGAGGCGGCGATGCGCGCCATCTTCCGTTTTGTTTCGCAGGAGGTTCGCTACATGGGCCTCACGATGGAGGATACGTCGCCCGGTTACGCGCCGCATGATGTTGACATCACTTTTGACAACCGCTATGGCGTTTGCCGCGACAAGGCCGCGCTTCTCGTTGCGATGTTGCGCCTGGCGGGCTTTGAGGCTTATCCCTCGCTCATCAATGTCGGGCCGAAGCAAGACCCTGAGGTTCCTAAACCATTCTTCAATCATGCCATTGTTGCCGTGCGCGATGCTTCGCTTTCGGGTGATGCGCCGTATGTCCTCATGGATCCGACGAATGAAAATACGAAGGATCTTTTGCCTGCGTATGAGAGCGACAAGAGTTATCTCGTCGCGACGCCCGAGGGCGATCCGCTTCGGACGACACCAACGCCTTCGCCAGATCATAACGCGCTTCGGGTTGAATCGCGCGCGACGCTTGAGAAGGGCGGGTCGATTTTTCTTGAAAGCACCCTTCACATGAACGGCATCAACGATACGTCTTATCGTGGCGCCTTCTTGAAGATGAAAGCAGAGGATCGCGTTAAGTTTTTTGAGCGCATTGTAAAAACGATTTCGGCGGGCGCAGAACTCGTGCGCTGCGAAGTAACGCCACGCGATATGGCCGACACCGAGATTCCGATTACCGTTTCGCTCGCCGCGCGCTTCCCCGAGATGATTCTCGTGGGTGAGACACGCAAAGAGTTGACGATTCCCTTCCTCTCGCGCACGCTCGGCACGGCGAACTTCCTCTTGAGGGGGAGCACGTCCCTTGAGACACGTCGCTTTGACCTTGAGGTGGAATTGACGGCCGCCGTGGATGAGACCCTGACGATTGATCTTGATGCCTCGCTGGGGGCGCCGATTGTTTTGCCTGAACCCCTTGATATTAAGGGGGGCTATGAGTTTAATCGCACATTTTCCTACACGGACGGTTGCCTTCGCGTGCATCGTCGTGCGGCGATTGCAAAGACGACATTCTCGCCCGACGAATACGCGACACTCCGCGAGGACATGAAGCGCACGGAGGCGGCCGAGCGTGAGCGCGTTGTCTTTGCGGTCGACCCTCTCGCGGACGCGAATTTGAATTGGATTGAAGAGTCAACCGAGGTTGATATCACGTCTGACTCGGCATGGACCACAACAAATCGCATTGTGGAGGAGGTTCTGACTTATAAGGCAAAGAAGTCATCGTCTGAGCTGAAGATTGGTTATAACCCGTCCGTTGAGAAACTGGAGCTTGTCTCGGCGATTGTGAGTAATCGAAACGGCACGGTGACGGCCGTCACGCCGCGTGAGGTCAATGAGATGGATTGCGGGTGGGCCGCGTCGGCGCCGCGTTACCCCGCCTCCAAGATTCTCGTTGTGAACCTCCCCTCGGTTGAGATTGGGAGTGTCATCTCGTACACGCTTGTTCAGACTGTCACAAACGCGCCGTTGCCTTTTTACGGCGAGTTCGGCTTTGACTCGGTTGAGCCGCTTCAGCGTTGTTACGCGCGTGTGAACGGGTGGTCGCGCGAGGTGCTGAACCCCAAGCGCATTCCGAACGAGCCCGGTCAGCCCGCGGGGACGCTTTGGCGCGATCGCGTGATTGTCTCGTCCAACGATTTCGCGGCGGCCGCGAAAACACTCCAAAAGGCGGATGATGTTTCCGTCTCGGAGGAGGATCTCAAGGCGATCGATTTTGATTCCTTCCGTGGAAAGACGGATGAGGAGACGCTGCGTGCGATCCGCGACTGGATGATTCTTCATGTGCGCATTGTGGGTCCTGGGCTTTGGGAATTGCCACTGGATCTTCAGTTGACGGCGCCGTCGGTCATTTTGAAGGAGCGTTATGCGACGCGCCTCGACTATATGCGCACGCTTCTCGCGCTTGTGCGCGCGGCGGGGCTTGATGCCTCGCTCGTCTATGTCGCCTCCGATGCGAATGACCCTGTCGCCTTGCGCGCGCGTCGCATCCGTGAGAAACCAGACGTTGGCGCGTTCGCAACGCCTGTTGTGCGCGTCACGCTCAAGAAGGGGGGCTTCCTCGGGACCTCGCTGGGGGCGGAGAAGACGACTTACTTTATTGGCACGGAGAACGAATGGACGCCGCTCGGTGCGAGCGCGCACGCGCGTTGCACGTTCTTTGATCCTCTTGCTGTCTCGTTCGGCGAGGTCACGAACCTTCGCGACGAATTTCAGAGTGCGAGTGTCGCCGAGACGATGATGGAGATTGATGAGTCGGGCGTGGCGAAGATGACGATTAAGACGTCGCTCTACGGACCTGAGGTCGGTTCGTTCCGCAAGCGTTACGCCGAGATTCTGCCCGAGGAGCGGAGCCGTTTCTATCAGTCGCTCGTGAGCGGTGTCGCACAAGCCGCGAAGGCGACGAGCGATCTGGATGTTGATATTGAGGGCTATCCCGCGACGCGCGCCTTCTCATGCACCGTTCCTGACTATGCGACGGTTGCGGCGGGCGCGATGACGCTCCAGTTGCCGCCGCTCGTCTCGTCGATTCCGACGTTCGTTGGCCCCTCGCGCCAGACGCCGTTTGCTGTTGGCGCAACGTCATTCGTGCGCGAGAAGGTGACGGTTCGCTTCCCGAAGGGCTATACGCGTGTTGAGCATCTTCCCGAGTCGTTCGCTTTTGCCTCGCCTGATGCGTCCGAGCGCCCGTGGCTTGAGGCGCATACGTCCTCGCGCCTCGTTGATGGGCAATTGGAAGTCGCGATAGAGCGCGTCGTTTTGCCACGCCTCTACTCGTTCTACGCGCCGGATGTGATTGAACTTATTCGCGATCGCCATCGCATCGCCGCCTCGCGCGCGAACCGTACGATTGTTGTTCGCAAAGAATAGGTGCCGCCCCAAGGACAAGGTGCCATGAAGTGTATCCTGCCCGTTGCTGTCTTCGCGCTCGCCTGCATCGCCCTCAGCCTTTTGCCAGGTCCGAGGCATCTGGCCGCGCCCGCGGGCGAGACGGCGCGCGCGGAGGTCATTGAGGTCGATGACTCAAATCTTCAGCGTCACGGGCTTATCGAATTCGGCACCGAACGTCTCAAAGTGCGCTTGGCCGATGGCGCGGTCAAGGAGGCGCACAACGAGTTGCGTGCGCAACTGGAACTTGATAAGACATTTAAGGTCGGCGACACGGCACTCGTCGTTCTCGGCGCGGAGCCGCTCGTCGCACGCGACCACTGGCGGCTCGGTTGGGCGTGTGCGCTTTTTCTCGCATTCGCCGCGCTCCTTTGCTGGTTCGGCGGTTGGACGGGCGCGAAGGCGCTTTTTAGTTTTGTTTTTAGTTGCCTCGCCGTCTGGAAGTTGCTTGTGCCGCTCTGCCTGAATGGATGGCATGCGGCGTGGACGTCGTTCGCCGTCGTCACCGTTCTCACGGCGGCGATTATGTATCTCGTCGCGGGCTGGACGAAGAAGGGGCTTGCCGCGTTCCTCGGCGCGATGCTCGGCGTGGCGGCATCTCTTGCGCTCGCAGACTTCTTCGCCGCCGCAATGCATGTGAACGGCGCGACGATGCCGTTCGTTCAGACGCTTCTCTACTCAGGCTATGTGGACCTCAATCTCGCCGACATTTTCGTCGGCGCGACGATCCTCGCGTCATCTGGCGCGGTGATGGATCTTGCGATGGATATCGCCGCGGGCATCGGCGAAGTTCACCGCCATAACCCGAGCCTGCCGCGCCGCGAACTGATGAAAAGTGGGCTTCGCATTGGCCAGAGCGTTGTCGGCACGATGACAACGACCCTCCTGCTCGCCTACTCGGGTGGGTATTTGACGCTCCTCATGGTCTTCGCCGCGCAGGGGACAGACCCCCTTGACTTTCTTAATTCAACACTTGTCTCGGCGGAACTCGTCAAGACACTTGTCGGTAGCTTCGGCCTCGTCCTTGTCGCGCCGTTCACGGCGGTCGTCGGCGCGGCGGTCTTTGCCCCCTCAAAAAGGAATGAAACATGAAAGACGGAAAGATGAAAACAAGCCTCCTCCTCGCCCTTGCGCTCCTCGTGGGACCCGTTGCCCTCGCGCGCTCGTTTGACGTGACGATGTGGCGCGGCGAGACGCGTGCCCTGCGCCTGCCCGACTTCTGTGAACTGGGCGATGACATGAAGGGCATCACCATACGGCGCGGCGCGTTGAAGGCCGTCAAGGCCGCGCCACGTGAGAACCCCGAAAGTCTTGAGCGTCGTATTATCTACGACCGCGTTTCGTGGAAGAAGAACGCGACAGGGCCGCGTGTTATTGAGTTGACGGTCGCGCCCAACGCGAAGCCGGGTGTCTATTCGTCGGGGCTTCTGCGCGTTAAGGTCATTGATCGCCTTCTGCCGCCGCCGAAGGATTGGTCGTATTACCTCGATCTTTGGCAGCATCCGTGGGCGGTTGCGCGCCTCGCGAAAGCCGAGCCGTTCTCAAAGGCGCATTACGCGGCGATGAAGCCCGTCTGGGAACTTCTCGCGACGGCGGGGCAGAAAACAATCACCGTGCCGATCCTCGATATGCCGTGGGATCACCAGTGCTTCGATGCGTATCACTCCATGATTGACGGCGATGACTTCTCGCGCTTTGATCAATACGTGAAGTTCTGTCTCGACTGCGGCCTCGGCCCTGACATCTCGTGCTACTCGCTTTGCCCTTGGACGCTTGGTAAGACGATTGACGAGAACGAGCTCGAGAAACGCTGGGGACCATTCCTTGACAAGTTCGCCGCGCACGTGAAGGCGAAAGGGTGGTTTAAGCACACGATCATGGCAATGGACGAGCGCGCGCCAGAGGACGTTGCGAAAGTCGTTCGCTTCGTGCAGAAGCACGCGCCTGGAATGCGCATCTCAATGGCGGGCAACCGCGCCCCCAGCGACTTCAAGGGCATCACGATTGATGTTTATTCGCAGGTTCTCCACGCGGATCATGTGACGTCGAATTTTCTGGCCGAGGCCGCGTCGCGTCAAAAGAAGGGGCTTATCACGACACACTATGTTTGCTGTTGGCCTACAAGCCCGAACACCTTCTTAGGCTCGGGCGAGAGTGAGGCGTTCTTTCTCGGTGCGGTTTCCGCATTCCTCGGCCTCGACGGCTTTTTGCGTTGGGCGTGGAACAGCTGGCCGCTCGCGCCGACCGATGATGGCTCTTATGGCAGTTGGACGCCAGGTGATACCTTCCTGTGCTATCCAGGCGGCGAGCCGTCATGGCGCTTCTTGACGCTTCGCAACGGCATCGTTGCCGCCGAGAAAATCCGCATCTTGAAGGCGGCGGGTGCGCTGAAGGCATCGGACGTTGATGCGGTCGCGCGCCTCTACGACATCAAGGCGGCGAATGCGGGTCGTTGTCGTTTTGGGGACATCGAGAAGAAGACGCAGGAACTCGTCAACGCCCCTGCATCATTATGATATAATCATTTCCCATGGAAGAGATCAATTATTCGGCAGACGACTTCTCGGACATTGTGGCGAAAGATAAGCGCTACGATGCGCGTGCCTATGCGCTTCTTCAAGTGACGATCCATATTTTAAGCGGCGATGAGGGTCGTCACTGCTCGGGGCAGGATATTCTTGAGGCGTTTCGTGACCTCGCGCTCGATCAGTTTGGCCCGCTCGCCTACACCGTTTTGACGGAGTGGGGGCTTGCCTGCACCGAGGACATTGGCGAAATGGTTTTCAACCTCGTTGAGTCAAAGCGCCTCGGGCGCGATGAAGAAGATTCGGCTGAGTCCTTCGCGGGCGGCTATGATTTCAAAGAGGCGTTCCTCGCGCCCTACCAGACGTAAATGCTCTCGCGCATCGAGTCGTTCGGCTTTCACGGCGCGGAAACGTCCGGCATCGGTCGTATCGTCTCGGCGCACGGCGACTACTATCATCTTGTGTGCAATGAGGCGGCGGGCGAGATTCTCGCGCGCAAGAAAAAGTCGGCCTTCACACGCATGAAATCGCGCGCGCCCGACACGATGCGCGGGCTAAAAATCTCGGAGCGGCGCGAGACGGAGCCGCTTAGGCCCCTGACGGGTGACTTCGTGCGCTTTCGCTACAATGCGCAGGGCGACTCAATGATCCTTGAAGTCTTGCCACGCTTTTCGCATTTTGAGCGGCGCGACCCCACGGCGCGGCGGACGGTGCAGACGCTCGCCGTTAACTTCAACACGCTTTTCGTCATGATGTCGCTCAATGAGAATTTCTCAACGGCGCGCGTTGATCGATTTCTCGCGCTTGCGGCGGACTGCGGCGAGGCTGAGGTCGTGGTCGTTGTCACGAAGGCCGATTTGCGTGAGGCTGGCGATGAGGCGTTTTTGGATGCGCTGGATGAGACGATCGCAGGTCGTGCACGCCGTTTGCTGATCTCGGCGCAGACGGGTGAGGGAATGGACGAGGTGCTTAAATATGTGCGCGCGCGCGAAACGCTCGCCTTTATTGGCAGTTCGGGTGTTGGCAAGTCCACGCTTCTCAATACGCTCGCGGGTGAAGAGTGGGCGGCGACGCAAGAGATTCAAGAATGGTCGGGGAAGGGTCGGCACACGACGACCTCGCGTGAACTCGTGATGCTCCCTTCGGGCGCGATGGTCATTGATACGCCTGGCATTCGTGAAATTGGTCTTCGCGACGAAGAGGATGCCGCGCTTGCGAAGGGTCTTTCGTCGCATCGCTTCCGCCTATGATCGACTGCCTCGTTTGGGATTGGAACGGCACGCTTCTCAATGACACGGCCGCGTCGCTCAACGCATTCAACGCGGAACTCGTTCGTGGGGGCTTAAAGCCGATTACGCTCGACTTTTATCGCGAGAATTTCGCTTTCCCCGTCAAGCCCTTTTACACGCTTTGTGGCGTTGATGTGACGCGCGATTGGGACGGTCTCGCGCGCGCGTATCACGAGGCGTATGCGCGCGAAAAGAAGGCACTCAATGTCGAGGCGAAGGCCGCGCTCGCGCGCGTTCGATCGTGCGGCATTCAACAAGGCATCCTCTCTGTTCTCCGCGAGGATCTCCTCAAGGGCGATGTCGCGCGCGAGGGGATCGGCGAATACTTCTCATTCGTTTGCGGCACGACGACGCTTGATGGCGAGAGTAAGGTTGAACGCGCGAAGACGCTTCGGCGTGCGCTCGGCGCGGCGGTGCATGTTGTCATGATTGGCGACGCCGTCCATGATGCTGTCGTTGCCGAAGCGATGGGGGCCAAATGTGTTTTATGTGCGCAGGGCGGGCATAGCCTTCGGCGTCTTCGTGCCGTTGCGCCGACGGGTGAGACGCTTCTCAAGTCGCTTGACCTCGCATTTCGCCTCTACGGCTAAAGGTTTTTTATGCCGAAGAACCTCTATGTTCATTTTCCCTTTTGTCGCGTGAAGTGCGCGTATTGTGCGCTTTTCTCGCGTACGGGCGTTGATGCGGCCTCGCGCGACGGCTACGTGCGCACGCTCGCACGCGCAATTGATCCCACCGCGCCGCTCGCGACCGTCTATTTCGGTGGTGGCTCGCCCGCGCTGTGTGACTTAGAGCCGCTTTTGAAGGTGCTGAATGTGACAGACGAGACGGAGTTTACGGTTGAACTTCATCCGCTTGATGTCACAGATGACCTCCTTCTGAAACTGCGCGACGGTGGGGTCAACCGCATCTCGATGGGACTTGAGTCGCTTGATGACGGAACGCTTCGCGCGATGGGGCGATGCTACACAGTGGACGAGGCCGCGCGCGCCTTTTCGCGTATCCGCCGCATGTTTGATAATGCGGGCGTTGATTTGATTGTGGGCTTTCCGGGCGACCCATGCACGGGCTTTGATGCGCTCAAAACGTGGGGGCTTTCGCACGCGTCCGTCTACACGCTTCAGAACGAGCGGCATCTCAAGGACGTGCCGAGCGATGCTTTTATGCTCGATAAGGTCGCAGAGGCGCGTGCGGCGCTGGGCGCGATGGGGCTCTCACGATATGAGATTTCAAATTACGCCGCGCCGTCGCGCGAATGTCGTCATAATCTTGCTGTCTGGTGCGGCGAGGACTACCGCGGGCTTGGCGCGGGCGCGTGCGGGCGCGAGGGGCTGAGGCGGACGCAAGGCGTTTTTGAGAAGGGGGAGGTCGTCTATCGCGAGGAGACGCTTGATGCGCGGCGCGACCGCGTGGAGCGCGCTCTTTTTCGCCTTCGCACGAACCGCGGGCTTGATGTGGCTTCTTTCCCTGAATGGGAGACGC
>CAVHJW010000045.1:0-12083 GCA_963636335.1 bacterium
GAGCGCATGAGGCCGAAGCGCGGACGAATCTCGTCACGGAACTTCCACTGAATCTGATAAACCGTGACGGGCAACTGACGATACGACGAGAGAATGCCCTTGGCGAGATCGGTGACGATTTCCTCGGCCGTAGGAGAAAGCGCGTAGTCATGCGCGGCGCGGTCTTTGAGGCGGAACATCCCCGGCCCCATTGACTCCCAACGACCCGATGTCTTCCAGAGTTCACCAGGCTGAAGAATGGGCATCACAATCTCAAGCGCGCCCGCCTTCGCCATTTCTTCGCGCACGATCGCCTCAATCTTGTTGAGCGAACGCATGCCGAGCGGCAGATACGTGTAAAGCCCGCCCGCAACCTTCTTCATGAGGCTCGCGCGCACGAGCAGTTTGTGCGAGGCGATCTCCGCGTCCTGCGGATCTTCACGGAGCGTCTGAATCAGTGATTTCGTCCACTTCATTTTTTGTTACCTTCTTTTCTCATTTTTCCTGAAAGCAGTTTTTCCATTTCGGCGCGGCTCGTTTTCTGCGTCTCCGCAAAGAGAGAATGGCCCGCCGCATCCATCGCAACAATGCCACGAAAATCGTGAACATCAAAATGCCACACGGCCTCCGCCGCGCCAAATGTATCCAACAGCGAAACACCCGCGACGCGCGTCACGCAAGCGGCATAGAGTGCCCCCGCGCCACCGACCGCCTGAATGTAGACGCAACCGTTGCGCTTCATCGCCGCCCGTGTGGCGTCATCCATGCCGCCCTTACCGATGACGAGCCGCACGCCCGACGCCTCGATGAAAGCGGGCTCGTACGGATTTTCGCGTACGCTCGTTGTCGGCCCCGCCGCCACAACGCGCCAACCGTCGCCTTCTCGCACGCACACGGGACCGCAATGGTAGAGCGCGCCGTTGTGAAAATCAACAGGCAACGTGCCACCGTCTGCGAAGAACTTGTGAAATTTGTCGCGCCCCGTATAGAGGCGACCCGAGATCGACACCGCGTCACCGACCTTCAGCGCGCGCACCGCGTCTTCAGTAAAAGGATACGTAAGTTTCTTCATGGTCGTCTGCGGTCCTGAGCACGAAATTTTAGCGATTCAAAGACGATGCGTCGAGCGTGATTGTCCTCCGCCGACACGCCCAACACATATAGGCGACCGTCACGAAGAACGAGGCAGGGACGCGCGGACGCGCCGCCATCTTGACACCCAAGAGCGTCGTCTTGCCACCCAGCCCCATGGGGCCAATGCCGAGCGCATTCGCCTCTTTGAGAAGAACCTTCTCCAACGTGCGCAACGATTCCTCGGCCTTTCCCTTCTTCCGCCCGTTCCCCTTTTCTTCATTCAGCGGACGAAGGAGTTGTTCCTTCGCGACCTCGAAGCCCGTTGCGCGATCGCCGCCGACGCAGATGCCGAGGATGCCGGGCGCACAGCCGTAGCCTTGAATCTTCTCAACCGCATCCAGGACGCAACGGCGCACGCCCTCAAGGTCACGCCCCGCCTTGAGCGAGGCATCTGGAAGCGAATACTGGCGCGACATATTCTCCGAGCCACCACCCTTCATAATGAGCGTGACTGTTGGCTCATCGGATTCAACGTAGTGAATGACGGGCGCACCCAAGGCGCAGTTGTCATCGTACGAAAAGCCCGTCACCGCGTCGATGCAATTCTTACGGAGCGCGCCTTGTGCCGTCGCCTGACGAACAGCCTCTTTGATGACAGCGGGTGTCACGCGACGGCGAAGACGTTCCGCAACAAAGAACGTGAGCGTCCCCGTGTCTTGGCAAAGCGGAACACCCTTTTCTTTCGCGCGCGCGCAATTATCAAGAATCGTCTTAAGGACAACCTCGGCCGATGAGCCTTTTTTCTCGCGACGACGCGCCGCGCGAAGAGCGGCGAGGACATCCTCAGGAAGCGACGAGGAGGTCTCGCAAATAAGGCGCACCAGCTGATCAACCCGTTTCATCGTCCTTCGACCTCCCGCAAGATTTCGGCGGCAAACGCCTCGGGGCTTTGCGCCGCGTGCACCGGAACGCCCATCCGCCCTGCGCAAGCATCGAACATCCGCGTCTTCACATACCGCGGCTCAAGCGCACAGACCGAAATTTTCTTCGCGCGCAACTCCACGTCCATCGCACGGCACATCGCCGAGAGCGCGCCCTTCGACGCGCAATAGGCCGCGCCGCCGCACCAGCCCTCCGTTGCGCTCACCGATGAAATCGCGATGGCACGAAAGCCCGCGGGGTTGTAAAGTTTCTCCGCGACAAGCGTGCGCATAAGAGAGAGGAAAAGCGTACAATTGACGCGCATCGTCTCCATAAAAAGTTCGTCCGACGTGAGCGCGACAGGCTTCACCGGCGAAACACCCGTCGCGAAAACGAGCGCGTCCAGTCGTCCTCGCTCCGCCTCAAGAAACGCGAGACTTGGAAACGACGAAAAATCGGCGCGGTTCAATTCAACAACGTCATGCCCCGCCGCGCGCGCAGCCTTCGCCGTCGCGCCGCCGATGCCGCCCGTCGTGCCTGTCACAAGGATGCGCATTTACGGCGCCATTTCGTCCGCGCGTGTCGGGTCGGCACTGAAGTAGAACTCCTGCCCCGTCGCATCCATGACGCCGCGCCAGAGGTCGCCCGTCAGCGGCACGGTCTGTCGCTCGATTGTCGCGAGGGCAATCGGCACGAGCGTATAACTCTCGCCCGTCGAACCCACGACACAATTTGTGCGCCCCGCCATCGCCGCGTGAACAGCATTTCGCGCGAGCATGTAACAACGAATCGCGTCCGTGCCACGCGCGGGCACAGAGCGAATGGAGTAGCTCGGATCAAAGTATTTGACAGAACAGGCGATGCCCTTCTCCTTGAAGTGTGCCGAGATGGACTCCTTCAAGAACGAGCCGATGTCTTTCTTCAAGATATTGCCACTCGCATCCTTGCGCATCTCGCCCTCAACGAGATCTTGCCCCGCGCCCTCGGCGACGACAATGACCGCGTGCGTCTTGCCCGCCGCGAAACGGCGTTCAAGTGCCGAGAAGAGTCCCCCCGTGCCGTCAAGCGCGAAGTTCATCTCGGGGATGAGACAGAAGTTGACAACGGGATTTGCCGCCGTGGCCGCCGCCGCGATGAAGCCAGAGTCGCGACCCATGAGTTTAACAAGACCGATACCGTGCGGCGTGCCCTTCGCCTCAACGTGCGCGAGACCGATCACGTCCGAAGCCGCCGCGACCGCCGTCTCAAAACCGAACGAGCGACCGACGAACTGGAGGTCGTTATCGATTGTCTTCGGAATGCCAACGACCGAAATTTTTAGACCGCGCCGTGTGCATTCAGCCGCAATGTCGCGCGCACACCGAAGCGACCCGTCACCGCCGATGCAGAAGAGGATGTTGATGTTCATCCTCACAAGCGTATCGACCATCTCATCCACAGGCTGTGAGCCACGCGATGAACCGAGAATCGTTCCGCCCTGCGCGTGAATTGTGTCCACGACATCGGGGTTGAGCATAATCGGCTCATACCCGAAGCGCGGAATCAGCCCCGCGTAGCCGTAACGGATGCCATAAATCGTCTTAACGCCATAGTCAAACGAGAGAATCTCAACGAGCCCCTTGATGACGTTATTCAGCCCCGGGCAAAGACCGCCCGCCGTCACGATGCCAACGCGCGTCCACGCGGGGTCGTGGAAGATTTTCGGCAGGGGGCCTGCACGCTCAAACGTCGGCACGTGACCGAGGCTCTCGCGCAGTTCCGAGACGAGCGGCTCGTCCTCCGAAACGAGAACGCGGCGACCCTCGCGGATAAATTCGAGATGGCTCACAGGCGAGTCAATCTTGCACTCACCGAGGCGCTCAACGTTGCACGAATACGCCTCGCGATTCGCCACAATCTTCTTAAATGTCGAGTTCATGTCTTCGTTTTTGCCCAAGGATGTGATGAAAGGCTATTATACCATATTTCGCGCTGGCACGCGCCCTGCGCGACGAGCATCGCAAACCCATTCTCAACGCGACAGCCCGCCGCCGCCGCGCGCGCCATGAGCGGTGTCACAGCAGGGACGTAGCCCAAGTCAAAGACAAGCTCGCGCCCCGAAAACACATAGTCGGGGATCGGGTCAACGGGCGTTGCGTTGACGAGGATGTCGAAGCCCTTTGGCGGCGTCGCGCGATGAAAGACCTCAAACCGCGCGCCCATGTTTTTCAACGCGGCCTTCACGGCCTGCGCCGCGCCGCCATCGCCGAGCACCGCGACACGCTTTTGGCGCACCTCGCCCGCGAACGCAACGAGCGCCTCAGAAAAACCCGCAAGATCCGTATTAGACCCGACGTATTTCCCCCGTTCAAACGAGACGGTATTGACCGCGCCGACTTTCTTCGCAGATGCGTTGATTCGGTCGAGAAGCGGCATGATCGCTTTCTTGTGCGGAATCGTGACGGCCAGCCCCTTCATCCCCATCTCCCGCATAAAAGCGAGGGCCTCCCGCGCCGTCCGCGACGGGAACGGAATCATAACCGCGTCGAGATCCTCAAGGGTGAAGGCCGCATTCTGAATTTCGGGTGAACGCGTGGCCTTGAGCGGAAAGCCCGTGACACCGAAGAGCGTCGCCGCCTTCGTCGCCGAGCGGAAGCGGAAGTCGCGCACAAGCGTATGCGGCGAGACGTGCGCAATCTCGCCAAGCCCCCCTATCGACGCATAAGTCCAAAGAGAGCCGAGACGCGCCGCGAGCGCGCGCGTTGCAAAGCCTTGCGGACCCATCGCGACAACAACGTGCGGCACGTCCTCTGGAATCGCGCCCACCTTGAAGAGGCGCGAGACATCACGCAGATTGCGCGGCATAAAGGCGACCTTCGCAATCTCATCTGTTCCCGCGACCATCGCGCGAATTTTCTTTGCGAGATTTGGAACAGGACCCTTGAACGAATGAAGCGAGCGGACAATGCGCGTCCCCTTCTGCGCGGCGAGGCGCGAGAGTTTCTCCACGCGAAAGTCATCCTCAAAATCAACAGAGGCAAATGCGCCCGCCGAAAGCGCCTTCTCAAAGAACGCGATGCGTGCGGCGCGACTTAAGGTTGACGAGCCACCATCTGCGGCGAGGCGATCGGTGAGAAGAACGGGGATTGGCCGTTGTGTTTCCTGACGGAGGAGACGTGGAAACGAAGCGACACGCGCCCGAGACGCCTCATCCAAAAGATCGGCGCGAAGTTCCACCATATCAACGAAAAGTGCCTCGCGGCGAAACTGCTCAAGATCCTCCTTTAGCGTCCGCCCCGTGAGCGTGAGGCAAATGCGCGGAAAGGCCGCCTCATCCGCGAGAATGGCGTCGAGCATCACGAGCGCAGTCACCGCCTCCACGACGGGAACGGCGCGGCGGACAATGGAGGGATCGTGCCGCCCCTTCATCTTAAGCCGAGCCGACGTCATCGTCTTTAAGTCGACGGACGACTCTTCAAGATAAACGGTCGGCGTGGGCTTCAAGACGACATCAAATGTGAGGGGCATCCCCGTCGTCATGCCGCCAAGAATCCCACCATGGCGGTTCGTCGTCGTGACAACATCGCACCCTTGAACGGCGAACGCATCATTGAAGACCGAGCCACGGCTCGTGGCCGCGCCCGCCGCATCACCAAACGAAACGGCCTTCACGCCGGGAATCGCAAAGAGGGCCGACGAAAGCGCACTTTCAAGCCCCTCAAAAAGCGCACCGCCAAGACCGAGGGGCACTGACTCAACAACGCCATGAATAACGCCACCAATGGAGTCGCCCGCCTCGCGCGCCTTGATAATCTCACGCTCCATCGCACGCGGCGTCGTTTTTCCGCCAATTGATTTCAACGAGGCAGAGACCGAAATCGCGCGCGCGAAAAGGGCCTCACGCGCGAGCGCGCCCGCCGCGCACAACGGCGCGGTGAGGCGACCCGAATTTTTGCCGCCACCGGGAAGAATGCGCCCTAAGCGCACCCACTGACCAAAGTCGGCATGCCCGGGGCGCGGCACCGTGCGCTCCACGCCGTAATCTTGCGAGCGGACATCGCCATTCACGATTTCGCCCGTGATTGTCTCGCCTGTCGTGATGCCGTTTTTTACGCCCGACGTCCAGATGACCTCGTCCGCCTCGTGCCGCTGTGTGGAGAGAGAATCGCGCCCAGGCGCGCGCCGCGCCATGAACGCCTGAAGGCGATCTTGATCAATCGCGACACCCTTTGGAAAGTTCTTGAGCGAGAAACGAAGCGCGTGGCCGTGCGACGTTCCCGCGATATTCAACGCGAGATGCGTGAAAGACATATCTCACTCCTCTTCGCCTCGGCACCCTCCGCAATGATGCGCATCATCGCGTCCTTGTCGCCCTCGTCCAACGCGCGACGGAAGTCGCCGAGCCGCGCCATGAAACGATCGAGGACGGGAAGAAGCGACGAGGCATTTGATAGATAAAGTGCGCTCCAAATTGATGCGTCTTGCGTCGCAATGCGCGTCATATCCGCGTAGCTACCCGCCGAAAAGCCAGGCGTCTCGGCGACAAGCGCATCACGCGAATAGGCCGTTGCGATAACATGGCAGAGTTGGCTCGTGAAGGCGATCATCGCATCGTGCCGCGCCGCCGTTGTCACAACAACGCGCGCGAAACCGAGCGAGCGGAAAAACGCCTCGAGGTCTGCACGCTTCGGGAAATCCGCCTCATCGCGCGGCACAAGAATCATAGACGCACCATCAAAGAGCGTTTCAAGCGCATTCGCATAACCCGAGACCTCGCGCCCCGCCATCGGGTGCCCCCCGACGAAAGTCCACGAACCCGTCCCGCGAGGAAACGCCTTTTCAAACGAGTCCATAATTGTCTGCTTGACACCCGCAATATCAAGAACGACGCACCCCGCCTTAAACTGCGTGGCGTGGCGCGAGATCCACGGAACAATCGCCTCGGGCGGCAAACAGACAAGAACGAGGTCTGCATTCTCAAACCCCGTCTCGTCACCGTGGTGAAGCGCGGCAACCGTGTGACCGGCGCGGCGCGACGCCTTCTCAAAGGAGCCGCCGATCAGGCCGAGCCCGACGACGGCGACGTTCACCGAATCGCCTCCCGCACACGGCGGATGCGCGTCATCGTCTCATCGAACATCTGCGGCGTCTGGCTCTGCGCGCCGTCGCACTTCGCGTGCGGCGGATCGTTGTGAACCTCAATAATGAGACCATCAGCACCGATGGCGGCCGCCGCAACAGCAACGGGCTCGACCATCGCCGCGCGCCCCGTTGCATGCGAGGGATCGACCACGACAGGCAAATGCGAGAGCGTGTGAAGAAGCGGCACAACGCCGAGATCGAGCGTGTTACGTAGCGCCGTCTCGAACGTGCGAATGCCGCGTTCGCAGAGAATGACGTTCGGGTTGCCCGACGCCATAATATACTCGGCGCTCATCAGCAGTTCCTGCAAGGTCGCCGACATGCCGCGCTTGAGAAGAATGGGCTTCTTTGTGTACGCGCCGACTTCCTTCAGGAGATTGAAGTTCTGCATGTTTCGGGCGCCGATTTGGATGACATCCACATCGTTGAAAAGCTCAATGTCCTTAAAGTCCATGAGTTCGGTGACGATGGGAAGCCCCGTCTCCTTCTTCGCGATTGAGAGAAGCCGAAGACCTTCCGCGCCCATGCCCTGGAACGCATAAGGCGATGTGCGCGGCTTGAATGCGCCGCCGCGCAGAAGTGTCGCGCCCGAAGCCTTGACCGCCTTCGCAATGCCGACGAGCTGTGCCTCACTTTCGACCGAGCAGGGACCCGCAATGACAGCGAACGCGCCGCCGCCAATCTTGACGCCGCTCATGTCGAGAACGGAGTCGGCTGGATGGAACTTGCGATTCGCCGCCTTGTACGGCTCTTGGATACGCTGAACCGACTCAACGACATCCATCGCCTCAAGGACGCCCGGGTCAAGGTGAGCGACATCGCCCACGCACCCGATAATCGTCTGAAGCGAACCTTCTGAAATGCGCGGCTCGACGTGGTTGGCCTTCAGAAGTTCCTTGAGGCTCTCAACCTGCGCGGCCGGCGCATCCTTCTTGAGAAGAATAATCATTTCGTTTCCGCCACTTTCGCACGCTTAATCAACGACTCGGCCGCCTCAATACGAAGCATCGCCATTTCATCGCCCTTATTCGCCGCCTTCATCGCACTCAGACGTGCAAGTGCCTTCGTCTTGTCGCCCTTCTGGCAAATGCAACGCGCCGCGCCAATCTGCGCCGTGAGGGTAAAGGGCGCATCCTTCGCGCCCGCGGCAAGAGTCTCATACACGGTGAGCGCCTCATCATAACGCGCAAGCGCCTCAAGGCACTGCGCACGCCCCATGACGGGGATCTCTTTAAACGCCTCGTCAAGCGCGCCCGGCAAAGCCTCGTAAAGGGCCAACGCTTCCTCATAGCGGGCGCTGTCAAAGTAACTCTTGGCGAGGCGCAATTTAAGAAGCGGACCAATCTCGCGCGTCCCAAACGATGTGACAGCCTCTTCCAACTCTTCAGTCGTCCACGCCGAGGCGAGCGCATTCGCCGCCGCCGTCTTTGTCTGCGCCTCATGCGCACGATAGAAACGCCACGCGCCCCACGCGGCCAAGATAAGGATCAGGACGAGGACGGTCTTCTTGCCGCCCGTCTCCCACCATTCAATCAAGGGAAGGAACTCGGGATTGACTTTCTTGTTCATTGTTCGTTACCTTTCTCATCGTAAAATGCCGCCCACTCGTCGAGCACCTTCTCGCTCTGCCCTTCGGCACGGAAGACGATGCGCACGTAGTCGAGCGCGTCCAAAAAATCACGATTATAAATGAAGCGCGCCTTGCCCTTGTCGGGCGAGCCCGAAAGACGGTGGATCGACTCCATAATCGTCACCGCAGCGAAGTACGTCGCCTTCGGAATCTTCAACGAGGCGAGGAGAGTCTTCATAACATATCGAGAGGCGCCAGCCTTCTTCTCGGCACGGAGAAGCGGCGTCATCAGGACGGCGGCGCGGACCGCATTTGAGACTTCAAAGCCCGTTTTCGCCATATGAAGCTCATACTGATCAAGCACCTTCAGATAGGGGAGAAGCACCTTCGCGCCACCGTGCCGATCAAGAAACGTCGCCAGCGACGGGATGAGATCGCCCAGAAGGCCATATAAGTACATCATCTCAAACGCCGCCGCGCTGTGCCCATAGGGGAAGAGGCGAAAAACCTCCTCGCAGACGCGTGGGGCGGCCGCCGTCAAAATGGAGGCGTGATGGCGCGCAATGGCCTCGGCCGTCTTGTGTTCAATCTTAAAGCCAAGACGCGCGGAGAACTTGATGGCGCGCATCATGCGCACGGGGTCCTCTTGAAAGCGGATGTTCGGATCGCCGATTGAGCGGATAATCTTCCGATTTAAGTCCTCCATGCCGCCGACGTAGTCGATGACCGAAAAGTCCGTAATATTGTAGAAAAGCCCATTGACCGTAAAATCGCGGCGCATCGCGTCCGTCTCGGGCGTGCCAAACGTGTTGTCCTCAAAGGGACCCTCGGCGGCGTGCTCAATAATCTCACCGACCGTCTGGGAATTCCGGCGGAACGTCGCCGTCTCAATGATCTTCTCGCCGAAGCGGATGTGCGCGAGGCGGAAGCGGCGCCCAATCAAAAAGCAATTACGAAACGTGTGCCTCACCTCGCTAGGCGTTGCGGATGTCCCCACATCAAAGTCCTTCGGCTTGCGCCCGAGCAGGAGATCGCGCACGCCGCCGCCCACGAGGTAGGCCGTGTAGCCCGCCTGCGAGAGCCGATAAAGAACCCTTAAAGCATCAGGATCAATGTTCTTCCTCGAAATGCAATGCTCCTGCCGCGTGTAGACGACAGGCAAAGACTTCTTCCTCCTCAAAAAGTTAAACATTGATCATCTATTTTATCAAAAATCATCTATCGCGACAACTCCCGCGCCGACCGATCCCTTTTTGTGATATAATAGACGCCATTTTTGAATCTTCTATGAAAAAAGACGCCTATATACCCGGCATTGACATGGCGAAACTCCTCGTCATGTTCTTCATCGCCTCCGCACATGTTCTCCATTATGGGCTCAAGCCTGTTGCGGGCGACCTCCACCCCGTCCTGCGCCAGTTCACCTATGACTTCCTCTTCACAGTCTTCGCCAGCATGAACGTCTTCGCAATCGCGACAGGCTACCTCTCGGTGAAGGCCTCGTGCCGATACTCGAAACTTGTGCCGCTCTACCTCCAACTCGTCTTCACGGGGCTCGTCATCTCGCTCGTCCTCAAAATGACGGGGCTCGTTGAGATCACCCTCTCGGACTTAAGCGCCGTCTTCCGCCCCTTCGCCTGCAACCACTGGTGGTACATGACGTGCTACCTCCCCGTCGCCCTTCTCGCGCCCTTCCTGAACGATGGCATCAAAACTCTGCCGCGCCGTTCGCTTGAGATATTCCTCATTCTCGCGCTTGGCATCATCGCAACGCTTGACCTTGTGACGAAAGAGGGTGTGAACGTCGTGATGCGCGGCTACAGCACCGCATGGCTTCTCATTCTTTACGTCCTCGGCGCGTATCTGCGCCTCTATAATCCGCTCGCACGCCTTCGACCGCGCGTCTGCTTCCTCGGTGTTATTCTCATCGCCCTCGTCTCTGCCGCGATCCCCGCGCTCGCGCCCATGCTCCCCTTCGGCGCGACGATTGTTCACCATCTCCATCTCTTTGACTTGACCTCGCCCAACGTCCTCGCGCTCGGCCTTCTCACCTTCACGGGCTTCATCAACCTGCGTATTGAAAATGCGCGCATCATCCGCGTCGTCAAGTTTCTCGCCCCTGCAACGCTCGGCGTCTACCTCATCCACGTGCAGCCCTTCCTTTGGTATCGTCTCCTTCGTCCCGCGCTTGAAGGAACTCACCTCGCGAGCGTCTGGGCACTCCCCCTCGTCTGCCTCGGCCTCGGCGCGGCAATCTTCGTCGTTTGCCTCGCGCTCGACCTTCTGCGCGTTTGGCTCTTCAAGACCTTACACGTCAGCGAGATCTGCGAGAGCCTCTCGGCACGCCTCGCCGCGCGCCTCTTCAAGGAATCCGCAACCTAATACTCTGCTCCCGCGATGACACCTCTTTCCCCGACGACGCGTTCCAAGGTTGAGCTTTTCTCTCTCTTGGGTGCTCTTTCTGTCTGCCTCCTCCACGTGCCGTGGCCAACAGGATCTGAGGCAGCCATTCTCTTTCTCGGCCTGCGCGATACGATTTGCCCGCTCGCCCTGCCTTTCTTCTTTATATTCTCGGGCTATTTCCTCGCGCGGCACGTCGCCGATGAGGGATGGTGGCGCCGTGCTGTCACGAAGCGCATCTTCTCCCTTGGCGTCCCCTATGTCATCTGGCTGCTCGCCTTCTTGCTCGTCATGTTTGCCATCTGCCGTGACCGCTCGTTTCTAAACGGCGCGGGTCTTATTGCGACGCTCGGGTTCAACCCATGTCGACCGCCGCGCCTCTATCCGTTTTGGTTCTTGCGCTGCCTCTTCTTCTTCGTCCTCATAAGCCCGCTCGTTGTCAAGGCTATCGTCCGAGGACAGGGTCTTCTTTTGATGGGCATCATTTACACGCTTGACCTCGTCTACGCCGTATTGCTCGGCACGCACGTTGTAGGGCCTGACACAACGCGTCTCGGCGGGCTCTTTTGGTACGGCTTCCACCTTGATGGTTTCTTCTACTTCATCTTCGGCATCTACGCCGCAATTCGTCCCCTCGCCGCGCCACGCGCACGCACGGTGCGCCTCTGCGGGCTCATCGGCGCGGTGCTCGTTGTTCTCCGCCTTCTCAGCGTCCACTTCAACTGCTGGCAATTCATCTATCCGAACATTGTTCTCGCGCCGCCGCTTCTCGTCTATTTTTGGTATACGATACCGGCCGTTCAGCTACCCGCCTTCTTGCACGGCACGATGTTTCCCATCTACTTGATGCACTATTTCGTCATTGAGGCCTACTGCCACTATCGTGGCTGGAGCCACCTTCGCCTACCTGAGTGCGCGCTCATCGCCGCGCTTGCGCTCGCCTTGCCGATTCTCGCCACGCAGATTTTGCGCCGTCTCTTTCCGCGCCTCGCGACGATTCTCTTTGGTGGGCGGTAAC
>CAVHJW010000046.1:0-11781 GCA_963636335.1 bacterium
GGCGGTTGACAACAGCGGGGGAGATTTGATATACTTTCATTCATACGCATTTTGGGCGATTAGCTCAGTTGGTTAGAGCATTACCTTCACACGGTAGGGGTCACTGGTCCGAGTCCAGTATCGCCCACCAAGATGCTAAAAACATTGTCTTCACGAGGGAGTTTCAAAGCATGTCCATCTTCATCGGTTTTCTCTACGTTGTTGAAGTCGTCGTCTGTCTTCTGCTCGCGCTCGTCGTGATGCTTCAGAAGCCGAAAGAGGGTGGCCTCGGCGGCGCAATCGGCGGCGGCATGTTGGAAGCCTCGCTCGGCGCGGACGCGGGCAACGTCCTCATCAAGACGACGGCGATTCTCGGCGCGATTTTCCTTCTCAACACGCTCGTGCTCGCGCGCCTGACGTCAACGGTGCACTCGCGCTCGCTGATGGCGAATGAATCGGCCGCGCCTTCCGCTCAGGAGGCCCCCGCTCTTCCCGATCTCGCGCCCGAGCTTCCGGCGACGGAAGCGCCGATCCAGTGAAGAAGTTCTTTCTCTTTGTCGCGACGGGGTTTGGCTTGGGGCTCGTCGCGCCCGTTGCGCCTGGAACGATTGGTTCGCTTCCGGGCGTTCTCCTTTGCTACGCGCTCGCTTCGTTCCCGCTTTGGCTTCAGATTCCCGTCGTCACGGGTTTTGCGATTCTCGCAATTCCGTTCTGTGACGTTGCCGAGAAGATGTTGGGCGTGAAGGATGATGGGCGCATTACGGCCGACGAGTGGATGCTTTATCCGATTGCCTTTGTCGGCATCCCCATTCTCGACTTGCCGTGGTGGTCGATGATCATTTTCTTCTGTGTCGTTCGTCTCGTTGACATTCTGAAGCCGTGGCCATGCCGTCGCCTCCAGTCGATTCCCGGCGGGCGTGGCATTGTCATTGACGACTTTGTTGCGAATCTCTATTCCCTTGGCATTAACTGGGCGATCACCCTTGCGTTCTTCCGAGGGGGCGTCTCGGCGGAAGGTCTTTTTTAACGTTCTCTCTTAAATTCAAGGAGCATGAAGTCATGAAAATTGCAATTGCCTCGGATCATGGTGGCGTCGAGTTGAAGGCCGCCCTCGTGCGTGCGCTCTCACCCGATATGACGGTCGCGGACTTAGGCCCCGCCGATCGCACGAGTTGCGACTACCCTGATTTCGCCGTTCAGGTCGCGCGCGCGGTCGCCCTTGGTGAGGCTGACTTCGGCGTCCTCATCTGCCGCACGGGCATCGGCATGTCGATGACGGCGAACCGCTTCCAGAACGTCCGCGCCGCCTTGTGCACGACGACGGAGGCGGCGACGCTCACGCGCCAGCATAACGGCGCGAATGTCCTCTGCTTGGGCGCGGATGTCGTCTCGGTTGACTACGCGCTTGAAATTGTGAAAACATTCGTCGCGACGCCCGTCGACATGGATGCGCGTCACGCACGTCGTCGTTGGAAATTGGAGCGCGCCGCGCGACTTTCCGACTGCTCGGGTCTCATGCATGACGACCCCGAAGTCTACGCCGCGATTGAGGCGCAGACGCGTCAGGAAGATGCCGAAATCAACTTGATTGCATCTGAGAACACGTCGTCGCGCGCGTGCCGTGAGGCGGCTGGCTCGGTGCTGATGAACAAGTATGCCGAGGGCTATCCAGCGAAGCGTTGGTACTCGGGTTGCTTGCCCGTGGATGCGGCGGAGGAACTCGCCCGCACACGTGCGTGCCAACTTTTCGGCGCGGAGCACGCGAACGTTCAGCCGCACTGCGGGTCGGCGGCGAACATGGCGGTCTATTTTGCAACGATCAAGCCTGGTGACACGATTCTTTCGATGTCGCTCGATCAGGGTGGACACCTCTCGCATGGTTCGCCTGTCAACTTCTCGGGCAAACTCTATCACATTGTTCCCTACACCGTTGATCCAAAGACGGAGCGCCTTGACTACGACGCGCTTGAGAAGCAGGCGTTGGAGGTGAAGCCGAAGATTCTCTTGACGGGCGCATCGGCCTATCCGCGCACGATTGACTTTAAGCGTATCCGCGAAATCTGCGACAAGGTTCAATGCATCATGATGGTTGATATGGCGCACATCGCGGGTCTTGTTGCGGGTGGTGTTCATCCCTCGCCTGTTCCCTACGCCGACTTCGTGACGACGACGACGCACAAGACGCTCGGCGGCCCACGTGGCGGCATGGTGCTTTGCAAAGAGAAGTGGGCGAAGGCGCTTGATAGCGCCGTCTTCCCAGGCATGCAGGGCGGTCCCCTTGAGAACATCATTGCGGCGAAGGCGGTCGTCTTCCGCGAATGGATGAGCGACGAGAAGAAGGCCTATGCGCAGCAGGTTGTGAAGAACTGCCAGGTTCTCTGCAAGACCGTTCAAGATCGCGGTTACCGCATTGTCTCAGGCGGCACGGATAACCACCTCTTCCTCGTGGACGTGAAGACCTCGAAGGGCATCACGGGCAAGGAGGCGGCGGCCGCGCTTGATGCGGCGGGCATCATTGTCAACAAGAACACGATTCCGTTTGACACCGAGTCGCCGTTCAAGACATCGGGCATTCGCGTCGGTACGGCGTCAGCGACCACGCGCGGCATGAAGGAGGCCGAGATGATCAAGATTGGCACGTGGATTGCGGATGTTCTCGATGACATCACGAACGAGGACGTCCTCAAGCGCGTCAAGCGCGAGGCGGCCGAACTCGTTTCACACTTCCCTGTTCCGTAACGTTTTTTGATCCCTCGCTTGACAGACATCACAGGAGGCTTTTTTATGACGCTCTTTCTCGGTTCCGATGCATTTTCGCCATTCCGCCTTGACGCGCTTAAAGACGCACTCGCGCGCGCCGACGCATCGCTTGTCGGCGTTGAGATTGACGCGAAGTGGGTCTACGCACTTCTGCCCGTCGGTGATTCGCTTGACGCGGGCGACTGCGCGCGTGCGGCGACGCTCCTTAACGCGACGGGCCCGTGCGATGAGGCCGACTTTTTCGTGACGCCGCGCAAGGGGACGATCTCGCCGTGGTCAACGAAGGCGACGGATATCTTCCACAACTGCGCGCTTGGTTCAATTGCGCGCGTGGAGCGCGGCGTTCGCTACCGCATCCGCACGGCGAGCGGTGAGACGCCGAAGGTGGGCGCGTGGGTCTCGGCACTTTACGACAAGATGACCGAGGGCGTTTACGCCTCAATAGACGACCTCTTTGATGAAGGCTCGCCGCGTCCGGGGCGCGTGTACGATGTGCTGGGGAAGGGCGTGGAGGCGATTCGCGAGGCGAATGTTGAGATGGGTCTTGCTATCTCCGAGCCTGAGATGAAGTATCTCGCCGCGAGTTTCAAGAAGGCGAAGCGCAACCCGACGGATACGGAACTGACGATGTTCGGTCAAGTCAACTCGGAGCACTGCCGCCACAAGATCTTCGGCGCGGAATTTGTGATCGGTGGCAAGAAGATGCCGCACTCGCTCTTCGAGATGATCAAGAACACGCACAAGAAGCGTCCTCAAAACACGCTCTCGGCCTACAAGGATAACTCGGCCGTTGTCAAGGGTTTCAAGACGGAGATTTTCGCGATCGACCCGAAGACGAACCGCTATGCGTTCAAGGCTGACCAACTTGACCAACTTATGAAGGTCGAGACGCACAACCACCCGACGGCGATTTCGCCGTTCCCGGGCGCGGCGACGGGCGTTGGTGGCGAGATTCGCGACGAGGCCGCGACGGGCTCGGGCTCGCGCACGGTCGCGGGCATTTGCGGTTTCATGGTCTCAAATTTGCGCATTCCAGGCTACCCGCAGCCGTGGGAGCGTCTCTTCGCCGATTTCCCGACGCGGCTTGCCACGCCGCTTCAAATCATGACAGAAGGCCCCATCGGTGGTGCGGCGTTCGGCAACGAGTTTGGCCGTCCACAACTCTGCGGCTTCTTCCGCACCTACGAGGGCGAGATTGCGGGTGAGCTTCGTGGCTATCATAAGCCAATTATGCTCGCGGGCGGCATGGGTGTCATCCGTGAGAGTCAGGTTGAGAAAAAGCCCGTCGCGGTCGGCTCTCTCATCGTTCAGATTGGTGGCCCTGCGATGCGCATCGGTCTCGGCGGCGGCGCGGCCAGTTCCATGATGACGGGCACAAACTCCGAAGCGCTCGACTTTAACTCCGTTCAGCGCGGTAATGCCGAGATGCAGCGTCGTTGTCAGGGCGTCATTGATGCGTGCTCGTCGCTCGGCAAGGCGAATCCGATTCTCTCAATTCACGACATCGGCGCGGGCGGCCTTTCAAATGGGTGCCCCGAACTCGTTGAGGCAACGGGTGGCACATTTGAACTTCGCAAGGTTCATAACGAAGAGCGTTCAATGAACCCGATGGAAATCTGGTGCTGCGAGGCGCAGGAGCGCTATGTGCTCGCACTCCGTCCCGAAGCGAAGGACTTCTTTGAGCAACTTTGCGCGCGTGAGCGTTGCCCCGTCGCGTTTATTGGCGTGGCGACGAACGACGGACGCCTTGTTCTCGATGATGCGCACTTTGGTGACAAGCCCATTGATATGGACATCAAGGTTCTTCTGGGCAAGCCGCCGCGCATGGTGCGCAAGGTGAAGCGCGTGAAGAAGGCGCACCTGGCGACGAACTTTGAGGGTGTTCGCCCAATGGAGGCTCTGACACGCGTCCTGCATTTGCCCGCCGTCGCCGACAAGACGTTCCTCGTTACGATCGCGGACCGCACCGTGACGGGGCGCGTTGCGCGCGACCAGATGGTGGGGCCTTATCAGTTGCCGGCGGCCGACTGCGCCGTGACGACGATGGGCTACAAAACGTTTGAGGGTCAGGCGATGTCAACAGGCGAGCGCGCGCCTGTCGCACTTCTCGACGGCCCAGCATCGGGACGGCTCGCGGTTGCCGAGGCGATCACGAACCTCGCGGGCGCGGACGTTGGCGATATTTCGCAGATTCGTCTTTCTGCAAACTGGATGGCCCCGTGCGGCGAACCGGGCGAGGACGCAACGCTCTATGATACCGTTGAGGAGGTTGGCCTTAAGTTCTGCCCGACGCTCGGTGTCTCGATTCCTGTCGGCAAGGACTCGTGCTCGATGCACACCGTTTGGCAGGACGCGAAGGGCGTTGAGCATCGTCAGGTCGCGCCGCTTTCGCTCGTCGTTTCGGCGTTCGCGCCCGTGAAGGACGTGCGTCTCACGCTCACGCCTGACTTAAAGCGTGACACGGATGATGAGACGTCGGCTCTTGTCTTTGTCTCGCTTGACGAGGGCGCGGCACTCGGCGCGACGGCGCTTGCGCAAGTCTACGGCCAGCTCGGCGATTCGCATGCCGATATTGATGCGGCCGTTTTGAAGCGCTTCTTTAACGCGATGCAGAAGATTGTGCGTGGCCGTCTCGCGCGTGCCTATCACGATCGTTCCGATGGCGGCCTCGTCGTCACGCTTGCCGAAATGGCTATTACGGGCGGACGCGGCATCAAGGTGACGCTCCCCGATGGTGATGCGCTGGAGAGCCTCTTTAATGAGGCGCCTGGTTGCGTTCTTCAGGTGACGGACAAGACGAAGGGCGGTGCGAAGAATCTCAAGAAGGTGCTTGAGATTTTCAAGGCGGCGCGCGTCAAGGCCTTCGTCATTGGCGAGGTGACGCACAACCGCAAGTTCGAAGTCACGGTCGGCTCGCGCTTCGTCATTGACACCGATCTAACCTACCTGCGCCGTGCGTGGTCCGAGACGACTTACCGCATGCAGGCGTTGCGTGATAACCCCGTCTGCGCGAAGGAGGAATACGATAACGCGCTTATGGCGGCCGATCGCGGGCTGAACTTCCACCTGACGTATGACCCCGATGAAGCGGGGTTGGCGAAGCGGGGCAGCATCAAGCCGCGTCTCGCCGTTTTGCGCGAGCAGGGTGTCAATGGCCACATCGAGATGGCGGCGGCGTTTGCGCTCGCGGGCTTTGACTGCCAAGACGTCCACATGAGCGATCTCATCGCGGGGCGCGTTGACTTAAAAGACTTTACGGGTCTTGTCGCGTGCGGTGGTTTTAGTTATGGCGATGTCCTCGGCGCGGGTTCTGGATGGGCGCGCTCCATCCTCTTCAATGATCGCCTCTGCGAGATGTTTAAGACATTCTTCCACCGTCCCGAAACGTTCGCGCTCGGCGTGTGCAACGGCTGCCAGATGCTCTCGCAATTGAAGGACATTATCCCGGGCGCGGAGGCTTGGCCGAAGTTCGTGAAGAACCTTTCGGAGCAGTTTGAGGCGCGCTATGCGACCATCGAGATTGAGTCGTCGCCGTCCATCTTCTTCCGCGGCATGGCGGGTTCGCGTCTGCCGATTGCGGTGGCGCACGGCGAAGGGCGCGTCTGGACGGAAGGCTTTGCTCCCGCTCCGTGCGCGGCGCACTACGTTGACAACGACGGACGTGCGACGACGCGCTACCCCTACAACCCGAACGGGTCGGTCGGTGGTCAGACGGCGTTCACGACGACGGACGGGCGCGTCACCATTATGATGCCGCACCCCGAGCGTGGCTTCCGCGCGTGCCAACTTTCCTACAACGACGGGTCGTTTAAGAAGAACGGACCGTGGATGCGTATGTTTGAGAACGCCTATCGCTTCGCCGTGACGGGGAAATGACAGGGGCCTCTTTCACTTACGAATTGACTGCGGAAAAGCAGGAGATCCTGCTCGGCTTGATGGCGAATGGGAACTATCGCAAACGCGAGGTTCCCTATTCGCTTTTTTCCGTTGAGGGCGAGTCGTTTAACGCGACGCTCTACGAAAAGGAAAAGCACGGCACGCGCAAACTCTGCGTTCAGGGGCGCGGTGCGAAAGAGTTTATCGAGTTTGTCTTGGAGCCGTATGGCGTTGTGCCCTTGTCGGCTCTGACAAGCGAAGACGAGGTGGCCATGAAGCCTCACGGCGGGAGCGACGAGTCGGGAAAGGGCGACTACTTTGGCCCCCTCGTTGTCGCGTGCGCCTACGTCGATGCGGAGATCGCCGAGAAGGTGAAGACGTTCCGCTATCAAGGCGCGGATGGACGAAGCCTGCCGTTGCCCGTCATGGACTGTAAGGCCTACACCGCGACGAAGACGCTTTCGGCCGATCAAAAAATTCTGATGGTCGATGAGAGGTTGCGCACCCTTTTAGGGCCGCGCCGTTATGTGATTGTGAAGCGTTCCCCAGCGAACTACAACCGTAAGTACAGCCGCTTCAAAAATGTGAACGCGCTTCTCGCGCAGGCGCATGCCGAGGGCATTGAATCGTTCCTTGATAAGAATCCAATCATCGGCCGAATCGTCGTTGACCAGTTCGCGCCGACGGAATGGACGGTCAATCGTGCGCTCGGTGAGTTTGGTCGGCGTATTGAGATCGACCAGCATCATAAGGCCGAGAGCGATCTCGCCGTCGCCATCGCCTCTGTCCTCGCGCGCGCGGCGTTCATTCGCGATATGGACGCGCTCGCGCGAGAGATCTTCGGTGTTGATGCCGACGGGCGTGCGAAGGAGTCGATGCCGATGGGTTCGAGCGATCCGCGTGTCCGTCTTGTCGCCGAGGCGATGGTTCGCAAGTTTGGCCCCGTTTCAATTATGAATCACTGCAAGGCGCACTTTCGGACAACTGACCAAGTTCTCGCCGCGTGCGGCCTTGACCGCACGGCGCTTCCCGAAGAGGGGCGCGTCGTCTCTGCCTCCCATTTATCAACATCTCAACAACCTTAAGAAGAAAGACTCATCCCATGTTTCTCCTCGCCGATTCGCTCGTTAGCGGTTTCTTCAACTCAAATCTCACAGGGCGTGCCATTGTTCTCGTCCAACTTGTTGGATCCGTCCTCATGTTCGCGACCATCATCGGTAAGGCGCGAAGTCTCGCCGTCCTCTCTCTGGCGACGCGTCGCTTTTTGCACGACTTCGCCTCGTTCGGCGGTGTCCTTGAATGCTACATCAAGCGTCGTCCAACCGCGCTCACGGGCATTGAGGGCATTTACAAGGAGACGTGCGAGCGACTTCTGAAACTTCTGACGCCTGACGCGCGTTCACTCGTCGCGGGGCGTGAGGGCGGCCTCGCGGGCGCGGCGCTTTCGGCGCGTGAGATCGAGCTCGTGCGCGGCACATGTGAGCATGTCCTTGATGAGGAGGAGATTCGCGTGGAGAACGGCATGGGGATTATCGCAACCATCGTCGCGCTCGAGCCGATGCTCGGGCTTCTCGGCACGGTTTGGGGCGTTCTGGATGCGTTTGCCGAAATGGGGACCGCGGGTTCGGCCTCGCTCGCGACGATTGCGCCCGCCATTTCGGCCGCGCTTGTCACGACGGTCGTCGGCCTGCTTGTTGCGATCCCGGGTGTTCTTGCGTTTAATGGCATGACGGCGTCGATTCGCAAAATCACCTCGGATGTTGAGGGCTTTGCCGATGAACTCATGGGGCGCGTGGCGTGTGAGTTTCAGGGAAGGGGGGCGTAATGTCGCTCCGTCGCAGAAGTCGTTCGCGCCGCGAGGGAGCGAAGGCGAGCATCGATATGACCTCGCTCATCGATCTCACCTTTCTCCTTCTTGTTGTCTTCATCGTTACGCTGCCCACGCTGGAGCAGAGCGTGTCCATCGTTCTGCCCGTCGGCAAGACGCAGTCGCAGAAGGACGATGAGAAAAAACATTTTTCGGTCACGATTGATCGCGCGGGTCAGATCTTCCTCGGCGAGGAGCCGCTCACGCATGAGGCCTTGCGCGCGCGCCTCGGAAAAGCCATTGCGGACGATCCCGAGGCGAATGTCCTTATCCGCGGCGATGTGGGCGCGGCATACGGCGACATCTACGCGATTGTCAAGATTGCGAAGGACTGCGGCGTGAGGCATTTGGGTCTCGTCTCAAAGGAGCACTAACGCGTCGGTCATGAACGTGTGGCGCGAGGAGCAAGTGGGGCGCGAGCCGAAGATTCTCTCGGGGGTGAATATCCTCGTGGCGCTCCTCCTCCATGTTCTTGTCTTTGTGGCTTTTTGGTTGGGTGCCCTCGTGCAAGGCTTTCTCGCCCCGAAGGAGACGATTATTCCTATTGATTTGACGCTCGTCGTCAATGAGAATCTTGATGGCAAGGACGACGAGCCGCCACCGCTCGCAAATCCGCCCGAGAAAAAAATGCCGAACAAGCCTTCACCGCCGAAGCCGACGGAGGAGAAGAAAAAAGATCCGCCGAAACCGCTCGAGCAAATCGTCACGAACGTCGTCAAAAAAGTTGAGAAGAAGAAGCCTAAAGAACCTGAAAAGAAAACACCACCCAAGAAGGACGAGCCACCTAAGAAGACAGAGCCGCCCAAGAAGGACGAGAAAAAGAAGACGGATGAGAAGCCGAAAAAGTCGGCGAAGGAGCTACGTGAGGAGCGCATGAAGCGGATGCGCGAGTCGGCCGTCAAGAATACGAAGCCTGTCAAAATTGAGGTGAAGGGTGCGCAAAGCGGAAACGGGCGCACGGGCAAACAGACACTTTCGGAGGCGGAGATTCGCCGCCTCCTTGACGCTGGCTACAAGCCCGGGCGTGAGGAGAGTCTTGCGACGAGTGAGTTGCAACTCGGTGTCTCGCTCATCCAGATGGCACTCAACGAGAAGTGGGATCGTCTCGCGCCGAAGGTGGGCGCGAGCGGCACGGTGCTTCTGTCGTGCCGTCTCAATTCGGCGGGTGGACTCGTGAACGTGCGCCTCGCAAAGAGTTGTGGCGATGCGCTCTCGGATCGCGCGGTATTGCAAGTCGCGCAGAGCCTTCATTTCATTGAGCACCTTCCCAAGGACTTCCTCAAACGGTTCTCGAAGGAGACGCTGACAATTCGCTATCAGGTCAGGGGGCGTTAGTGATGTTTGCTTTTCTTCTTTTTTGCGTCATTCATCTTGGTGGTGTGTCGGGCGAGAGCCTGCGCGCGCGTGCGTTCTTTGACGCGAACAATGTGCACGTTGGCGACCCGCTTGTTCTCACGGTTGATTTCATGGGCGAGGCCACGTTCAAAGATCTCCACCCGCCAGCACTCGCACGGGCGGTCTCTTCGCGTGATTGGAAGGTTGATGACCTTAGCGCCAAGACGGATACGTTTTCAGACGGTCGCCGTTTCGTCTATCGCGTGCGCCCGATGCGCGAGGGCGTTCTCGTCTTTCCCGCACTCGACTTTTCGTACGTCGCGCCGAACGGCGAGACGAACGTCGTGCGCGCGAACGCAATTCCCGTTCACGCGCGCGCGGGTCGCCAGGTTGTCGTCGTCGAGATGGGTGAGGATGAGTCAACCTTCCCACAACCGCCCGCGCTCGTCGAGGATGCGGCCTTTTGCGCCGAGGGTCTCGTTCTTTCGGATGACGAGGCGTTTAAGTGGCGAAAGGCGTGCGCGGCACCAACGGCCGATGCTTTTTCCGCGTTTACCTTTCCGGCGGCGCGCCTCAATGAGGCGACGTGTGCGATTCGCGAGGGCAACTGGGCGCGCGCGCTTTCAATCTATCGCCGACTGGAGTGGCGCATCGGTCAGACGCGTGAAATTGAGAAGGGGTTTGTTGCTGCGCTCGCCCTGAAGACGGGGAGTCCCGCCGTTGAGTTGCCCGTTGTGCGGCAGGTTCTTCGCCCCATTCTGCGATTCGCGTGGGTGGGGCGCGTCGCGCTCGCTTTGGGTTCGCTTCTTTTTGTCGCCGCGCTCTTCTTTGTTCTCTCGCGTCTCGTCCGCGCCCTCGCCGCATTCGCGCTTCTCATCGCGTTCGTCCCGCTCGCGCAGGCTGAGACGGTTGAGACGGTCACCACGAATGCCGATGGCACGGTCGTTCATCGCAAGATCGTGACGGGCGGCAATGGAAATTTCTCATTTTCATTCTCTTCATCGTCATCATCTTCGGATGGCGCGGCGGGTAAGGCGTTCAAGAACTTTTTTGACGACGAGGATGCCTTCTTCGGCCGCCGTCGTCGGAAGGCGCGCGCCCCTGTTGAGGTTTCGGTTTTGATGACATCGGACAAGGAGTCGGTTGTTATCGGCGAGACATTTAACCTCGTCCTCTCGATTGATCAGCCGCGTGATATTGCGTTCGATCAAGGCGTGAATTTGACGGTTGCTGAGAACGGAAAGGTTGCCCCCGTCGGTCGCGCCGTGCCTCTCGCCGCCCTCAAGAGTGAGAACCCGTCAAATGTCATAAGCCGTCTTTCCTTCCCTATGCGGGCGTATGCGGGCGTGACAAATCTTCATTTCACGGTCACGGGCGACTATGTCTTTGCGGACGATCCCTCATTCTTCTTTCGAACATCAACGCCGTATTCAAGTGGCGAGAAGACATGTTCTCTCGTTGTCGTGTCGCCGCCTGAGGAGGGGCGCCCCGCTGACTTCGGTGGGCTGGTCGCCGAGTCGGCCTCGCTTTTTGAACTTTGCGACATCCTCGCGCCCGAGACGAATGACATCATCACAATCACCTATCGTCTGAAGACGGTGGCAGGTTTTGCGCCGGTCGCCTTTTTGCCGAAGGACGCCGCTTACGAGTGGACGCGCCAGATGGACGGCGCGGGCTCGCTTTCTGAAATCGTCTATCGCCGCTATTTTGTTGCCGATGGCGCGGAGACAACGCCCCCATTTTCGATTGCCTACTATGACCTCCGCCGTCGCGCCTATCGCACGCTGACGGTCGGTGGCAAGCCGCTCAAATACAAACCGTGCCACGAGTAGACTGACACGGCATCATCTTCTTCCCTTTCCGTAAATTTCAGTGTATTCGCGGGTCCTTGCGGGCGTATGGAGACCTTTCCCACCGCGGAGCGATCTCCCAAGGCCTCCGTGTTCCTCCGTCCTCCGTGTTCA
>CAVHJW010000047.1:0-11761 GCA_963636335.1 bacterium
CAGTAGGGATTGGAGGCGTCCGTCGCCTTGAGCCAGTCGATGAAGGCGCGGTTGGCGAGCGGATACTTCCCTGTCTTCTTCCACGTGTCGAGTTCGGCGAGAGAAAGCGGGCACATCCCCGCGCCGATGAGGACTTTAAGAAGTCCCCACTTGCGTAGCTTGCGGCGAAACTTCATGCGCCGCGCCATGCGCGCCGCACGGCGGATAGCGGCGGGTGTCTCAAGCGAGTCGTTCGCCGCGTCAATGCCTTCGGGGAACACGACGACGCCCTTGTCGAGAACATCGCCTGAGAAATCGTCCAGAATCGCCCAACCAAGAGAGTTGGAGCCAAGATCAAGCCCGAGCGTTTTATTCATCATTCATCCTTTCGCATTTTTTGTTTTGTTGCACACTTGACAATGGTTATACAAATAGTATATCATATTAACAGCATCTTATCACAACAAGGCTATATGCCGAAGTCGTTTTGAGACTGCGACCCGGTTCGCCGGGTCTTTTATTTTTAACGGCAATAAGCGGGCACCCCGTACGGTTGACAAGGCTGCGGCAAATTCGCTATCATATTAGGTCTATGGAAACGAAGATCAAGTTTATGAAGGTCCGCGGGACGTGGCGCGAGGTCGCCGACGCCGCGCGCACGACGATTCGGCAGGAAGAAGGAACAGGCGAGGTCAGCGCACGCTGGAAAAAGCGCATCCTCCTTGCGGAGCATTCACCCATTCGCAAACTCTGCTTTAACTGGAAGTGGATCGACCTCCCCTACTGGGTCTCCGTCCACATCGTCCGCCACAAGTTCGGCATTGAACACTTTGTCTCAACCCAACGCAGCGATCGCACGGGCGTCGTGCGCGATGCAAACCGCCAAGACGCGCCCGTCATGCACGAATGCTTTGCCGATGCGCAGGCGATCCTCTCCATCTCGCGCCGTCGCCTCTGCGGCCAAGCGAGCCCCGAAACGCGCGCGGCGTGGCGGATGGTTGTTGACGCCATCGCCGAGAAGGAACCCGAAGTTGCCGCCTGCTGCGTGCCCGAATGCGTCTACCGCGGCTTCTGCCCCGAGTTCAAGCCTTGCGGCTTCTTTGGAACAAAGGCCTACGACGCGATGCTTGAAAAATACCGCGCCGTTCCACCTCCGAAAAACGCAGGCGCGAAATAAAGAGTCGCCGCCACCGCGCCACAAAGAGACTTCTTACGCCGTCAGCCGAACGCGTGGATCGAGCGCGGCGTAGAGGAGGTCAATCGCAAGGTTCACGAACTGGTAGAGGAGTGCGCCCAAAACAACAATTGTGCGCACAACGGCCATGTCCGACGAGTGAATCGCGCTCATGGAGACAAAGCCCAAGCCCGGGATTCCAAAAAAGCTCTCCAAAAGGAGCGAACCTGAGAAGAGCCACGGAATCGACAACGAGACATACGTGACAATCGGGATGAGCGCGTTCGGCAAAACGTGGCGCGTCATCACGCGCGCACGAGAAAGCCCCTTCGCGCGCGCGGCAAGAACATAGGGCTTGTAGATCTCGTCCAGAATCGCCGTTCGGAAAAAGCGCACATCCGTGCCCAACGATGAGAGAATGCCGATTGCGACGGGCAGAACAAGAAAGAACGCGCTCTCGTAACCCCAAACGGGGAAGAGCCCTGCTTTGTACGAAAGAAAGAACTGCGCGAGAAGAACCCAGACAACATAGTTGACGCTCATAAGGACAGTTGAAGCAAGGAGAATCGTCTTGTCGACGAGACGCCCGCGAAACGCCGCCGAGAGCATCGCGAGCATTAGCGCGACAATCGTTCCGCCGACGAGAATCGGCAACGTGAGCGAGAGCGATGGACCAACCCCGCGCGCCAATACGTCAATAACGGGCTCGTGGTTTGAGAGCGAATAGCCGAAGTTCCCCGAGAAGACATCGCGCACGAAGCGGACAAACTGAACGAAGACGTTTTGGTCGTAACCCCACTTATGGTTAAAAGCGGCGATCGCCTCGGCCGTCGCATTCTTACCCAAAATCGCCGCCGCCGGCGATGAGCCGACGACGTGAAAGAGGAGAAACGAGAGGAGCAAGACGCCGAACGTCGTCGGTATCGCTTCCAAGATTCGTCGCAGGGTGTATTTCAGCATCCGCAGGCGGTTTTCAGCGCCGCAACGAGAGAATTCACATCCGTCGCCTCCAGACGGCGGAGCGCGCACGCCCAACGGTATGCCCCCGACCCATTCGTGTCATACGGGCGATCACGGAAGAGCTCATCAAAGGCGGTGCGACGCGCGCGGTAGGCCTCTTGCGTCTCGACGAATTTACGACGGAAGCCCTCCACGTAGGCCTGCGCGAAGAGCGCATAGTCCGTGACAAACGCCTTACGTGAAACGGCAAAGGCGGCGTATTCGGCGATGTAGTCGGCAATCGGCGACTCATAGTTGACGAAACTGCCCGCGTGGTCAGTGATACGGATTTCACTCGGCAGGTCATCCGCGCCGACGCGCACAATTTCGTAGTCCTTGTCGAAGAGAAACTCCTTCGTTGTTGAACTGCGGCGCCCAACAATGGCATCCGTCGCGGCGGCCTGGCCCATGAGGAAGGCGAACGTCTGCGCCCACGCGGGGTGGCGAAGGCGTGCGCTCGGCACCTTGTCGGAGGCGATGCCGTCTTCGTAGGGGCGCACAAGGTAACTCGTGCGAATCACGCAGCCCTTATACTGGTTCGCGCCCTGATAGCGCTCGGAGAACTGCCCGAAGCCGATGCGGTTGGGGAGGTTCATGCCGAGCTGACGGCACATCAGCCGGCGGTCGAGGACAAAGTCGGTGTACTCATCTGCCTCAAACGTGGCCTGCAAGAGGTTCTTACCTTCGTTCAGATGCTCGGCAATGCCCCACTTCAAGAGGCGAATAATCATGACCTTCGGCGCGGTCGCACCCATCTCGCGGTACTGCATGATGTAGATGTGACCGCGGCGGCTCCCAGGGACGGGGACACGCGAGAGCGAATGAGAGATGCGGCCAATGTTGATGTAGGCGACCTTGCCGAAAAGGCGCGTCATATTAAAGAGGAACGCCTTGACGCGCGAGTCGCAGAGCGCGAGCAAATGCGGGTCTTGCGTGCGCACCGCCTCATCGTAGGCCTCATCAAAGACGATGCGCCCTTCTTCAACGCGCACGCCCGGAAGCCACTCAATTTGACGGTAGAACTCAGGCGCGATGTCATCGACGAGTTCGCCTTCTTCAACGCACGTGTCATTCGGCACTTTCATAAGCGTCCGACACATTTCGTTGCGCCATTCAATGTTCTCGACCGTCTCGTCGCGCAACTCACGCGGCAGATTCATACGCCAGTCCACGTTGATCTTATCGCACGCGGCGCGGAGCGCGGCATCATCCAGCGCGTCCACATTGAGCGCGCGGAGCGCCACTTTAACACCCTGAGCAATCGCGAGCGGGAAAATATCAACTTCGGGCTGACCCTTGCGGTTGCGGTGGGAAAGACCATCCACAACCTCCTTCACCTGACGGCGGAACTCATCGGATGGGAGGGTGACAAGAACGTCGTAGCTCGACGCCGTGAGATAACGCGTTCCCGAGGCGTGGTTGTAGTAGTAAATCGCCTTCTCACCAATCGCGACGCGCGAAGAGGTGACGAACTCAGCCATATCGTCGGCCGAGATGGGCTGGCGAGACATACGCCAGTTTTCGCCGCGCTCACGTAGCGCCGTGCGCACCTTCGAGATGCTCGTATTCAGATAGCGAATGACGCGCTTGGAGACGAGCGTCTGCAACATTGCGTCCGCACGAAAGGCAAGATCCATGCGCTCGGGGTCGGGCCGAATAAGAACGAAGTCGTCCGTAAAAATGAGGTCCACCGACTCGGCCAGTTCTGCTTCTTCCTCGACGGGCGTGAGCGGCCGCTCCTCTGAAAGCGCCTCAATCCACTTCACGCGCTGCATCGCGTGAACGCCCGGCGTTGTGACGAGCCCGGGGGTGCGCAGAAAAAGTGTGCCCACACGACTCAAGAGACGGCCGTCCGGCGTCTTCGCAAAAATCTTTTCACCGATGATTTTCATAGTAAAAGTATTATACCACATCGTCCGTCACGCGCGCGAGAACGAGCGAGCCGACCTCAACGTGCGTGGACGAGATTTCAAAGGCCTTATAAAGTTCGGCGGCCGCCTTCTCAAGGTCGTCAGGGTTGGTCGATTTCTCAAGCGTCGCGAGAGGCGCACCCGTCGCGACGCGATCGCCAACCTTCACGGCGAGCGTGACACCCGCAAGTGGGTCAATGACATCGCCCGTCCGTTCACGCCCCGCGCCCAGCGAAAGCGCAACACGGGCAACACGCGCGGCATCAATCGAAGCGACATAACCCGACTTCATCGCTTGAATCTTGAACTTAAATGTCGGCTTCTTCAAGAGAGCCTCAAAAGCATCCAGGCGGCCGCCTTGTGCCTTCACCATCGCCTCAAAGAGACGCAGAGCCGAACCGTCGGCCAGCTTCTCGCGGCACATCGCGCGCGCCGCGTCGAGCGACAAATCTCGCGCGAGCGAAACCATGAGAGAAGCGAGTTCCACGCAAAGATCCACGACGCGACAATCAAAGGTCGCGGGCGTCGCGCCGCGCAGAATGTCCCACGCTTCCTTCACCTCGTTCGCATTGCCAACGGCAAACCCGAGCGGCGCAGACATATCTGTCACGAGTGCGGCGGCCTTGCGCCCTGCCGCACGCGAAGCCTTCACCATCGCCTCGGCGAGCGAAAGCGCCTCCTCGCGCGTCTTCATGAATGCGCCCGAACCCGCCTTCACGTCGAAGACGAGCGTCCCCGCGCCCTCCGCCCACTTCTTTGAGAGAATGGATGCGCAGATGAGCGGAATTGAGGCAACCGTCCCCGTCACGTCGCGCAGGGCGTAGAGTTTCTTATCGGCGGGGCAGATCTCGGCGGTCTGCACCGTCATTGAGACACCGACCTCGTTGAGGACGCGCCGAAAAGCATCGAGCGAAAGCGCGGCATCGTAGCCCGGAATCGTCTCAAGCTTGTCGGCCGTTCCACCCGTGAGCCCCAACGCGCGCCCCGTGAGCGAGGGAACGACAAGACCGCACGCCGCGGCCAGCGGTTGGATGACGAGAGAAAGTTTGTCGCCAACGCCGCCCGTTGAATGTTTGTCGGCCGTTGGACGGTCAAGAGAAGACCAGTCGAGCATCGCGCCCGAGCGCATCATCGCGTCGGTGAGATCCGCCGTCTCGCGGTCATTCATCCCCCGACAGCAGACCGCCATTGCAAGCGCCGACATCTGATAGTCGGGAATTTCGCCCTTCGTAAAGCCATCCACGAACGCACGAATCTCGCCTGTCGAGAGCGTATAACCCTCGCGCTTCTTGTCAAGAATCAACTTGGCTGAGAACATTTTCTACCACCTCCTCTGTCGGTTCTGCCAGGTGCTCGCCGTCCGATACGATCCGTAGTGACCCGATGTCAGCGGCGCGTAGCACGATGTTGCGCGGATATCAAGAAGGTCTTTTGGAATCTCCTTCACGAACTGCGACGGTTCAACGGGAAAAGCGCCACCTTCGGGGTTACTGCGCATTGAGGGAACATACATCGAAAGGCAATCCTTCGCCCGCGTCACCGCGACGTAGAAAAGCCGCCGCTCTTCGTCCTCGCGCCCCTCCTCGGTCGCCTTCGCCGAGGGGAACATCCCCGCGGCGAGCCACGGCAAGAAGACGACAGGCCACTCCATGCCCTTGGCTTGGTGAACCGTTGAGAGTGTGACCATATTCTCGTCCATCGTGTTCTTGCGTGCGTCAAGATTCGTGAGAAGCGCGACATCTGCGAGGAACAACTCAAGTCGCTCACGACCGTTCGTCTCGCGCGGCGCGTCGGCGTTCATAATTTGCACGCCCAGTTCCTTCACGTCCTCAAGGCGCGAGTCGGCATCGGCATCTTCCCATTCGCGGTGAAGGTGGTCTTCGTAGAAGAGGTCGCAAAAATCCTCAACAACCTCGCCGATGGCCCCCTCATCAAGATGCTCGCTCGCACACTCAAAGCACTTCGCGAGCGGGGGCCAGAAGGCCTTCGCCTTTGCGGGGAGAAGCCCAAGAAGCGCATCGCGATCGGCCTTCGCACAACCATCAAAGACGCGCCCGAGCCGATCCCACATTTTTTCGGCCATCTTCTCACCCACACCCGGGAAGAGACAGACGAGACGGCGGAACGAAAGTTCGTCGCGTGAATGAAGAACGAGGCGAAGATACGCGAGCGTATCCTTCGTGTGAATCTGCTCAAAGACGCCAACCCCCGACGTAATGTGGAAGGGAATCTTCATGCGCGCGAGAATCATCTGCACATCAATTGACTGAAAGTGGCTGCGATAAAGAACGGCCATGTCGCGATAACGATAGCCCCTGTCGCGCAAACGACCAATCGCCTGAACGATTTCATTCGCCTGTGCCTTCGCATCATAGACCTTGACGAGCACAGGCTTCGCGCCAGCATCGCGACGCGCGGCCGAGAGCGTCTTCTCAAACTGGCACGGCGCGTCTTTCATGACGACGTTCGCAACATTGAGGATGCCCGGCACGGAGCGGTAGTTGCGCTCAAGTTTAACGATTCGACAGCCCGACCATCGTTCCGGGAAGTCCATGATATTCTCAATCTGCGCGCCCCGCCACGTGTAGATGCATTGGAAGTCGTCGCCGACGGCCATAATGTTGCGGTGCTTCGCCGCAAGCAAGTCGGCGAACGCGGCTTGAATGCCGTTTGTGTCCTGATACTCGTCGACGAGGACGTGGAGAAAATGATCTTGCAAAAAGGCGCGTAGATCGTCCTTCTCCTTCAAGAGGCGAAGACCGTTGACGAGGAGGTCGTCAAAGTCCATCGCGCCGAGTTCTTGCTTGCGTGCGACGTAGCGGTTCGCAATCTCAACAATCTTATCGGGGTCAACACCCGCCGTCTTCGTCTGCCAACGCGCGGCAATGAGGTCAATGGGCTTCGACTCGTTCGCGGCCTCGGAGATCATCTTTGCAACGACCTCCTTCTTGACGAAATCTTTTGGCTCGGGGACGATGGCTTTAATAATCTCACCAACGATCTTCTTCTGGTCGTCCTCATCAAGGATCGCGAAACTCGGCGAGAATCCGAGTGCGGAGCCCCAGCGGCGCAAGAAGCGCGCGCAAATGGCATGGAACGTTCCCGACCAAATGGCCCCCACCGCGTCACCGACGAGTGCCTCGGCGCGGTCGCGCATCTCGCGTGCGGCGCGGTTCGTGAAGGTCAAGAGAAGAATGCGATCGGGCGAGACGCCCTTCTCAATCAGGTACGCGACGCGGTGGACAAGCGTGCGCGTCTTGCCCGTCCCCGCCGCGGCGAGAACGAGGAGCGGTCCATCACCTGCCGTCGCGGCCGCGAACTGCTCAGGGTTGAGGAGCTTTGCGAAATCCGTCATGACCGGTCGCGCTCAGTCGGAAGCCCCCACGACTCAAGTTTCGTCGCCATCCAGTCAAACGTCGCCTCTTGCATCTCTTTCGCGCGCGCCGGCATGATGGCAGGTCCGCACGCGACGCGGATGTCGTAGGAGGTGTCAACAGGTCCGAAGTCTTTGAGCACCTTCTTGAAAAGCCCCGTTTTGCGCGTCGGCTGGCAGCGCGTATCCACAACGAGCGGGATGATCGGCACCTTCGCGCGCTCGGCGAGCTTCGCGCCAATTGACGAGAAGCGGTTGCGACTCAAGACCTCGCAACGCGTCCCCTGCGGGAAAATGAGGAAGCTCGAATTTGCCTGAAGGCGCTCTTGGCCCACGCGCAAAATATTGATCAAATCTTCGCGCGGCGAGACGCGGCTGATGGGGATCATGCCCATATTTTTGGCCGCCTTCTCCAGAAACGGCAGATGCGCGAGCGAGGCTTTCGCAACATAGTTGAACGCGCCGAACGCGAGGAGCGCAGGCGGGAAGAGCACCGTCTCGGTCATTGACATGTGGTTTGAGAGATAGACGACGGGCCCTTCCACGGCGCGGCGGTTCTCAAAGCCTTCCAAAATGACATTCATGCCGAGCGCCTCCGCGGCCGTCACGGACGAAAAGCAATACTCCGACCAACGGCGAATGGAAAGTCGACCGAGCGGCTGAGCGATGGCGCAAGAGGGGAAGACGCGCGTCACACCCCACGTGTAGCGCAAGGTCGTGAGCGCCCCCTTCTTGGCGCGCGTCGGCGCGCGGCATTCGTCCTTCGTCCGATAGCCGCCCGTTGTGCGAAGCGACTCCTGAAATTCGTCGAGCGTCGTCTTTCTCATTTTGAGCCCTCCTTCTGTTGAAGCCGCGCGAGGCGGCGACGGATGATTCTAAAATAAAGCGCATTCACAAGATTGTAATAAGGCGCGAGAAGGGACTCGCGCGGAACGGGCAACCCAACCGCCCTCATCGCCGCGTGGTAGAGCCGCCGATAGGGACGATGCGATGTCTTCCACGGCTTCTTCGGCCCCCAGAAGTGAAGAATGGCGGGGTCTAGCGAGGCGGCGAGACACGAAAGAGGCGTGTTACCAAGCCAGTATTTCTTCGAGACATCCCACGTCGCGTAGTTCTTGATGTTGCGATCATGAAAGTTCCACCGAACATCCAGAGCCCGCGTCCGCGACCAGTAGAGCGCGTTCCAAGCATCCTGTTCAATGCGGTCGGCCACCGTGTAGTTCGCGCGATACCACGCGACAATCTTCTCCCATGTCCGCTCGGCGCGGCAGGCGGCAACATTAAAAACAAGGACACCCGTGTTGAAGTAGCGTTCAACTTCGCGCGGCAAAATGCCCTTCTCCCAAACGACCCGTCCAGCGTTATCGCCGTCCTTGTCATACTCGTGGCAACAGGCGATGAGATCTTCACCCAAGTCCAATTCAAAAAGCGGCGAGATGTCCGCATTGAAGAGCATATCGATGTCAAAATGGATCACGTTCCCCGTTGCATCCGGGAGGAGCGCGGGCGTGAAGACGGGCGTCCACGTAAAGACGTTCCAACGCGAACCGTCGCGATTCATGATGACGTCGGCGAACGGCGCGACGGCGGCCTCAACGTTCACATAGCGAAGCGAGGCAAATGGAAAGCGCGCGACGATTTCGCGAAGCGCGTCCTTTGATGCAGGCGAATGCCCCGCCCAACCCTCAAAGACATTGATGCGCAAGGGAATGGGCGCACGGTAGCGATTGAGGAGCGACCAGACGGCGACCTTCAGGAAGGGAACGCCCGCGTCGTCGCAACTAAAAGCGACGTCACGCACCGCCGCTTCACAACTGGCGCTTTTCAACGGCATACGACTCCGAATGGCGTTTCGTAACGAGGACGGCGCGCGTGTAGCCTGCCGCGCGGAGTGAGAAGAGGAGTTGCCGCGCCACCTTCATATCGCGCACATCGCGCTCCAAGAAAATGTGGATGACGCGCGTTTTAGGAACGTCACCGTCGTCAAGCGCGTTGAGGACATCGCGGATCTGAACGAGGTTATTACCAATCTTGATGCCGAGCGGCGAAACCGAGACAGATGGCTCACGCGCGTCAAGCTGAAGCGCGGGGCGCGACACACAACCGACCGAGAAGAGAATCAAAAGCCCCGTCGCGAAAAGGAGAAGTGCGCGCATAAGCCGCCTTTCAGAAATGCTTGACGCGCGGCGTCCATCCGCGCGCTTCATCCTCCGTCATCTGCGCGAAGCACATGACGATCAGACGATCGCCGACCTGGCCCTGATGCGCCGCCGCGCCATTGAGACAACAGACGTGACTACCGCGCTTGCCCGCGATGGCATACGTCTCAAAGCGATTGCCATTCTCAACGTCGGCGCACAGGATTTTCTCGTAAGGGAGAATCCCAACCGCCTCCATGTCATCGGGGTCAAGCGTTAGAGAGCCTTCATAGTCGAGGCACGCCTCCGTGATGCGGATGCGGTGAAGTTTAGCCTTGAGAAGAGAGAGTGTCATTTTTCTTCGATCATCTTTTCTGTGATGACGACGTCTTTCATCTTGTCGTTGCCAGGCGCCTCGTACATGATGTCCGTCATAAGACGCTCCATCTCAGCACGGAGACCGCGCGCACCCGTCTTGCGCTTCAGAGCCGTCTTCGCGAGTGCCTTCAGCGCGGCGGGCTCAAACGAGAGGTTCACGCCGTCCATTGCGAGAAGCTTCTTGTACTGCTTCACGAGCGAGTTCTTCGGCTCGGTCAAGACACGCACGAGGTCATCCTCGGAAAGATCCTTCATCGTCGTGATGATCGGCAGACGCCCCGTAAACTCGGGGATGAGGCCGAACTTGACGAGGTCTTCAGGGCGGACATCCTGCGGATTGAGCCCGCCTTCTGTCGCCGCCTTCTTCTCCTCCGCCTTTGCGCCGAAACCAATCGTGTGCGCATCTTTACGCGCCGCGACAATCTTGTCGAGACCCACGAACGCACCACCGCAGATGAAGAGAATGTTAGTCGTGTCGACCTCAATGTACTCTTGATCAGGATGCTTGCGCCCACCCTTCGGCGGAATACGGCAGGTCGTTCCTTCAACAATTTTGAGAAGCGCCTGCTGAACACCTTCGCCGCTCACGTCGCGCGTGATCGAGACGTTATCCGTCTTCGACGCGATCTTGTCGATCTCGTCCACGTAAATGATACCGCGCTTTGCGAGTTCAACGTTGCCGTTCGCGTTCTGCAAAAGGTAACGCACGAGGTTTTCAACATCTTCGCCAACGTAGCCAGCCTGTGTGAGGACGGTTGCATCGCCAATCGCAAACGGGACACCAAGCATCTTCGCGAGCGTCTTGGCGAGAAGCGTCTTGCCACAGCCCGTCGGGCCGACGAGGAGGATATTCGACTTCTCAATCTCAACATCGTCCTTCGCCTTCGCGCCATTCTGCGCAGCCTCCAGGCGACGGTAGTGATTGTGGACGGCGACAGAGAGAACCTTTTTTACCTCGTCATGGCCAATGACATACTGGTCAAGAAACGCCTTGATTTCCTTCGGCGTGGGTGTCGGCGGAAGCGGCGGCACCTCGGTCGCCGCCTCAGGCTTCTTGGCTGTCGGGCTCTTCTTATCGTCCGCATTCGAGAGGATATCATGCGCGTGCTCAATGCACTCCACGCAGATACCACTGCCGTCCATGCCCGGGACAACGGGAATCTCCTTCTCCGTACGACCGCAGAAGGAGCAGCGAATCAGTTCTTCCTTCTTCTTCACTTGACGGGTGCCTCAGCCTTCAAAACTTCGTCGATAAGACCCCACGCCTTCGCCTCGTCGGCGGACATGAAGTAGTCGCGCTCCGTATCGCGGACAACGTCTTCAAACTTCTTGCCAGCGTGCTTGGCGAGGATGCCGTTCAGGACGTCCTTCAACCGCAGAATCTCCTTCGCCGTAATCTCGATGTCCGTCGCCTTACCTTCCGCGCCACCCGAGGGCTGATGCACCATGATGCGCGCGTTCGGAAGCGCGAAGCGGCGACCCTTCGTGCCCGCGGAGAGAAGCACCGCGCCCATGGACGCGGCCTGGCCGATGCAGTAAGTCGCAATCGGGCACTTCACGAATTGCATCGTGTCGTAGATCGCAAGCCCCGCCGTCACGCTGCCGCCCGGCGAGTTGACGTAAACAGAAATCTCCTTCTTCGGATCTTGCGACTGCAGGAAGAGGAGCTGGGCGCAGATGGCGTTTGCCATGTCGTCCGCGACTTCGCCCGAAATGAAGACGATGCGGTCGAGGAGGAGGCGCGAGTAGATGTCATACGTCCGCTCGCCCTTGCCCGTCTGCTCGACGACGTAGGGGATCATGTAGTTCT
>CAVHJW010000048.1:0-10926 GCA_963636335.1 bacterium
CGATCTCGTTCCAGGTCGGCGAGGCGAAGCTCTCGCTCTCCGGCCTCGCGGTCGGTGCCTTGATCGGCATCTTCATGAACGCGATCCTCCCCGGCAAGGACTACAAGTTCTCCGAGTCGGACCCGACAATCAAGGATGCCGAGCGTTGGGGCGGCGTGAAGGCGGAAAAGGCCTGATGATTCGAAAAAGTCTTCTCGCGGTCATTCTCGGCGCGACGCTTCTTTCGGCGTCGGCCGAGACTTTTCTTGCGGTTGAGGGAGAGATGCTCTTGCCGCAGGGTGGCGCGTCTTTTGACCGCAAGGCTGGTGCGATGCTGACAGCGGGAACGTATTTTTCGGACTTCTGGGCGGTTGAAGGTCAACTCGGTCTCCTTGATGACGCGGCCTCGTTCGGCGCGAATCTTCTCGGTCATTTCTCAACGATTCCCGTCTACGATCGCTTCTTTGGCTTCTCGCCGTTTGACCCATTCTTCACACTCGGCGCGCGCGGCTTCCTTCACGACCATCGTGGGCAGGTCGGCCCTGCGGTCGGCCTCGGCGCGTTCTATCATCTTTCGGAACATTGGTCGCTCCGCGCCGATGCATCGGCATTTCTGGGGCTTGACACGTCGCGCGACGTGTTCTTCACCCTCGCGTGCGGCGTTCAGTATACGTTTTAGCACAAAGTGATTCTTTCTATGACGCAGACACCGGCACCTGAATCATTCCTTCTCAAATGGCGCGGTGACACGCTTGCGGTTACGTTGCGTGTTGATCCGCCGCGCAAAGGGCGCGCCGCGTTTCGCACGAACTTACGGCATGGTTCGGTGCGTCGTCGCGAGATTATTGACGAGACTGAGAAGGGGCTGACGCCGCTCGCGAAGGCGTGGAGTGATATTCCATTAACGGAGGTGGAGCCTGGCCTTTTCGTGGGCGAGATCCCACTTGACGAGGTCGGTGTCTTCTCGGGCAAGGCTTGCTTTTTCCCAGAAGGCTCGAAGGTGCCCGAGTGGCCCGAGGGACGCAACTTACATGTCAAGGTTGAGAGCGCGGAAACAAGAAAGAATAACGCCATCTACTGCGTCTTCCCGCGCCAGTTCGGCAGTTTCCGCGAAGTCGCGCGCCGTCTGCCGCTCATCATGGATAAGATGGGCTTTCGCATCATCCAGACGTTGCCGCCGTTCCCCGTGCCGACGACTTATGCCGTTATGGGCGAATACGGTTGCCCCTTTGCCGCAACCGACTTCTTCTCGGTTGATCCTGCGATGGCCGAGTTTGATGAGGCGGCGACACCGCTCGATCAGTTTGAGGAATTGATCGGCGCGGTGCACGCGCGCGGTGGCCTCTTTTTTGTCGATTTGCCGGCGAATCATACGGGCTGGGCCTCGACTTTGCAAACGCATCACCCCGACTGGTTCCGTCACGAGGCGGATGGTCGCTTTCATTCGCCTGGCGCGTGGGGGGTGAAGTGGGCGGACCTCGTTGAGCTTGACTACGAGAACGCAGAGCTACGCGCCTATATGGCCGATGTCTTCCTCTTCTGGTGCCGCGCGGGCGTGGATGGTTTTCGCTGCGACGCGGGCTACATGATCCCCGCCGAAACGTGGGAGTATATCGTCGCGAAGGTGCGTCAAGAATATCCTGATACAATCTTCTTTTTGGAGGGGCTGGGTGGCGAGGTCGCGAAGACTGATCGCCTGCTCGCTGAGTCAAACCTTGACTGGGCGTATTCAGAACTCTTTCAGACCTACGACCGTGGCCAGTTCGAGTGGTACCTCCCCGATGCCGCGCGCCGCGCCGAGACATTTGGAACGCTTGTCCACTTCGCCGAAACGCACGATAATGATCGCCTTGCAAAACGCGGCGAAATTTACGCGCGCTTGCGTGTCCAACTCGCCGCGCTTCTCTCGTGGCAGGGCGCGTGGGGCATTGCCAATGGCGTTGAGTGGTTTGCGACCGAGAAGATTGATGTTCACGGCAAGAATGACCTCAATTGGGGCGCGCCGCGTAACATGGTTGATCTAATCGCCCACCTCAATAAAATTCTGGATGAGAATCCGTGCTTCGTCGGTGACGGACATCTCAAACTAATTACGCGCGGCGATGGCAATACGCTCGCCGTCTTGCGCACGCGCACGGGCTTTGATTCGGTTCTTGTTCTGGCGAATCTTGATTGCGAGCGCGCGACGACGATTCGCTGGGATTTAGACGCCTTCCCCGCGGGCGAGGTCGTGGATCTTATGGGGCGTGGCATTACGCGCATTGGTGAGAGCATTCACCTTGAGCCCGGGCAAGTCTTCTGCTTGAAGCGTCCTGTCGCCGCCGCGCCCGCCGCCGATCCGCGCCGTGGCCTTCGCGAAGGCGTTGAGCTTGCGCTTCAGAGTGCCGAAAAACGCGCGGGTAAGGTGCTTTTCCATATCGTCTTTCCACGTGACTTCACGCGTGAAGTTGTTGTTCCCGAAGGGCAGTGGGTTGAGATCTCGGCGGACGTGCCGTTTCGTATGCGTCTTGTTGAACCGACGTCAAATCGGACGGTTCGCGTTTATCGCTCGGTCGAAAACCGTGTTGTTTTTGACGCGCCGCGTTACGAAGGCGATGGCACGCGGTGCCGTCACTTGCATCTTCTCGTCACGCGCTATGTCGGCGGTCGCGCTTTGCGAGGGAAAACCACATTCATGGTGCCGCCGTCGTCTGATGTTGTGCGCATGAAACTCGTCCGATCGGGTGAGGACGTGCGCGCGAACCCCGAGTATCGCACGATTCTGGCGAATGGCGCGAATGCGGCCGCACAGGTGCGCCTCGGGTGGGGCGAGATTCGCTCGCAGTATGACGCGTTTCTTGCGGCCAATCCGAATCCCGATGTGCCGTCCGATCGCCTCAATCTTTGGACGCGCACGCGCGGTTGGCTTCAGCGCGAGGGCTACACGCGCGAGTTTGACAAGAAGTGTGTGACGCGCTTTGAGGCCGACCCGGCGGGGCGTTTTGCGCGTTGGCATTTTACGGTGCCGTGCGGCATGGGCAAGGAGACGGCATTCATTTTCACGCTGTCGTTGACGCCGATGAAGAATGAGACAACGCTTGAGGTTGCGCGCGTCGTCTCGGGTGAGGACGACGTCCAAGATCAGGTGCGCCTTGTTTTTCGGCCTGACATTGAATGGCGCAGTTTCCATGCGACGACGAAGGCTTACGCAGGCGCGGAAGATTTGTTTGCGCGTGCTTCTGAGGCGGTGGAGGGCGGCTTTGATTTTACGCCTTATGGTAAGACTTTCTCAATGCGTGTGAAGGGCGGCGTCTATCATCATGAGCCGCAGTGGACGTACAATGTCGCGCACGAGGAGGAGGCGGCGCGTGGGCAGGAGCGTGCCAGCGACCTCTTCTCGCCCGGTTGGATTTCGGCCGATTTGAAGATTGGCGAGAAGGTGACGCTGACGGGAACGGCGATGTTGTGGAAAGAGAAAGGTCGTCAGGGGTCAGGGCTTGAGGGCCATGCGACAGAAGCCCCTAACGCCCTCGCCCCTAACGCCCTCACGCTCTCAACTCGTCCGCTACAGACCTTTGGCGATGAGCTTCGTCAGGCGGTCAAACTTTTCATCGTCAAGCGTGACGACCTCAAGACGGTCATTGCGGGTTATCCGTGGTTCCTGGACTGGGGGCGCGACACCTTTATCGCCTTGCGCGGCTACATTGCGGCGGGCTTCATCGACATCGCGCGCAAGATTCTCGCCGCGTTTGCCGCGTTTGAGGAAAATGGCACCTTGCCGAATATCATCTACGGCAAAACGGCGGGCAACCGTGATACCTCCGACGCGCAACTGTGGTTTATTCTCTGCGTGAAAGAGTTGGAAGAAGCCGAAAAGAAAATGCCAACGGCGCTTGACGCAAAAGGAACGGAAACACGGAAGCGTGACAACCTCTTGATCCGCAACGCCTGCAACTCAATCATCAAGAATTACTTGAAGGGCACACCGAACGGCATTCACGTTGACCGCGACTCGGGGCTCGTCTGGTCGCCGTCGCACTTCACATGGATGGACACGAACTACCCCGCATGCACGCCGCGCGTCGGCTATCCTGTTGATATTCAAGCACTCTGGATTCTCGCGCTTCAATATCTCGGCTACGATAAGGAGGCGAAGAAGGCGCTTTCTTCTGTGAAGGCACTCTTCAAGTGGGATGGGCACGGCTACCGCGATTGCCTCGCCGCGCCGAATGGTGAGCGTGCGAAGGACGCGACGCCCGAGGATACGATTCGCCCGAATCAGCTCTTTTTGCTCACGCTCGGCGTTCTCGATGATCCTTCAATTCTCGCGGCGACCGAGGAACTTCTCGTGCCGAGTGGCATTCGCACGCTCAACAGTGAACACCCGCTTTATCGGGGTGTCTATGCGGGCGATGAGGATACGCAACGTAAACCCGCGTATCATAACGGCACCGTCTGGGCGTGGCCGTTCCCGCTTTATGCGGAGGCGCTTGTCATGACGAAGCAGTGCAGACCTGAGGTCGCGCTCGGGCTTCTCGCGGGCGCGGTTGAAAGCCTCAACACGGGCTGTATTGGTCACATGTCCGAGTGCGCGGATGGTGACGCGCCGCACGCGCAGAAGGGCTGTACGGCACAGGCGTGGAGCGAGTGCGAGCTTCTGCGCGTCTGGCTGAAACTCGGCGGCAAGTAGTTTCTTGATTGTTTCAAATAAAATGGCGGATCGCATAACAGGAACAGAAGGGGGAACCGCGAAGGTGGACGAGCTCGTTGTCGTCTCGGCGGAGGACGAGTCGTCCCTTAAGGACGAGATTGCGCGCCTCGTCGCGTTCTTGGATCGCGTTCCTGATGTGCCGCTCCTTGACGTTGCTTATACGGCTTCACTCAAGACGGGCCCTTGCGTCCTTGCGCTCGTCGTCTCTGACATTGCCGACCTCCGTGCGCGCCTTGACGCGGCGCGGACGCGCCTTGACTCCGAAAGTCTCAAGCGTATCCGCGACAAGAGCGGCACTTACTACTATCGGAGTCGTCTCCTCGGCGAAGGGGACGCGAAGATGGCCTTTGTCTATCCGGGCGTTATGGGTTTTTACCCAAATATGCTGCGAGACCTCGTGATTGAGAATGATGTCTGTCGCCACGCCTTTGACGAGTTGGAGGAGGCGTTGAAAGAAAATGACGCGTTCACGCCTTCGTCCTTCGTTTTTCCACCCGCGCCCTACTACCGCCACGATGCCGACATTTACGCCTCGGGCGCGTACGCGCAAACACTTGTGGCGACCTACGCGGCCTGTGATGCCTTGACGCGCCTCCTGCGACTCTACGGCGTCTCGCCCGACGGGACGGTTGGTCTCGCGGGCGGTGACCTCGCGGCCTTCTTGTGCTCGGGCGCCGTGGGCGAAAATCTTCCGCGTGCCGACCGCGTGGGCGCCTTGCGCGAAATCTACCAGATTGTGGATAAGGCCGTAAATCGCGGCGGGCTTGAGAAGGTCGTTATGCTGACCGTTCTTCTTCATACGCCCGAGGAAAATGAAAAAGTTTTGGCCGCGTTCGGTGACCGAAAGGCGTGGTGCGTTGTCGACTTCTCGCCGCGCCAGAAGACGTATGCGATTTTGGCTGAAGATGAGGAGGCTCTTCTCGCACGCCTGGCCGATGCGCACGTTCATGTTATGAAGCTCGCGCTTGACCGTCCGTTTAACACGCCGCTTTGCGAGTCGCTCGTCCCCGTTGTGCGCAAGTTCGCGACAACGTGGATGAAGCACGATCTTTCAACGGAGGTCTATTCGTGCGCGACATCCGCGCGTCTCGCCTCGGGGATTAAAGCCGCACGCGAAGATGCCGCGGGTCGATGGGCGCAGTGCGTGCGCTTTCGCGAGACAATCCGCCAAATGTACGACGATGGCTATCGCGTCTTCTTGGAGGTCGGCCCTCGTGGTTATTTGACGAGTGCCATTGATGAAACGCTTAAAGGTGAGAACATCGCTGCGCTCGCGCTCAACTCAATCCATCGTTCGGGGCGCGTTCAGTTCTTACATGCCCTCGGTCAACTCATGGCGCTCGGCGCGAAGGTCGACCTCGCACCCGCCTTCGCCCATCGCGGCGCACGCACGCTCGACTTCAGCGCCGCGCTCTCGCTCGAAGTGCGCAAGGATGCCGAGATGATTCTCTCGCGCGCGTTTCCGCGCCTCACGCTCGTTTCACACGAGACGGCACTCCAGGCGGCGGACTTCCTCGCCGAGCCCAAGAAGCGCGGCGCGAAGGTTGCGGCACGACGTGCGGCTGTTCTGGCTCAGCAGGCGCGCCGCCAGCGCCAGTTCGACTTCGGTGCGATGAGTCCGCTCGTTTCTGATGCCGACACGCTCTCACAGACGCCGGGTGTCGCCATTGAGATTGCGAAACTCGTCAAGATTTCCGACATGCCGTTCATTGCCGACTTTGCCCTCGGCACGAGCCAAATTTCTTACTCCGACCCGAACCTCAAAGGTCTTATCCTTCTGCCCGTTCCCGTCGCGCTTGAGATGATGGCCGAGACGGCTGCGCTCATTGTGCCGAGCCGAACACCTGTGCGCGTGGAAGATTTCTTCTGCCGCCACATGGTCTCGTTCCGAGACGAGCAGCTGAAACTTGTTCTCCGCGCCGAGCGCGTCGCGGCCGCAACGGCGGGCGAGATCGCCGTCAAGGTGCAATTACGCGAGGATAGTCCCAAAAGCGCGTACACGTGGCCGCTCGTTGAAACGGTCGTTGTCTTTGCCGCCGAGGCTCCTGCGCCCGAGCCTGTCTCGGTCGCCCCACTCTCGCGTCCGCGTAGTGTCCACTGGTCGGGGCGCGAAATCTACCCAGGGCGACTCTCGTCGGGCGCACGCTTGAGGCGCATCCGCTTCGTTGAGGCGTGGAGCGAGTCGGGTCTTGATTACCAGATTGAGGTGCCCGCGCTTGCGGGGAATGTCGCATTCACGCGCTTCCCTGTTTGGATTGTGAACCCTGTTCTCTTGGGCGTCGTCGTGAGCGGCTTTGCGCTTTGGCGCAGTCACGAACGTTTCGCCGGCGCGTTCTCGCTTCCTTTCCGGATGCGGCGTTTGACGCTCCCCGCCGTCCTTCCCGAGGAGGGCGCGCCGCTCAAATGCTACTTGCGCCTCACGAGCGTGACACCCGAAAGCCAACTTTGCGACATCACGGTCACCGACGGCAATGGGAAGCAACTCTCTCTTGTTTCGGGCTGGGAAGAACTCACTGAGCGCGTCCCGGTTGAGTACTGCCAACTCGTCATGCAACCGCCGCTCGCGTTTCTCACTCGACCGCTCGCGAGCGAGCAACTCGGGAGCCCCGCGACCGATGTCGCCTCGGCGTTCGTGACCGACATTCCTTATTCGATCTTCACGCGCGATAACGAAGAGTTGTGGCTTCGCATTATCTCGCGCATCGTTCTCTGCGGCCGCGAGCGCAAGGCCTTCCGCGAGATGTCGGGCTCAATTCCGCGCCGTGCCGAGTGGCTCTTTGGACGCATCGCGGCGAAGGAGGCGGTCCGCCGCTTCTTGAATGACTTTTATCAGGCGCGCTGGAGTGATGCCGATGTTGAAATTGACCGCTCGCCGCGCGGTAAGCCCATTGCTTCGGGCACATGGCGCACGTTCCTCACAACGAAGCTTGATATCGCCATCGCCCACACGGCGCAGTTCGTCGTTGCCGTGGCGGCGGCCTCCGCACGCGTGGGCGTGGATGTGGAGGCGGCTTCGCGCGTTCTTTCCGATGATTTTGCGAAGAATGTCTTCAGCGCGGAGGAACACGAGCTCGGCGCGGAGACAGCGAACCCGGCGCAGACGTTCTTGCGTTTCTGGTGCGCCAAGGAGGCTGTCTCAAAGGCACTCGGCACAGGCATTGCCTACGACCCCGACCAGATGAATGTTGTCGATTACGTGCAGGACGCGGGGCGGCTCGTTATGCGCCTTACGGGCAAGTGGCTTGATGAGTTCCCAACCTTCAAGGGTCGCGACATTGAGGTGACGGTTCGGACGGTGCGCGACCACGCGCTTGCGACTTGCTTCATTCCCATGAGCCTCTTCAATGAAGAATAGTCAAGATCCCTTCGGTGAACTCACGCCGCGAAAGGGCCTCCCCACAGGGCTCAAGCAGCGCTTTCGCGACCGCGTTCTCGTGATGACAACCGACCACTGCTTCGGCGCGTGCGCGCATTGTACGCGCACGTTTATCCTCGGTCGAACGCCTGTTGTTGACTCGCCCGCGCGTCTCGCCGCCTGTGTCCATTACGTGACGCGGCATCCAGCCGTCCGCGATGTCCTGCTTTCGGGGGGTGATGTCTTGACGCTCTCGGACGCGGCGGTGATGCGTTTCGTTGATGCTTTCGCCGCGCTTGACCAGATTGAAGTCGTGCGCATTTGCACGCGTGCGCTCGTTGATCGCCCCACGCGCGTTACGGATCGTCTCGCACGGCTTCTCGCGCGATCCAAGAAGGTTTGGGCGAATGTGCACATCAACACGGCGGCGGAAGCGAGAAGGGCGGCACCTGCCGCCGCACGTCTCATTGACCGTGGTATTCCCGTTTCGTCGCAAACTGTCCTTCTGCGCGGCATCAACGACACGCCCCCCAAGATGCTCGCACTTTTGAAGGCACTCTCCGCCGCGCGCATCCGACCCTACTACGTCTTTCAGTGCGACCCTGTCGCCGGGCTTGTTGAGCGCTTCGGCGTGCCGCTTGAAAGGGCGAAGGCAATTGAGCGGTATTGCGCCGAGCGCATTGGCGGGCTTTCGTTGCCGCGCTTCGTCGCCGACTTGCCAGGCGAAAGGCGTAAGATACCGCTTGATCTTCTCTAAAGGAGAGAAAAAAGTGAATTCGTTCGATCTCGTCGTCTTGACCGCCGCCAATGAAGCGCAGGCAAACGGGTATCGTGCCCAACTGAAGGGGCGTCCGAATGTCCTCGTTGTGGCGGATCCGGGTGGGCGGCGTATCGGCTCGCTGGGTGCGACGGTGCGCGTCCTGCGCCGTCTGAAGCAATGTAAGGCACGTGATCGCGTCCTCATCTGTCACTCGGGCGGTGATGCGAAGAGGACACCTGCGTATGCCGCGCTCGGCAAGGCGTTTGTCCCGATGCCAGATGGTCGCCCGATTCTTGACCACATCATTGAGACGATGGAGGCCCTGGACCCTGCGCCCGGCGTGACGGTCTGCTGCGGCGATGTTGTGCCGATTCTCAACGCGAAGAACGTGCGTTTCGCTCCATCGGGCGTGACGGGCGTCGCTTATCCCGATGGGCCAAAGATCGCACGTGCACACGGCGTCTATCTCGCTTCATCGACGGCGCGACGCCTTGTTCGCGTCAAGGGCTTTCTCCAGAAGCCGAAGGTCTCGCGCGGCACGTATTTGATTGATACGGGCATCCTTCATTTCGACTGGCAGACGGCGTCGAAAGTTGCCGCGCTCAATCCTCAGGGCGACATCTATGACGAATTTCCGAAGATGCTTCTAAATGGCTTCGCGCCGTTCTTCGTGAGCCTCGTTCCAACGTGTCGATTCTTTCATATCGGTTCCAGCCGTGAGCTTCTAGCGCATCTCGGTCGACGCGAGAAGGCGCGTCGTGTTCTTGTGGACGGCGTGGAGGCCCCCGTCCGACGTCTGGGTGGCGACAACATCGTCACAAACGTGCCGCGCACGTTTGGGCCCATCTCACTTGATCGCGGCGAATGTTTGACCGCGCTCCCCCTCAAGGACGGTTCGTGGTATTTCCTCCGCTACCAGATTGACGACACCTTCAAGAATGACGGCCTCTGGGAAAAACACGGTCTCAGCGAGAAGATGCTGAACATAGATACGGCGCGGCTTCTCGCGCTTCGCAGTCCTGCGTCGGTTCGGTCGGCGCGCGTCACGCGCCCCCTGCGTCTTGATTTTGCGGGTGGTTGGAGCGATACGCCGCCGATTTGCTACGAGGTGGGCGGTGCGGTTCTAAATGCGGCCATCTGTCTGGAAGGACGCGAGAGTGTCGTCGCCGCGGTCGAGCGCATTGACGAGGACGTCGTGCGTGTTGAAAGTGTCGACTTGAACCGACGAGGTGTCCTAAAGGCGCAAGCGGAGATTGACGGCGCGATTGATCCGAACGATTGGTGTGCGCTTATCAAGAGTGGCTTGAAGGTTGTTGGCTATCAGTTTCAAGTTGATGGCGGTCTTTGCGTGCGTATCCGCGCCGACGTCCCGAAGGGGAGCGGTCTGGGGACATCATCGATTCTCGGCTCGGCGCTCGTGGAGGCTCTTCTTCGCGTCCTAAGGCCTGACGAAGTCAAGAAGGCGGGCGCATCGCTTCGTGACCATGTCGCGCATCTAACGCTTGAGTTGGAGCGCGTGATGGCGACGGGCGGCGGTTGGGAAGATCAGATGGGGGCTCTCTATCCGGGCGTGAAACTCATTGAGACGGCGAAGGGGCGGACGCAGCGCTTTCGTCTGCGGCGGCTTTCTCGTGAGGCCGAGCGCCGTCTCGCGTCATTTCTTGACGAGCGCGGTGTCCTCTATTTTACAGGGCAGAAACGCATGGCGCGGAACATTCTGCGTGGTGTCATTGCGTTCTATCGCGAGAATGCGGAGGGGCTCGCACACGCCATCGTCAACGGGATGAAAAAAGACGCGCGCGCCGCGTTTCGGGCGCTTGAGCGAGGCGACATGAGTGCGTTCGCCGCGGCCCTCGGTCGTTATTGGCTCGATAAAAAGGCGCTTGACCCCGGTAGCACGAATCCGCACGTTGAGTCAATTATTGCGCGCATCGCGCCGTGGACGGAGGCCGTCACACTCGCGGGCGCGGGCGGTGGCGGCTTCCTCTTCGCCCTGGCTCGGTCGCGTTCGGCGAAGGCGCAGATTCTGAAGGCGCTTTCAGCTATTGGTGGCTCGGGTCGCGCCTACCGTTTCTCGCTCGCGAGCGCTTTTGACAGCCATCGGTGTTAAATCTCTAAGTTCTTTATGTTCTATATGGCTAT
>CAVHJW010000049.1:0-10912 GCA_963636335.1 bacterium
GGCGGAACATCCAGCCGGAAAGGCGGACGGTCTTCCCCGCGTCAGCGGCGCGGAGTTCGTTGCAGGTATGGGTGCGATAAGGATGCATAACTTGATTCTCCACTAATGTTCTATCTATTATACCATAATCTCACTTTACCATATTCTCACGGTTTGGCTTTTTCTCGGTGATTATGATATAATGACAAGATAATAAATGAAAGGCTTCTCTCTATGCTAAAGGGTGTTTCACCGCTTGTTTCGCCGGATCTCCTGAAGGCACTTGCCGAAATGGGTCATGGCGATGAAATCGTCTTTTCCGATGCGCATTTCCCGGCGCACTTCTTTGGTCGCGCGGGCGCGATTGTTCTGCGCGCGGATGGCATCCCCGCCGACGCGCTCTTGAAGGGCATCGCGCCCCTCTTTGAACTTGATAGCTACGCGACGCCTGTCGTCATGATGGCCGCTGTCAAGGGAGATGCGCTCGATCCCGCCGTTGAGAAGGCTTATCGCGCCGCGCTCGGTTATGAGGGCACGATTGAGCAGATGGAGCGCTATGCGTTCTACGAGCGCGCGAAGAAGGCCTACGCAATTGTCATCACGGGCGAGACGCGCAAGTATGGCAATGTCATTCTCAAGAAGGGCGTGACGCCCGTCCTCTAAAAGGGTTTACACTATGAAGAAAATCATTATTACTGTCGTGGGCAAGGATACGGTCGGCGTTGTTGCGAAGACAACCACCTACCTCGCCAAGAATAACCTCAACATCCTCGACCTCTCGCAGACGGTCGTGAGCGGCTACTTCACCATGATGATCATCGCCGATGCCTCAACATGTAAGAAGATGTTCGATACGCTCGGGCAGGAACTGGCCACGCTCGGTCAAGAGATCGGCGTTAAAATCAGCTGCCAGAAGTCCGAAATCTTTGAGAAGATGCATCGGGTGTGAGCGTCTTTAAGAGACGGACATAAGGTGAACGGTTGAAAAAGGTGGAACGGTGAGGTTGGCATGATTAATATTAACGAAGTTCTTGAGACGAACAAGATGGTGCTTGAGGAAAATCTCGATGTGCGCACCATCACGCTCGGCGTCTCGCTCCTTGACTGTGTGGACTCTTCTCTTAAGAAGACGTGCGACAACATCTACCGGAAGCTTACGACGATCGCGAAAGATCTCGTCAAAACGGGCGATGCGATTGGCCGCGAAATCGGCGTGCCAGTCGTCAATAAGCGCCTTTCGATCACGCCGATCGCGCTCGTCGGCGCGGCGTGTTGCCGAAAGCCAGCCGATTTCGTGAAGATTGCGAAAACGCTCGATAAGGCGGCGAAGAAACTCGGCGTCAACTTTATCGGTGGCTACTCGGCCATTGTCGCAAAGTCAATGACGAAGGCCGACGAGATGCTCATTCGTTCGCTCCCCGAAGCGATGGCGACGACCGAGCGCATCTGCTCAAGCGTGAACGTCGGCTCAACGAAGACGGGCATCAACATGGATGCTGTGCGTCTTCTGGGCGAGATCATTCTGGAGATGGCGAAAAAGACGAAAGACCGCGACTCCATCGGCTGCGCGAAGTTCGTGGCGCTCTGCAATGCACCAGATGACAATCCCTTTATGGCGGGCGCGTTCTTGGGCGTGAGCGAGGGCGACGCGGTCATCAATGTGGGCGTCTCGGGCCCTGGCGTTGTGAATGCGGTCTTGAAGAACTCTTGCCGTGGCGTGGATTTTGAGACGCTCTGTGAGACAATCAAGAAGACGGCGTTCAAGATTACACGCGTCGGCCAACTCGTCGCGCAGGAGGCCTCAAAGCGTCTCGGCGTGCCGTTCGGCATCATTGACCTCTCGCTCGCGCCGACGCCGGCGATTGGTGACTCGGTTGCGGACATCTTGAAGGAGATTGGCCTTGAGCATCCAGGCGCACCCGGGACGACGGCCGCGCTCGCGCTTCTCAACGATCAGGTGAAGAAGGGCGGCGTCATGGCGAGCTCCTACGTCGGTGGGCTTTCGGGCGCGTTCATCCCCGTCTCGGAAGATCAGGGCATGATTGACGCGGTGAACGCGGGCGCGCTCACGATTGAGAAACTTGAGGCGATGACGTGCGTCTGCTCGGTTGGGCTCGACATGATTGCGATTCCCGGCGACACGCCCGCGAGCTCCATTGCGGGCATCATCGCGGACGAGGCGGCAATCGGCATGGTCAATCAGAAGACGACCGCCGTGCGCGTCATTCCTGTCGCGGGCAAGAAAGAAGGCGACACCGTTGAGTTTGGTGGCCTTCTCGGTTATGCCCCCGTTATGCGCGTCTCGCCGTTCTCGTGCGAGAAGATGATTTCGCGCAAGGGTCGCATCCCCGCGCCGATTCACTCGTTCAAGAACTGATTTCGCGTTTAAGACGACGCCACGTACAGACAAAGGAGGTCGAAACATGAAAAGGACAATCGCATTTTCTTTCACGCTTCTCGCCTCCTTTGTGGCGGCGGCCGCCCCTGTCGCGCTCGACTGGCAGGCGAAGGAGCAGATGCCCGTCAGCGTTGCGCGGCCTTTCTCGGGCTTTCTGCCGAACGGGGACTTCCTCGTCGCGGGCGGCAGTGATTTCAAGGACGGGAAGAAAGTCTGGACAAATGGTGTCTTCGTGCGACAAGGCGGTGCGTGGTCGCGCCTTGACGCGCTCACGCTTCCTGTGGCGGGTGTCTCCGACGGCGTCAGTTGCGAGACGCCGAAGGGCATCTTCTGTGCGGGCGGTCGCAATGGCGAAACTTCGTTCAAGACCGCCTTTCTTTTGACGGCGGAAGGGCGAACGTCGCTCCCCGATTTGCCTGAGTGCGTCTCAATGGGCGCGGCGGCATCAGACGGCAAGTCAATTGTCTACGTTGTCGGCGCGAAGAAGGTTTACGCGCTTTCGCTCGCTGAGCCCAATGCGATGTGGCAACACATCGCGACCTTGCCAGGGCCTGATCGTGAACAGCATGTCGCCGCCTTCCGCGTGGGCGACCAGAAGGCGAAGATGATTGTCGTCTACGGTGGCTATGACGTGGCGACGAAGCGGCCGCTTTCCGACGGCTATGCCATCTTGCTTGAAAAGACAGCCCCCGACAATGTGCGTGCGCTTTCGTCCCTTCCTGACAAGGTGACGACGATTGGCGCGTCTTTCCTCCCCTCGGGCAACCAGCATGTTCTCCTCGTGGGTGGCTTTGGGTTTGATGGTTGGATTGCGCGCGCGTGCAACGGCTCAACGGTCGCCGACCCCGCCGCACTCGGCTGGCAGCGCACGGTCTGGGCCTACAACGCCGTCACGGACGCTTGGTTCGCGCAGGGCGAAATCGCCGCTGATGACGCGGCGCGTTGCGGGGCCGCGATCGGCCTCCAAGTGGGTAAGACGCCTGAAGATTATACGCTCATCATCGCGGGTGGCGAGGTGGCGCCCGCTCTTCGCACGAACGCCGTCTCGGTCGCGCACTTTAAGAAAGTGGCGAAGTTCGCTTCTTCCGCGTGGATCGTCGTCGGTCTCTATGTTCTTGTGATGGCTGTCATGGCCACCTACTTTATTCGCAAGAAGAAAGATGAGAACGACTACTTCCGCGGCGGCAACCGCATCCCGTGGTACGTGGCGGGCATGTCCATCTTTGCGACGATGCTCTCGTCCATTACCTTTATCGCCATTCCGACGCAGGCCTATCTCGCGGACTGGCGTTACTTCGTCATGGCCTTCTTCATCATCGGCATGGCGCCCGTTGCCATTTACTATTATTTGCCGTTCTTCTGCCGCCTCGGTATCACGAGCGCGTATGAATATTTGGAGCGCCGCTTTAATCTCGGGGTGCGTCTCTTTGGTTCGGCCGCCTTCGTCGTTTTCATGGTTTGCCGCGTCGCCGTCGTCACGCTTTTGCCCGCCATCGCGCTCAATGCCGTGACGGGCGTGTCGATTGATGTGTGCATTCTCGTTTGCGGCGTTCTAACGATAATCTACTGCTCACTCGGCGGTCTTGAAGCCGTCATCTGGTCCGACTTCGTTCAGGGCATTGTCCTCATGGGCGGCGCAATCGCCGTGCTCGTGATTCTCATTATGAAGACAGGTCCTGAGGGCGCGCATGTGGCGACGTTCATTGATATCGCGACAACGCAAGGCAAGACGACGATGTTTGATTTCCGCTTCCTCCTCTCCGAGCCCGTTTTCTGGGTTGTCGCCGTGCAGGGGCTTGTCTCGAACCTCTCAAGTTACACGAGCGACCAGTGCGTCATCCAGCGGTACATTGCGACGCCTGACGAAAATGCGACGAAGCGTTCGCTTTGGTTTAATGGCGGCATGAGTGTTCTCGCGCAGATTGTCTTCTATTCGATTGGCACCGCGCTTTACGCGCACTACCGTTCGCATCCCGAGATGATGGACGTGACGATGCCAAAGGCCGACTCCGTGTTGCCGCTCTTTATGGCGAGCGAACTTTCGCCCTACTTGGCGGGTCTTGTCATTGCGGCTGTTTTCGCGGCGACAATTTCGACGCTCTCGGCGAACCTTTCGTCGGCCTCAACGGCTGTCGTCACCGACTTCCTCAAACGCTTCAACCCGTCCATGTCGGGGCGCGCGCAGATTCGCGCCGGCCAGATTTGCACCTATGTCGTCGGGCTTCTCGGCATCTTCGCCGCGCTCGCCCTCGCGCGCGCTGAGGCCTCGGCGCTCTTCGACAACTTCAACAAGTATATCGCGATGCTGACGGCGGGGCTGACGGGGCTCTTCTTCATGGGCATCTTTATGCCGCGCGTCAAGGGCATCGCCGCGATCTTGGGGCTTCTTGCGAACTACGCCGTTTGCTTCGGCTTTGAGGCCGTCGGATGCAGTTTCTGGGGTTATAAGTTCCATCCGTTCCTCTTGGGTGGCTTGGGTCTTGTTGCGTGCGTCGTCGTCGCGTACCTCGCCTCGTTCATCATTCGCGAGAAGGGGCACGACCTCGCTGGCCTCACCTTGAAGACGCTTAAGAAGAAATGAGTACGCACGTTCCGCTTCCACTCAAATATCGGCCGATGACGTTTGCGGACGTCGTCGGGCAGGAGCATGTCGTTCGGACTCTCCGCCACGCCATTGAGGCGGAACGTGTTGCGAATGCCTACCTCTTCGTCGGCTCGCGCGGTATTGGCAAGACGACGCTCTCGCGCATCTTCGCCAAGGCGCTCAATTGCCTTTCGCCGAACGGCGCGGAGCCGTGTGGAAAATGCGCGAACTGTCTTGAAATTGCGCAGGGTCACGCGCTTGATGTCGTTGAACTTGACGCCGCCTCCCATAATGGTGTCGCCGATGTGAAGCCGCTCATCGAATCGGCCGCATTCAAGCCAACGAGCTCAAAGTATAAAATCTACATCGTGGACGAATGCCACATGCTCTCGCCCGCGGCGTGGAACGCGCTCTTGAAGACGCTGGAGGAGCCGCCGCCATTCGTCCGCTTCATTTTCGCAACGACGGAGGTGGACAAGGTTCTTCCAACGATTATCTCGCGCTGCCAGCGTTTTGACTTGCGGCGCATTCAGACGCACGATATCGTCTCGCGTCTAAAGTTCATCTGTGAGCGAGAAGGTCTCGTTGCAGAGGAGGACGCGCTTTTGGCCATTGCGCGTGGCGCGGAGGGCGGTATGCGCGATGCGCTCTCGTCGCTTGACCAACTCGTTGCCTTCAAGGGCAATACGATTGGTGAGGAGGACGCGCTCGGCGTCTTTGGTCTTGTGAGCCGCGGCGCGCTTGAAAGTCTCGCGGGCGCGATTTTGAAGGGCGATGTCGCGACGATTCTTCGCTCCATTGAGATGTTTGACTCGGCGGGCAAGAATATGCGCCGACTCGCATCGGAACTTCTAACGCATTTCCGTAACCTCGTCGTCTTGCAGGCGCTCGGGCCCAAGGCCTCCGCACTTGAGGCGACGGCCGACCAGATTGCCGTTCTCGAAGAGCAGGCGAAAGGGTTGGACGCGGGGCGTGTCTTTAAGGTGTGCGACCAGATTGCGGAAATGGAAGATAAACTCCGCTACACGCTGAGCGTGCGCACACTCATTGAGATGTCGCTTATTCGTGCTTCGCGCCTCGCGACGACGGCGACGGTTGAAGAGTTGATGCGCGCCGTGAAGGGCTTGCGGCAAGGTTTGCCGCCCACCGCTGAACGCCCTGCCGCCGCGCCTGCCGCCGCGCCCAGCGCGGTGTCCGCCGCCGCGTCGGAGACGTCAGAAAGTGCACCGCGCGAGCCGATGACGACGCGCGAGGTCATGGACGACACGCGGCTCAATGAGGATGTTCTCAAGGCGTTTCCAGGTGCGACCGTTGTTTCGGTTCAGGAAGGAGCGAAGAAATGAGTATGATTTCAGGCGCGTGGATTTGGATTTACGCGGGGCTCGCCCTCATCCTTTTGGAACTCGTCACGCCGGGCTTTATTCTCTGCTTCTTCGGCCTCGCGGCGATGACGGTTGGTTTCTTCCGCCTTTTTGTCGGCGAATCGTTCGACGCGACATGGTGTGTGGGCGCATTCACCGTTCTCTCGATTCTTTACATCGTTCTTTTCCGTCGCGCGCTTAAGAAGATTTTCATGGGCGAGAAAGAGTCATCCGCGCGCCGTCTCTCCGATGACTTCGTCGGCCGCGTCGGAACGGTCGTTGAAGCGATTGTCCCACCGAAGGAGGGGCGCGTTCTCGTTGGCGATGCGGAATGGACGGCGGTCGCCGATGCGCCGCTCGCGGTTGGAACCGACATCGAGATTGTCTCACAGAAAAACCTAACCCTCAAAGTGAAAGGACGCTAAAAATGGCTCTCCTCATTTTCTTCGGCATTCTGGCCGTTATTGTTCTTATCGCCATCGTCAAGACGGCGGTTGTCGTCCCCCAAAAGACAGCGTTCATCGTGGAACGTCTTGGCAAGTACAGTTGCACGCTTGACGCGGGTTTCCATATTCTCATCCCATTCATCGATCGCATTGCTTACCGTCATTCGCTCAAGGAGCAGGCGATTGACGTGCCGCCGCAAGAGTGCATCACAAAGGACAACATCGCCGTCTCGGTGGACGGCATTCTTTATGTGCAGGTGATGGATCCCGTCAAGGCGAGTTATGGCATCGGTAACTATCTCTTCGCAACGACGCAACTCGCGCAGACGACGATGCGTTCGGAGATGGGCAAGCTCGATCTGGACCGCTCGTTCGAGGAGCGCACGTCCATCAACGCGGCAATCGTTTCGGCCGTCGACAAGGCGAGTGATCCGTGGGGCATCAAAGTGACGCGCTACGAGATTAAGAACATCACGCCGCCGCAGACAATTCGTGACGCGATGGAAAAGCAGATGCGCGCCGAGCGCGAGAAGCGCGCGATGATTGCTGAGTCCGAGGGCGAGCGTCAGTCCAAGATCAATCGCGCCGAAGGTGAGCGTCAACAGGCCATCGCGCTTTCCGAAGGTGAGCGGGCGCGTCGTATCAACGAGGCGGAGGGTCGCGCAAAGGAGATTCTTCTCGTCGCGGAGGCGCAGGCCGCGGGCATCCGTCAAGTCGCCGAGGCGATCCATGAGAAGGGCGGCCTTGAGTCCGTCAATATGCAGCTCGCCCAGCAGTATCTGACGCAGTTCGGCAACCTCGCCAAGACGAATAACACGATGATTATTCCGTCAAACCTCGCCGATATCGCGGGCGTCCTCAAGGCGTGCACAAGCGTTGTTAAGAAAATTGATTAAGAAAGGGATAAGAAGAAAATGAAGCCAACTCTCGTTGTTCTCGCGGCCGGCATGGGCTCTCGTTACGGTGGTCTTAAACAGGTCGACCCTGTCGGCCCCTCGGGCGAGGCCATTCTGGATTACTCCGTCTTTGATGCCATTCGCGGCGGGTTCGGCAAGGTCGTCTTTATCATCCGCCATGATTTTGAGGCGGAGTTTAAGGAAAAGGTCGGCAAGAAGTATGAAGGTCACATCGCCGTTGACTACTGCTATCAGGACCTCAACGACTTGCCCGCGCCTTACACGTTCCCCGAGGGTCGCACGAAACCCTGGGGCACGGCACACGCGACGCGCGCGGCGCGCCACATTGTGAAAGAGCCTTTTGCGGTCATCAACGCCGATGATTTCTATGGGCGCGACGCGATGGCGAAGTTGGGCGCGTATCTCACAACGGTTGACCCCACCTCGCTCCACCTCGCGATGGTTGGCTACCGCCTTGACCTCACGCTTTCCGAGAATGGCTCGGTTGCGCGCGGCATCTGCGACATTGCGCCAGACGGCACGTTGAAGGGCGTCACCGAAATGACGAAGCTCGTGAAAGCGGGCGATCAGGCCGAGAACCGCGAAGACGAAGCGAACCCCGTGAAGGTTCCCTTGGACGCGCGTGTGTCGATGAACTGCTGGGGCTTCACGCCGAAACTTTTTGAGGAGTTGGAGTCGCGCTTTACGACCTTCCTCGCCGCGCGTGGCACGGAGATGAAGAGCGAGTGGTACATTCCCTTCGTCGTGGATGAGCTCATCAAGGAGGGCAAGGCCGATTGCCGCGTGTTGCCGACGGACTCGTCGTGGTTTGGCGTTACGTACCGCGAGGATAAGCCGCACGTTGTCGCGGAGATTGGCAAGCTCGTGAAGGCGGGCGAGTATCCCGAGAACTTGCTTGCTTGATTCGCTTCTTGATGTCATCTGGCCTCGCGCCTGTGCGCTCTGTCACAGGCGCGTAGACCGCCCACGACGGCATATTTGCTCGGATTGCCTCATGCGGCTTGAGCTTGTGCCGTCAACGGGGCTTTGTCGCCGTTGTGGACGCGCGGCGGTGGGACTTGACGGCGAATATCTCTGCGAGACTTGCCGCCGTGAAAAGCCAGCCTTTGACCGCGCGGCGACCGTTCTCCGCTTTGAGGGTGTGGCGCGCGATCTCATCAACGCCTTCAAGTTTCGCGCACGCTTGGAGATACGTGATGACTTCGTGGACTGGCTTGAGGCGGCCGCGCGCATGCGCTTTCGCGTAGAAGAGATTGATGCGATCGTTCCAATGCCCTCAACCCTCGGCCATCGCTTTCTGCGCGGCTACAACCCCTGCGCGGTGCTCGCGCGGCCGCTCGCGCGAAGGCTCAAGCGGTCCTTTAAGCCACTCCTTAAGCGCGTTGGCCATCCCGCGCGGCAAGGCGGCCTCTCGGAGGAGGATCGTCGGACGAATGTCGTTGGGACATTTGCGCTCACACGCGCGGGCGAAGCCTTTGTTCGCGCGCGCGAAAAGGCGACCGTCCTTTTGATTGACGACATTATGACGACCGGCTCAACGCTCGCGGAAGCGGCGAAGACGCTTAAAGAGGCGGGCATTGCGCGCGTGTGGGCCCTCACGCTCGCACACACGGAGAGGCAGACTTAAAGATGCCCTGGACGGTTCTCGTTCTTTTGAGCGCGCTCTTTCTCGCGCTTTACGATCTCGCAAAAAAAGCGAGCGTCCGCGAAAATGCGGTCTTGCCTGTTCTTCTTGTCTCAACGGCGTGCGGCGGCACCGCATTCTTCGCGACACTTGCGCTCACGGGGCGGCTTGACGGAACGCTCGCGCTTCTCTCTACGCATGTCCTCGTCCTCGGCGCGCTCAAATCGCTTCTCGTCTCCGTCTCGTGGATTTTCACATTCTGCGCGCTGCGGACGTTGCCTCTCACGATTGCAACGCCAATCCGCGCCTCCGCACCCGCCGTTGTCTTCTTGGCCGCGCTTTTCCTCTATGGCGAGGTGCCGAGCCTCATGCAGGGCGTTGGTATGCTTGCCGTTTTTGCGGGCTACTTCGCTTTCTCATGGGCGGGGCGGCACGAGGGCATTGACTTCCTTCGCAATCACGCGGTCTGGTGTGCGATTGTTGGAATGATTCTCTCGGCGTGCTCGGCTCTTTTTGATAAGTATGTTTTTCAAGTTCAGAAGGCGCCTGTTGAGCCGACGCAACTCGTTTTCCAGATGGGGCTCTTCGTTGTTTACGCGATGTGCTTTGGCGTGACACGTCTCGTCCCCGCGTTGCGCCGCCGGTCGCACGCTTTCTCGTGGCGATGGACGATTCCGCTTGTGGGCGTTTTGCTCGCGCTTGCCGACTACCTCTACTTCAAGGGGCTTGCGATGCCGAACGTGCCGATTTCGGTTTGTTCGCTTGTGCGACGTTTTTCAGTCGTCCTCACGTTCGTTCTGGGCGTTCTCTTCTTTCACGAGACGAACGTCCGACGGAAGACGCTTGCGCTTGTTCTCGTCCTCACGGGTGTTGTTCTTTTGACGGTTCGATGATGGGTCTGATGAAGGGTGAGATTGAGGAGTTTGATTTGCATGCGCGCGGGATGCGCGTCGATGATGCGCTCGCGCGTCTCGAGCGGATTATCTCATCGGCGCGTGCGCACGGTCCCACGTTTTTTGCGGTTGTCACGGGCTACGGCTCAAGCGGCGGAACGAGCCTTATCAAGAGTGCCGTCTTAGCGGCGTGCCGCCGTTATCGTCGCCAGAATCATATTCGCGGATTTCTGGATGGCGAGGAAGCGGCGGACTTTCTGACGCCAAACACGCTGGCCTTTCCGATGACCGCCTCAATACCTGCGCGTTATCGCCGCTCGCCCAATCCAGGCATTGTTTTTATTTGTGTCTAGACTCTGTTTTTCTCCCTGCGGCGCATGTGGTAGCCCCGCAGGGAAAGACCAACTTGCGTTTACATCTGCAATCAGCGTCTAAGTTCTTTATGTTCTACACGGCTATCATTTTATCCGTGTAGAACGTGTAGAGCGTGTAGATGGTGCGTGTGGTTAACGATGATCGCGTGGTTAGCATTAAGACCCATATAGATTCCTTTATGCCGCGGAGCAACCTTCCAAGCCTCCGTGTTCCTCCGTCCTCCGTGTTAAGCGAAAGCAATCGCGCCATTCCTCTCTTTTGTTTAACACCGATTGCTTGTAAAGGGCGGCTCCTAACGGATCCGCTTAGGCTTCGCGTTTTTCAGCAGTTCTCAT
>CAVHJW010000050.1:0-10865 GCA_963636335.1 bacterium
CGATCGCTCGTTTATCGACCACGGAACCCGCGTGAACGCTGCGTTCGCGCCGCCAGAATACAGAGGGCGAGAACGAAGATGAAAGCGACGGCAAGCGGCGCGTCGCCAAGGCGCACATAGGGCGCGAGCCCCGCCTCGGGAATCGTCACGCGGTCAAAGAGAAGACCCCGCTCATCGACAAGAACACGCCCTTCAGCATCAAGAAGATAAGTCCATCGCCCATCGGGTTGAATTGTCCCCGTCACGCCCGAATTGCCGACACGCACGACGGGCAGACCCGTTTCGATCGCGCGCGCCGTCGCCTGCCACGCATGGGCGAGTGGCTCGTTCGAGCGCGAGAACCAGCTGTCGTTCGTGATGAAGACGAGGAACTTCGCACCCGACGCCGCGTGCGCGCGCATGAGCGCAGAGTCCGTATCCTCAAAGCAAATGGCGACGCCAAACGGAATCGCCGCACCGTCCGTCGCCGCGAGGGCAAGCGTGCGCGGCTCGCCAGGCGTACACGAGCCCACGGGCGCGAGACGCTGAAGCGCGGGAATTATTTTGTCGCCGGGGATGAACTCGCCAAACGGCACGAGATGCACCTTGTCATAAACGTGAAAATCCATCGTCCCGTCAGACCGCAGAGAATAGAGCGCGGCCGAATTATAAATCGCCCCATCCGCGAGACGCGTTCCACCCGCCAGAAGCGATGGCGCATCTGCGAGCGTCTCGGTCCAACGTGCGAATCGGAGCGCGGCGCGCGAGTCGAGTGCGCCAAATTCGCTCATCGCACTCTCGGGCAAAACAAGAAGATCGGCACGCATCAAAGCGGCGTTCGCAAGGAGATTGGAGTAGACCTCGTACGGATCTTCTTCCTGCTCTTGAAAGACGCAAGGGAAATTACGCTGAACGAGCGCGACCTTCACGCTTCTCTCCCCTTCTCCCGCGCGCAATGATGCCCACGTGCGCGCGAGTGCGAAGACACCGACAACGAGCAGAAGCGCGAAGACGGTTTCGAGCGAGCGCCAAGGCGAAAGCGCGCCGTGCGCCGCGCCCCGACCCAGACGCGCGCGAACGGAGGCGACCATCCGCTCGCCGATGCCAGCGAACGTGCCGTTCACGAGGACGATGAGCGCACTCAAAAGATAGACGCCACCGAATGCGGCCGGAAGACCGAAATTCGAATTGGCCGCGACGACCCCTAATTGATTCCACGCAAAACCACCACACAGGCGCGAACGCACAAGCTCAAGCCCCGCCCAGAGAATCGGCTCAACGATGAGAACGCCGAAAAGCCGCCGGGCGAAAAGGCCTTGTTGCGCCGCGGCGACCCAGCGCCAGTAGGACGCACTCAAAAAACCATACGCAGCAAAAAAGGCCGCACAATAAACGGCCAGCGCGCCCCAGCCAAGCAAAACGAGCGGCCACGGCCCACCATTCTTAACAATCGCGGGCATCCATGAAAGCGTGGCCACCCAAAAAAAGAGTCCGCTTTGGAACCAACGCTTCGCCGCTGTCTTCGCATCGGCCGTGCGCGAAAGCCACATGAGCGGCGCAAGGGCAAAGAGGACATCGGCTCGCTCGCACATAGGCGGGAACGCGGCGTAAAGAAGAAAGCCTGGCAAGAACCACGCGATCTTCAGAAACGTGCGGTAGGCCTCAACAAGAATCATGCCTCACCCCACGACAGATCAATGCGCGTTGAGACATTCTCTGGCGCGTCAAATGTGCGCGGTGTCGCGCGTGTCGTCACCCAAAGCCCCGCCTCCTCGGTGACACGAAGTTGTGCGCTCGGCGTTGTTGTCGCGGGCTTCGTCAGCGAAATAAAAAGCGGCGTTGACTGCTGAACAAGAAACTCAACATCAAAGCCCGACTCGGCAAGAAATTGTCTATTCTCGCGCGTGTTCTCAGGGCTTGCGACAACGCGGCTCACACCCCATTCCGAAAGCGTCTTTAAAGCGCGCGCATTGAAGGCGTAGAGCGTCCAATCGGCTGTTAGATCTTTGATGTCGAGCGACCGAAGAAGCCGCACTGTCGCGAGATCACTCGCCTCCCACTTCGCGTAGCCCGCGCGGAGAAAACGTTTCACTGTCGCACGCAAGCGATTGAACGATGTCTCGCGCGTGTAAACGGGGAGCGCGAGGCGAACCGAGGTCGGCAAGTCAAGCGACGTGGTCTCGGCCGTGATCGCGACAATAACCTCGTCCCACGCGCGATCGGGAAGAGGCATTCCCGCGCGAATCTTGACGCGCCGCGCGATCGCGCAATCGCCGCGCGCGCGCGAAAAGTCAATAATCTCGTCCCGCGCCGCAGCAATCTTCGCCTGAAGACGCGCGTCGCGCCGTGCGTCAAGCGCAGCAACAAGTTCGCGCCGAAGGTCATTGAGGAGACTCGCGGGAACGTAGCGGCGCGATGGGTCTTCAAGGACAAGCGTGCCGAGGGCATAACTCGTCCCGCCCAGTTTGCTAAACGCGCGACGAATCGCCTCCTCCGTCTTCGCGGGGTTTTCGGCCGCATCGAGGGCCTGTGGCGGCGCGACGGTCGCCGAGGCCTCAACGTCAAGCGCGCGACACACGGCCGAGGCCGAGACGCGCTGATTCTCCACGCGCACGGCCACATCCATTGTGTGGAGCGCGGGATAGTCGCTCGGACGGAACGGCGGAATCGGAAAGCGGCGCTTCACGGCATTCGACATGGAGCAAAAGATTTTCATCCCGGGGCGCAAGGCCTCTTGAATTTCTTCATCCACAAGAACTTCGACATCCTCGCCCGCCTTCACCTCAAAGACGTTGTGGCGCGAGAGCGCATGGCGCATCTCCGAAATGCCCATACCGAGGTGGCGACCCTCGTCGGTCATCGCCTCAAACTGGAGGCCATCGTGGCGCTCGAGCGCACGGCACGTGTGAAAACGCAAATAGGCGCGCCCCTCGCGGTCGCGCGTCACCTTCTTGACGACACCGACGAACGCCCCCACGTGCCCGAGCGAGTCGGGGTCGATAGGTGACGCATTGGTCTTCCGAAAATAAAGTTCCGTTGTGCGACGCGAGAAAACGGTTTCAAGATCTTCTGTTGTCACGCGTGGCGGTGTGCCATCTAAAATCGCGCGATAATAACTCGTCACGCTCGCGACGTAGAGGGGCGACTTCATGCGACCCTCGATCTTGAGAGAAAGAACGCCCGCCTCACGAAGCGCGAGTACATCCGCGCCGAGGCGCAAGTCCTTCATTGAGAAAGGATATTTCTTTTGCCCGTCTTCGCCCGCATACGCAAGGCGGCAGCAGTAGGGACACGCGCCGCGATTGCCGCTACGCCCCTTCTCCATCGCGCCAAAAAGGCAAAGCCCCGAGATGGAGTAGCAAAGCGCACCATGAATGAAGACCTCAAATTCCATGTCGCGAACGCGCCGAACGATGGAGGCAATCTCATCAAGAGAAAGTTCACGCGCGAGGACGACGCGCACAAAGCCAAGTTCCTTCAATGCGAGGACGCCCTCCAAATTATGCGCGACAAGTTGCGTTGAAGCATGAAGCGGAAGGCGCGGAAAGTGTTCACGCACGAGGCGCGCAACACCGAGATCTTGCACGATAAGACCGTCGGGCCCCAATTCCTCAAGACGCGCGAGTGTCTCAATCGCGGCGTCAAACGCGCTCTCATCAAGCACCGTGTTGAAGGCGACGTAGACTTTACGACCTGAAGCGTGCGCAAGCCGCAAAAGACTTTCTAAATCATCAAACGAAAAGTTCGTCGCAAACGCGCGCGCCGAGAAATCGTTGAGCCCGCAATAAACGGCATCCGCGCCTGCGGCAAAGGCTGCGCGCGCCGTCTCAAAGTCGCCCGCAGGCGAAAGAAGTTCGGTTTCGTTCATTTCACGTAGGCCGCGCTCGAAAAAGGCGGTGTCTCGGTTTTGCCTTCGCGCCAGTCGCGGATCGCTTGAAGGCGCGCTTTCATATTCGCCTCGCGCCCAAGACCAAACGGCTCGTAGTAGCGGCGAGAGGCGAGCGCGTCGGGGAGGCAACTCATGCGCGCGATTTTTTCATCCGTGTCGTGCGCATATTGGTAACCCTTGCCGTAGTCGAGTTCCTTCATCAGGCGCGTCGGCGCGTTGCGAATATGGAGCGGCACAGGTTCTGCCATGCGCGTCATCGCATCCTTCGCCGCGCGGATGTAGGCAAACTCCATCGCATTTGACTTTGGCGCGAGCGCGAGATAGATGACGACTTGCGTGAGATTGACGCTACATTCGGGCATCCCGAGATTGTGGCACGCATCCCACGCCGCCGTCGCGAGAAGAAGCGCGTTCGGGTCGGCGAGACCCACGTCCTCGCTCGCAAAGCGAATGCACCGCCGCGCAATGTAGAGCGGGTCTTCGCCGCCTTCCAGCATCCGCGCAAGCCAATAAACCGCCGCATCAGGGTCGGAGTTTCGCATCGACTTGTGGAGGGCTGAAATAATGTTGTAATGCTCCTCGCCCGACTTATCGTAGAGAAGCGCCTTGCGGCTCACGACCTGACCTAAGATCTTCTCGTCAACGAGGGGCCGACCCTCCGCATCAAATGTCGCGTTCGCAACCGCCGTCTCAAGCGTGCCGAGTGCATGGCGCGCATCACCATTTGCGTAGACGGCAATCTTGTGAAGCGATTCGTCAGAAATCTGAACATTGAGTTTGCCAAGCCCGCGCTCGGCGTGAAGCGCGTTCTTAAGGAGTTTCACGAGGTCGTCCTCGGAAAGACCTTTTAGAACAAACACCTTGCAACGCGAGAGAAGCGCCGAATTGACCTCAAAGCTGGGATTCTCCGTCGTCGCGCCGATGAGAATAATTGAGCCTTGCTCAACGAACGGCAAGAAGGCATCTTGTTGCGCCTTGTTGAAACGGTGAATCTCGTCCACAAAGAGGACGGTGCGGATGCCCATGCGGCGGCCCGATTCGGCGCGCGCCATAATTTCTTTGATTTCCTTAATGCCGCTCGTCACGGCCGAGTAATTGACGAATTCGGCCTTCGTCATATTCGCGACGACATTCGCAAGCGTCGTTTTGCCAACACCCGGCGGGCCCCAGAGGATCATCGAGGGAATCTGGTCGCGCTCGATCATCTGACGAAGAATCTTCCCCTCGCCGACGAGATGATCTTGCCCCACGAACTCCGAGAGGTCGCGAGGACGCATTCGGGCGGCGAGCGGCTCACCCACAAGATCCGAGTCATCGCCCGCCGCGCCTTCGATGAGAGACATCTGTCGCATAAAGAAACATTATACCACAACGGCTTACGAATATGGTATAATAGACGCTTATCAAGACCTCGGACTGTAGCTCAGCTGGTAGAGCACGACACTTTTAATGTTGGGGTCGCGGGTCCGAACCCCGCCAGTCCGACCACCTTCCCTTCTAACGCGAGAATGGGGTGTCACACGGTTTGACAACGAACGAGACCGAGGCGGTCTCGCCCGTTTCGGTGGTGCATGTCAGCGTATGCGCACCCGCCTCAAGGTCAACGACGAAAACAGCCTCGCCCACTGACTCACCCTTAAAAACACCATCGGCGAACCACCAAAGCGTCCGCCCACGCGGATTGTTGATGATGCGACAAACAACCGCTTGCGCCGTCTCGCCCGCAAGAAGGAAGATCTCCGCGCCCGCCTCGGGTCGTGAAATCTGAAGTCGTGCGGTCGTCTTCTCCTGCGCGTGCCCCGGGCAGGGCAACGTCGGCGTCACATCTCGAATGGCGCGACCTTCCTCCGTCTCCACGCAGTCGCGCGTTGCGAGAAGCCCCGTCTTTGAGCAGACGCGCCGACGAACAAGGCCCGCTGGCTCCTCAAACCACGGCCCCTTGTTTTGCGGATAAAGACGGCGGGCGATTTCCCAGCAAACAGGCGCGCTCGCTTTTGCGCCAACAAGGGTCTCATCGCCGAAGCCGCCCGACTTGTGCCCACACCAAACGCCGATCACATACTCGGGGTTCCACGCGAGCGTCCACGCATCACGATAGGCCGCGCTCGTCCCCGTCTTCCACGCAAAGCGCGGCACGTTCACGGCGGCGATGTGTCCGAGCGAAATATCACTCCGCTCGTCACCCGAGAGAATATCCGAAACGAGATACGCCGCCTCGCGCGAGAAAAGACGCGTGCCGCTCACAACATTCGTTTGCGGAAGGATCGTCGGCGGCACATAAACACCACCGCGCGCGAGTGTGGCCGAGGCCGCCACGAGTTCTAAAAGCGTGACCTCAACATTGCCGATGGCCATCCCAAGACCAAACGAAGCATCATCGCCCGTCATTTGGCGAAATCCAAGCGCGCGCAAGGTCGCGCCAAACGAGGTGATGCCCATGCGTTCAAGAAGCGCGACGAACGGCAGATTCAGCGAAAGAATCAGCGCGTCGCGCGTTGAGACAAGGCCGCGATACGTGCCGTCAAAGTTCGTGGGGCGATACCCACGATAAACACGTGGCAAATCTTGAAGGCGCGTTTCAGGCGTCACAAAACCTTTGTCCATCGCCGACGCGACGAGGAACGGCTTTAAAGTTGAGCCCGCGGGGCGCGGCGCGAGGGCTGTGTTCACCTGACCGCCGTCTGGCGAAAAGTAGTCACCGCTCACGGACATCGCAACAACCGCGCCATCGCGCACGCGCATCACGACAGCTGCCGAGGAGTAGCGCCCCGCCTCTGCGGCTTGATTGACCGCCACGTCGCAAAAGGCCTGAAGATCCGCATCCAATGTCGTTGTCACATCTCGGCCGATGTGCACGGTCGCCTCGTTTGTGCACGCCGCAAGTGCCCAATCGCAGAAAAAGGGTGTGGCAAAGGGGCGCGGGGCGCGGCGCACAACAGGGCGCACCGATTTCGCCGCCGCACACTGCTCAAGGGTCGCGAGATTAAGCGCATACATACGATTGAGAACATAGTCGCGACGCTTGAGCGCGGCCTCGAGATGACGATCGGGGCGAAAGCGCGAGGGGGCTTGCACCATGCCCGCAAGGCACGCCGCCTCGCCAAGCCCTAAGTCTTTGGCGCGCTTCCCAAACCACCCTTGCGCGGCCGCCTCAATGCCAATAAAGTTTGAACCAAACGGCGCGCGGTTGAGATATTGCGAGAGGATCCAAATCTTATCCTTCTGCCGTTCCATCTTGATGGCGCGAATCGCCTCTTTCGCCTTCTCAAAAAGCGTCTTTGGATGAGGCTTGATGAGGCGCACGGTCTGCATGGAGATGGTTGAAGCACCCGAGATGCGCCGCCCCGTCGTCACATTCTGAAAGGCCGCTCTTAAGGCACTTAAGGGGCGCACGCCCTTGTGCGTCCAGAACGTGCCATCCTCCGAGGCGATGACGGCACGAACGATCCAGTCGTCGGGCGAGGCGCGGTAAAAAGGGCGCGAGTCAACATCGCCTTCACCCAGCGAGACGCGAAGAATCTCGCCAGACGAATTGCGCAAAATGACGCCCCCTGCGTAGTCATCCGCGCCCTCGTCCGTCCAATCAATAAGGCACCACGTCGCGAGGGCGACGAGCACGATAGCGATCAGAAGAACGGCGAGCGTCCAAACGAGCGTTTTAAGACGCACGCGCATCAGTAGCCGAGATCTTCATCCACAAGAATAACGCGCGTGGGTGTCTTAGAGGGACAACGCTCAAAGATGGCCGTCACCTTGCAGATGCGATCAGGCGAAGAGCAATCGGCGCAAAGCCCCGTCTCCGCGCACGGTGTCTTCTTACCGAGGCGGCGCGCGTTGGGTCCGCACGCACCTCGTTTCGCGCGCGCGATTGCTTCCAAAACACCACCCGCGACGAGTTTATTCTTGCCGACAACATAGATAACGCGCTTCGGTCCAAAGATGGATGCCGCGACGCGATTGCCCGTGCCGTCAATATTCACAATAAGCCCATCTTCGGTCATCGCATTCGCGGAAAGAAGAAAGAGATCCATTTTCGTCTCGTGATCACGAATCTCCTTGCCCGCCGCCGCAAGTGCCTCGCGAACGCCGAGCGCCTTCACGCTTTCGGAGCCGCCCCAGCCGACGGAGGTCGCGCTCTCGGCCTCTTTCAGAATGAGCGCGGCCGCCTCTTCCTTCGTCGCAACGGCCGTCGCCTCATATCCGCGCCGCTCAAGCGCGGCCACGATCTTTGAAAAATCGTTCATCCCTTTTTCCGTTTCAACCGCCCTAGTCAAGCCCGTAGTAACACGTCCGATCGCAGGCCTCACCGCCCGCGCCCACACGGAAGAGGCGGAATGTCTTCTTGGATGGCTTGATCGCCACAAGTTCAAAGAGCATCGTTTTCGCGCGATCGAAGCGCGTCATGCGCGTGCCCCACGTGAGCCACCGTGGCGACATGCCGCCGTAGCCCTGCGACGTCGTCCAGTTTACGCGCCGCACCTCAAGCGCGCCATCGAAATGGCTGTCGCCACAGAAGCAACCCGCGAAAGCGGCGGGATGCGCCATCGCATACTCTTCAAGCATCGTCTTGAAGGCTTCCGTGCCCGGCATCTCGGCGCGGTTCGTGTACTCATCGGCACCCTTCCAGTGGCCGAGTTCCGTGAGGATACAGAAATGGCAAAAGAGTGCACTTGTCCAGCCTTTCGGCAGCGTGCTCAGCGCATTCGACACGAACGCGATTTGATCTTGCGAAAGACCGTAATAGGACTCGTCAGACGTGTTGCAGAAGATGGCGCGGAAGTTCTTACCGGGCACGTCGTAGTATCCCCACGACTTGTTGGAGCCAAAGGTCAACTTGAAGCCGTGTTGCTCGGCGAGGGCGTTGAAGGTTTCGCCGAACTGCTCCGACGAGATCGGCCGCGTTTTGCGTCCGAGGTAAGGCCCGTGGTCATGGTTGCCGAGGCAGAACAAGACAGGGCGCGCAGCATAGTCGTGATAGACGCTCTCTGTGACCGCCATGCGCGCGAAGGCTTCCTTGTCAGACTTACAGTTGAGATCGTAGTCGTGGTCGCCGCCCTCCACGAGGAAGTCGCACGCCGCGCGATCGGCCGCCGCCTGAGCGAAGAGAGCGTGATAGCGCGAATTTGCGAAGTTGGGCTTTGAGGGCTTTGAAGAAAGCCACGAATGGACATCGGTCATAAACGTAAACGCGACCGTCTGGTCCTTGCCTTTCCAGGCGAGATACCGCGCCACGGCCGCATCAATTTGCTCGTTAGCCCACGTGGGCAGGTTGTCTGCTGGCAACTCACCCGCCGTAGAAGAAATCGTCGACTGCGCCACAACCGCCGTCGCACCCATCAGAAACTCACGTCGTGTTGTATTCATAATGTTTAGTATACCACATCTCTCTTTCTCATGGAAGACTGACGGCGATACGCGATCTCGTTTCGCGCGAAGATGCGCGGCGACGTCGGTGGCGGCTCAACGACGATGCCGAATGTCTCTGGCGCGTGTGCAATGGGGCTATGCACCGTAAGCGCGAAGCGATGCCAGTAGCAACTTTGTATGAGACCCTTCTTTCCAAGCCCCTTCACGTAGCGCTCGGCGTCCTTTTGCTCCGCCTTCGTCTCCGTTGGAAAGTCATACATGAGATAGGCGTGCACAAAAATCTTCGCCGCTTTGAACGCACGGAGAACCTTCTCCGCCGACTTGAGCGTAATACCCTTGTTCATTAGCTTAAGCAATCGGTCGTTCGCGCACTCGAGCCCGCCCGTCACGCAAATGCACCCGGCCTTCGCCATCTTCTTCGCGAGCGCGGGCGTGAACGCGAGATCAAAGCGGACGTTCCCCCACCATTCGACTTCGAGCCCGCGCCGCAGGATCTCGTCGCACACATCACTCACAAGTTTCGGCGGCATCGCCTCATCAACGAAGTGGAATAAGCGCAAGTTCTTCTTCGCGAACGACTCCATTGAATCGACAATCTCCGCCGCCTTTGGCATGAGGAAGCAACCGATGTAGGGCAGGTGCACATCGCAGAACGCACAGCGATGCCAATAGCAACCGCGCGCCATGATGAGTTTCACCCACTTGCCCGTGCTCCAGAGACTCGTCACGAAATTGTCTGTTTCAACGACGTCAAAGTAGTCGTTCCAGTCGATGCCCTCGTAGTTCGGCGCGACAAACGGCGGCACGTCAACAGGCGCGTCTGCCGCGAGCCCCTTCACTTCGCGCAACAGCGGCGCGTACCCCTCGTCAAGTTGAAAGACGTCGAAGTATTTGTAAGGCCGCTTGTCTGTCATCTCGCGCAGTTCGGTCGAGACGTAGCCGCCGCCAAGGACGAGTCGCACGCCGGGGTAATGCCGCTTCACGTAGCGCGCAATCTTAAACGCGCCGACGAGCGTGCCCGGGAACGGACAACTCACGCCGACGATGTCGGGCTTCGTCTCGTCCATGGCCTCTTTCAGGTGGCGTTCAAGCGGCTTATCAAGGATGCTCCTTTTCTTGACGCGCGTCTCGAGCGCGCCAAAGTCATCCACGGCCTGACAGAGGTGCTCGGCATAGCGCGAGAAGCCGAACTCTGGATCGACGTTGTCGCGAATCCAGATGGCAAGATCGTCAATGACCTCACTCGCTTCGCGCTTTGCCTCCGCCGGCGCCGGACCACCCAGAAACTCAAGAAGCTCGTCCGTCGTCTCATCGCCGTATTCAATGAGGATGTCGCGGACAACCTTGATTGAGAGGTCGCGTTGGAAGACCTCGCACCCGCGAGACTTGAGAAATCCCATCAAATGCATCGTCGCCGGATACGGCGTATTCGTCTGCAAAAGCGGTGGCGTTAGAAGGAGAAGTCTCTTGGCAATCATAGTCTGGCACATCGTGTATCAAAGAGGACAAAAAAACACACGGACAAGATTCAATACAAAAATCCGAAGAGCCAAAGCGGAATGCGCTCGCCGCGGCCAACCTCCGTGTCGTCCACTGCGAGATGGCTGTTCGGCATATCGGCGATTTGGTC
>CAVHJW010000051.1:0-10097 GCA_963636335.1 bacterium
CCGCTTCCGAGCGTGTACATCTTCGCGAGGGGACAGACCCGACCCGTGTCGCAGAAGTCGTAGGCGTAGCGTCCGCGCGTCAGGGATGGACAACTCGCCGGCTCAACGGCGACGATGCGGTAGTCGGCCTCGCCGCGAATCTTCTCGCCCATGAACGGCGCGATAAGCCCAGAGAGGTTCGAGCCACCGCCCGCACAGCCGATGATGACGTCGGGCTTCACGCCGAGTTTCTTTAAGGCCGCCTGCGTCTCAAGGCCGATGATCGACTGGTGCAGGCAAACCTGGTTGAGAACGCTACCCAAGAGATAGCGCGCGTTCGGGAGCGACGTCGCCGCCTCAACGGCCTCGGAAATCGCGCAGCCGAGCGAGCCCGTCGTGCCAGGGAATTCGGCGTTAATCTTGCGCCCGACATTCGTTGTCATCGACGGTGACGGCGTCACGTCCGCGCCGTAGGTGCGCATCACTTCGCGACGGAACGGCTTCTGCTCGTAAGAGCACTTGACCATATAGACGTGGCACTTAAGCCCGAAGAATGCACTCGCCATTGAGAGTGCTGTACCCCACTGACCCGCGCCCGTCTCGGTCGTGACGTCGGTGAGGCCCTGCTCCTTCGCGTAGTAGGCCTGCGCAATCGCGCTGTTGAGCTTATGCGAGCCCGATGTGTTGTTGCCCTCGAACTTGTAGTAGATTTTTGCGGGCGTGCCGAGCGCCTTCTCGAGAAAGACCGCGTGCACGAGCGGCGAAGGACGGTACATCTTGTAGAACTCGCGGACAGGATTTGGGATCTGGATGTAAGGCGTCGTGTCATCAAGCTCCTGCCGAACACATTCGCGGCAGAAGACGTGCTCAAGCTCTTCGGCCGTGACGGGCTTCAGCGTCGCGGGGTTGAGGAGCGGCGCGGGCTTCTTCGTCATGTCCGCGCGCAGGTTGTACCACGCCGTTGGCAACTCGTTTTCGCTCAGGTAAGTCTTGTAGGGTTCGTTCTTCATTTGTTTCTTCCTTTCGATTTTGTTTCGCTTCGTTTGTTTATGATAAAAAGAAAAAGGCGGCTCGCCTTTGCTGACGATCCGCCTTTTCGGGTTTTAGGGTAAGATGCGCGTGAAGCCATTACGCGGCGATCGCCCTGCGGATTGAACACCCGGGACGCCACCAAAAGTAAAAGTAGGCTTTTGCGTTACGAATCATTTTACCGAAAACCATGCTGTCACTTATTAAGCAACGGTGCCACCGACCTTCTCGATCTTCGCCTTCGCAGAGGCCGAGCAGGGAACCTTGACGGTGAACTTCTTCGTGAGCTCGCCATTGCCAAGGATCTTCACTTTCGGACGCTTGTTGTCCGTGTAGCCCGCCTTGGCGAGCGACTCGACGGTGATCTCCGCACCCGCGTCGAACCTCTTCTCGAGATCCGAGACGTTGATACCGAGCGTCTTCGCGTTGAACGCGGCGTTATTGAAGCCGCGCTTCGGCAGACGACGGACGAGCGGCATCTGGCCGCCTTCGAACACGAGTTTGTGCTTGTGACCCTTGCGCGACTGCTGGCCCTTCTGACCCTTACCAGCCGTCTTGCCAAGACCCGAACCGCAACCGCGGCCGACGCGCTTGCGACTCTTGCGCGCGCCGGGGGTATTCGTGAGAGAGTTGAGTTCCATTTTCAATGACTCCTTTTCGATTACGCGCGGATCGCCGCGATTTCCTCGGCGCTACGCAGTTTCGAGAGCGCATCGAGCGTCGCCTTGACGACGTTGAGACGGTTCTTCGAGCCGAGCGACTTGCCGACCGCGTCACGGATGCCCGCCGCCTCAAGGACAGGGCGCATACCGCCGCCGACGATGAGGCCCGTGCCGTCAGGCGCTGGCTTGAGAATGACACGGCCACCATCGCAGACGCCCTCGACGTCGTGCGGGATGGTCTTGCCCTTCATAACAACCTTGCGCATATCCTTACGCGCCGCCTCGCCGCCCTTGCGGATGGCGTCAGCGACTTCGTTGGCCTTGCCGAAACCGACACCGACCTTGCCCTCCTTGTCACCGACAACGATGACGGCGGAGAAGCTCATACGACGACCGCCCTTGACGGTCTTCGCACAGCGGTTGATGAACACGGTATGCTCGTCGAGGCTATCCTCGGGCTGCTCCGCGCGCTTGTCACGATTGAATGCCATGGGTTACTTCTCCTCCTTCTTGGCCGAGATGGCGATGCCACCGGCGACGAGTGCCTCAACGATGGCCGCAACACGACCCGCGAACTTGCGTCCGCCACGGTCGACGACGACGGTCGCAATGCCAGCGGCCTTCGCCACATCGGCCGCCTTCGCGCCGAGCGCCTTCGCGACGTCGAGATTCGCCTTCTCGTCCTTGAGCGTGTTCGCCTGGGCGAGTGTCTTCTGCGCATCGTCATCAATGAACTGGACGTACATGTTCTTGTTCGTCACGCAGATTGACAGACGCGGACGAGCCGCCGTGCCAATGACGCGCTGACGAAGGCGGAGATGCCGCTTCTGACGCTGAACTTTACGATTGAACATAGTGTTTCGTTCTCCTTAAGCTATGGACGCGCCTTAGGCGACCTTCTTGCCCTGCTTGCGGCGGATGTGTTCGCCAACATAGCGGATGCCCTTGCCCTTGTAAGGCTCGGCCGGGTAGTACGAGCGGATGCGCGCGGCGGCTTCGCCGACGAGCTGCTTGTCGATGCCCTTGATCGTGACCTGGAGACCGTCGTTCTCAACCGTCACCGTCAGCCCCGCAGGGATCGTGTAGATCTTCGGGGAGGCAAAGCCGAGAGAGAGCGCGAGCTCCTGACCCTTGAGGACGGCCTTGAAGCCGGTGCCCTCAATCGCGAGCTGCTTCTGGTAGCCCGCCGACACGCCAATCACATTCGCGTTGATCAGCGCACGCGCAAGGCCGTGGAAGTTGCCGAGCGTTGCGTCGTCGGCGCAGGCAACGAGAATGTTGCCATCTTCGACCTTGGCCGTGATGCCCTCATGCATCGTGTAGGAAAGCTCACCGAGCTTACCCTTGACCGTCACCGTCTGGCCCGCAATCGTGGCGGAAACGCCTTCGGCGAGCTTGACGGGTTCTTTACCGATTCGAGACATTGTCTTTGGCTCCTCTTTATGCAACCGTGCAGATGATTTCGCCGCCGAGCTTCGCCTTCTTCGCTTCAGCACCGGACATGATGCCCTTCGACGTCGACAGGACGACGAGGCCCATGCCGTCAAGAATCGAAGGGATCTTGCCGCACGCGGCGTAGTGGCGAAGGCCGGGACGCGAGACGCGCTTCACTTCCGTGATCGCGGGCTGGGCCTTCTGCGAGTATTTCAGCGTGATCACGAGCTTCTTCGGGAAGTCGCTCGTCGTCACGCAGTCGGCGATATAGCCCGCCTCTTTCATAACGCGGGCGATTTCGGCCTTGAGATGGCTCGCCGGCGTCTCAACGGAATAAAGGCGCGCCTTCAGTCCGTTGCGGATCGTCGTGAGCATATCGGAAATGGGATCGATAGTCATGTTCAGTTGGATTCCTTTCCCTTTTGTTTACCACGAGGCCTTCGTGACGCCGGGGATGAGACCCGCGACGGCGAGTTCGCGGAAGCAGAGACGGCAAACGCCGAACTTGCGGATGTAGGCGTGGCGACGACCGCAGCGCTGGCAACGGTTATACGCGCGCACCTTGAACTTCGGGGCCTTCTTCTGTTTTTCAATGAGACACTGCTTAGCCATGATTAGTTCCTCCCTGCGAACGGCATGCCCATGGAGTTCAAGAGCTCCTTGCAGGCCTTTTTGTCAGTGGACGAGGTCACGAACGTGATGTCCATGCCCGAATGCGCCGTCGAGTCGACGAGCTCCGGGAAAATCGTGTGCTCCTTGATGCCGAGCGTGTAGTTACCCGCGTCATCGAAGCCACGGTTCGGAACACCACGGAAGTCGCGAATGCGGGGAAGCGCCGCCGAAATGAGGCGGTCTGCAAACTCCCACATGCGCTCACCGCGGAGCGTCACCTTCGCGCCAATCACCATGCCCTCGCGCAGCTTGAAGTTCGAGATCGACTTCTTCGCCTTGCAAAGCATCGGCTTCTGGCCCGTGATTGCCGTCAGGTCATCGACCAACGTCTTCTGCTCGTCCTTCGTGACGATGCCGAAGCCCATGTTGATGACGATCTTCTGAAGGCGGGGAACGAGCATCCGGTTCGTGGTGCCGAGCTTCTTCTCAAGCTCCGGAACCATGCGGCTCGCGTATTCGTCTTTGAGTCTTGCCATTTTGTCGTTCCTTTACCTTAGAGGGCCTTGCCACTCTTCACCGAGACGCGCGCCTTCTTGCCTTCCTTCTCGCCGGTCTTGACGCGCGTGCCGCGCTTCTTCTCGGTGTCGTAGGGCATGAGCTTGCACAGGCGGATCGGCAACTCGATGTCCACGAGACCACCCTGCGAACGCTCGCTGCGACGCATGGCCTTCTTGTGGACGTTGAGCCCCGTCACGATCGCCGTGCCGTCCTTCGGGTTGACCTTCGCGACAACGCCCGTCTTGCCCGCGTCATTGCCGCAGGTCACGATAACGGTGTCGTTTTTCTTGATTCTTGCAATAGCCATAGTTCGTTGCTCCTTGACTCCGTCGTTAGACCACTTCCGGGGCCATCGAGAGAATCTTCATGTAGTTCTTGTCGCGGAGCTCACGCGCAACCGGCCCGAACACACGGGTTCCGATCGGGTTGAGCTTCGAGTCGACGAGGACGCACGCGTTCTGGTCGAAGTGAACCGTTGAACCATCGGCGCGGCGGATCGGCTGACCCGTGCGGATGATGACGGCGGTCGCGACCGAGCCCTTCTTGATCGAAGAGGTCGGCGAGGCTTCCTTGATGGCGACGCGAATGACATCGCCGAGGTGCGCGTACTCCTTGCGCTGCTTGAGGATGCGGAAGCACATCGCGCGCTTGGCGCCCGTATTATCCGCAACCACGAGATTGGAGAGTTCCTGCAACATGGTATGCTTTCTCCCTTACTTCACGATGCGCCAGCGCTTTGTCGCGCTCAGCGGACGCGTTTCCATGATGGCGACCGTGTCGCCGACCTTGGCCGTGTCGGCCTCGTCATGCACATGATAGTTCTTCGTGCGCGTGACGATCTTGCCGTAGACCGGATGACGCTCGCGGTACGAGACCGCCACCTTGACGGTCTTCGCGCCGGACTTCGAGACGACGACGCCCTTGCGAACCTTGCGCGCGCCGCGTGTTGTGTTTTCCGTGCTCATTAGATCTTGACTCCTGCGCGGGTGATGAACTTGGTGTGGATGCCGATCTTCGTCGCAGCGAGGCGGAGGCACTCTTTCGCGACCTCTTCGCTCACACCACCGACTTCGAACAACATCTTGCCGGGAAGGATGACGGCCGCCCAGAACTCCGGGTTGCCCTTTCCTCCACCCATACGAACCTCGATCGGCTTGCGCGTCACGGGGCGGTCGGGGAAGACGCGAATCCAAAGCTTGCCCTTGCGCTTCATCTCACGATTGATCGCAACACGGCAGGCCTCAATCTGCGTCGCCGTCAGAAGGCCGCGCGTGAGGGCCTTCAGACCGAACTCACCGTACGCGAGCTCCGTGCCCGACGTGGCGTATCCCGCGCGGTTTCCCTTGGAGACCTTGCGGAACTTAACTCTCTTAGGCATCAACGGCATGGCTTACTTTCCCTCCTTGCGGTCTCCACGCTCACGACGACCACCCTCGCGGCGATCGCTGCGGGACGGACGCGCCTGAAAACCTTCTTTCTTGCAGATCCAAACCTTGATGCCGATCTTGCCGGCGGTCGTGTTGGCTTCTGCAAACCCATAGTCGATGTTCGCACGCAGCGTGTGCAGCGGAACCTTGCCCTCGCGGGACCACTCAACGCGCGCGATTTCCGCGCCATTGATACGGCCACCCGCCTTGACCTTGATTCCGTCAACGCCCATGTCCATCGCGACCTTGATCGCGCGCTTCATCGCACGCTTGAGCATGATGCGGCGCTCAAGCTGCTGCGCGATCGACTCGGCGACGAGCTGCGCGTCAGCATCAGCCCCGTTCACCTCCTTGATCTCGATGAAGATTTCCTTCTTGGTCATCTTCTCGAGCTTCGCGCGGAGCTCCTCAACGGCATCGCCCTTGCGGCCAATGATGACGCCCGGACGCGCGCTCATGAGCGTCACGCGGACGCGGTTGGCGAAGCGCTCAATCTCAATCTTTGAGAGACCCGCTTCAACCAAACGCTTCTTGCACTCCTCGCGGATCAGCTGATCCTCAACGAGATACGCACCAAACGTCTTCTTCGGCGCGAACCAACGGCTGCCCCAGGCGTGGTTGACGCCAACGCGGAAGCCAATCGGATTAACTTTCTGACCCATGTTACTTAGCCTCCTTCTTGGCCTTGGCCGGCGTGTCCGTCAAGACGACCTTGCAGTGGCACAGGCGACGCGCGATCGGATGAGCCGAACCGCGAGCCGTCGGCCAGTAGCGACGCATACGCGTGGACTCGTCCAAGACGCACTGCTTGATTGTGAGCGATGCGGCGTCCTGAATGCCGTTGTTGTTCTTCGCATTCGCGATGGCGCTCAGAATCGTCTTCTTGATGATCACCGCCGCTTTCTTCGGCGAGAACTCAACGATCTTAAGCGCATCGGAGGCCTTGAGCCCCTGGCACGAGCGGCACAGGGGACGACCCTTGAACGCGCTCATGCGCTGATTGCGGGTAATGGCAATAACTTCCATTGTTTATCCCCTTATTTCTTTTCAGAGTTGCCGTGACCCTTGAACGTACGGGTCGGGGCGAACTCGCCGAGACGGTGACCGACCATGTTCTCGGTGATGAACACCGGCATGTGCTGATGACCATTGTGAATCGCGAACGTGAGCCCCACGAAGTCGGGGAGCACCATAGAACGGCGGCTCCACGTCTTGATGGGCTGCTTCTTTCCGCTCGCCTGCATCTTCTCGACCTTGCGGAGGAGGCTCTCCTCGACATAGGGTCCCTTCTTAAGAGAACGTGCCATCGATTATTTCCTCCTCTTGACAATGACCTTGTTGGACGCCTTGCGCTTCGCGCGGGTCTTGCCGCCCTTCGCGAGCTGACCCCACGGCGAACGCGGGTGGCTGCCGCCAGACGTACGGCCTTCGCCGCCGCCCATCGGGTGATCGACTGGGTTCATCGCAACACCGCGCACCGTCGGGCGAACGCCCATGTAGCGCTTGCGACCCGCCTTGCCGAGCTTGATTGAGCTCCAGTCCTTGTTGCCAACCGTGCCAACCGTCGCGAGGCAACGGCCGTCGAACATACGAACTTCGCCCGAAGGCATCTTGAGCGTCACCGTGTTACCGTCACGCGCCATCACCTGGCAAGCGTTGCCGGCCGAGCGACCGACCTTCGCACCCTGTCCAGGGACGAGCTCGATCGCATGAACGAAAAGCCCGAGCGGGATCTGAGCGAGCGGCAGGCAATTACCAACCGTGGCTTCGGCCTTCGGACCATTCATCACCTTCGCACCCTTCGTGAGCCCATCAGGCGCCAGGATGTAGGCGAGCGTGCCGTCAGCATACTCGAGAAGCGCGAGGTACGCGCTGCGCGTCGGATCGTAGGCGATTTCTTTAACCGTCGCCTCGACGTCAAACTTGTTGCGCTTGAAGTCGACGATACGCATGCGCTGCTTCACGCCGCCGCCGCGATGGCGCGTCGTGATGCGGCCCTGATTGTTACGACCCGCCGTCTTGCGGACGGCCTTCGTCAGGCGCTTCACCGGCTTTGTCTCGGTGATCTCCTCGAACGACGCGGACGCGCGGAAGCGCATGCCGCATGAACGAGCCTTGTAGTTCTTAAGTGCCATAATTCCTTAGACTCCTTACGCGAGTTCAATGCGCTCGCCAGCCTTGACGGTGACAATCGCCTTTTTCCACGTTGCCTCTTTCGTCGTGCGGCGCGTGCCGCGGACGTACTTCGTCGCGCCCTTCATATTCGCCGTGTTAACCGCGAGGACGTGCACGCCGAACGCCTTCTCAACCTCCGTTGCGATCTGGGGCTTACGCGCAGCAGGTGCAACCTCCAGAAGGAAACGGTTTTCCGTTGAGAGAATCGAACCCTTCTCCGTGATGAGCACGTCGAGGATGATCCCGTTCGTCTTTTCTTTCAATTCTTTCTTCGTCATGACTTAAATCTCCTTACTTGGCGATGCGAGCCATGAGGGCGTCAAACCCGGCCTTGTCGCAGACGAGCTTACGATTGGCCACAACCGTGTAGACGTCAAGCGCCTGCGCCGTTGAGTAGTCAATCTTCGGAAGGTTGGAGGTGACGAGGACAACCGTGTCATCGACATCCTTCTGAACGATGCACGCCGTACGGTCAATGCCGAGATCCTTCAGGAACTTCGCCATGAGCTTCGTCTTCGGCGCCTCGAACTTGAACTCGTCAACAACGACGACGTCGCCCGCCTTGACCTTGTCAGAGAACGCGCGCGCAAACGCGAGAGCCCACACCTTCTTGTTGAGCTTCTGCTCGAAGGAACGAGGGTGCGGACCGTGCGCCACGCCACCGCCGCGCCACACAGGCGACTGACGGAAGCCCGCACGCGCATTGCCCGTGCCCTTCTGCTTCCACGGCTTCTTGTTAGAACCGGCGACATCGCCCTTGCCCTTCGTCGAGGCCGTGCCCGCACGCAGCGCGTTGCGGATCGCCGTGATGGCGTCCTTGACCGCCTGCTCGCCCTTGTCGAGCGTCAGCTGGGACTCGTCAAACGTGACTTCAATCTTCTGCATGATTACTTAGCCCCCTTCTTGAGATTGTTCTTGAGGGACTTGCGCACGATCACGATGCCGTTACGCGCACCCGGGATCGAGCCCTTGACGAGAATCGCGTTGTCTTCAGGACGGATCTGAACGACCTCAAGGCCGATCGCCTTACGGCTCACGTCGCCCATGTCGCCCGGCATCTTCTTGCCCTTCTCAATCCAGCCCGGAAGGTCGCGCGCCGCAAGACCGCCCGTGCGGCGCTTGGAGTGGCCGCCGTGCGTCATGTTGCCGCCCGCGAAGCCCCACTTCTTGAGGACGCCCGCGAAGCCCTTGCCCTTCGTCATGCCCGTCACATCGACGTACTTGACACCCTCGAAGTTCGAGACCGTCACAGCCTTGCCGACCTCAAGCGTCTCGCCCTTGTCGAGCTTGAACTCCTTGAGAACCTTCATCGTCTCAACGCCGGCCTTCTCAAAGTGCTTCTGCTGAGCCTTTGCGAGACGCGAGGCCTTCTGCGCGCCAAACGCGACCTGCGCGGCCTCGTAGCCGTCCTTCTCAAGCGTCTTGAGCTGAACGACGGGGCAGGGACCGAGCTCGATCACCGTGACGCACGTGCGGTTGCCCTCGGCGTCAAACACCTGGGTCATACCGACTTTCTTGCCAATCATTCCTTCCATGTCGACTCCTCTCAGACCTTGATGGTGATGTCGACACCGGCAGGAAGGTTGAGCTTCTTGAGCTCATCGATCGTCTGCGCGGTCGGGTTAACAATGTCGAGAAGGCGCTTATGCGTGCGCATCTCAAACTGATCCATGGACTTCTTGTCGACGTTCGGTGAACGGTTCACCGTGTAGCGTTCGACGCGTGTCGGAAGCGGGATTGGGCCCACCACCTGCGCACCCGTGCCACGGGCCGTGTCGATGATGCCACCGACGGCCTGATCCAGCACACGATGATCGTATGCCTGGAGGCGGATGCGGACTCTCTGCTGCTGCATGTGTCTTTTTTCCTTGTGTTCTTGTTCTTTTCCGTTTTGACTTCAGGCCCGACCTTTACCAGACCCTCGTCCCCATTGCCTGAGTTCCAACGGTTGCGACCTTCGCGCGCACCTTACCGCTTTCGCGGACTCTTGGCGTAGACGCGAGAAGCCCTTTTCTGGCGCTTCGCTCGCAACTGAGTTTTCACCCAGTCCTTCTTGTAAAACGAGGCTCGCGACCGCAACCGCGACCGCGAGCATTTTTCGCCCGGCGGTCACGACGCGACGGGATAAACTCGCCCGTATCGCGACCCTCCTCTCACGAGAATTAGAGACTATTATACCAAATCACCCCTTCACAATGCAAGGGGGATTTTTTACAACCCC
>CAVHJW010000052.1:0-10068 GCA_963636335.1 bacterium
AGCCGCACTGCTGGGGCCTCTTCGGCGCGTCGGACGATCCGACGGGCGCGGACTATCGCGCGTGCAAGAACTTTGGCCCCCTCTACGCGACGAATCGCTAAAAGGGGGAAATGCGCTTGCATTCCGAAAGTGAATTATAGTATAATCGCTTTACTATGAGGAAGGTCATCTATTCTCTCGCCTTGACGGCGACATGGGCCGTGTCAGCGTGGGCTGACGCGGCCGCTCCCGCGACCGACGAGGTCAAGGAAGACTCCGCCCTTGAGGCAGAAATCGCCTATGTTGAGGCGCTGATCAATTTCGGTTATTCCGATTTTGCCGCGCCCGTCATTGAGGCGACGAAGAAGAAATGGCCTTCCTCGGAGGCTCGCTTTTTCGCCATTGAGGTGCGCGGTCTTCTCGCGCTCGGCAAGTTTGAAGATGCCGAGAAGAAGATCGCCGCGCTTCCCGACCGTAAGTCGGTGAAGTTCTGGGGTGCGCGCCTTGAGGTTGCGAACAACTACTTCGCACGCGGCCAGAAGGACGAGTGCATGAAGATCTACGAAGAGTTCTTCAAGACATTCCCGAAGCCGTCGACCGACCTGCGCAAGTTCTATCTAGATGCGTCCTATGCCTATGGGCAACTTCTCGCGGGCGATTGCAAGTATGCGAAGGCGGTTGAGCGCTACGAGTCGCTTCTTAAGATGATTAAGGACGATGAGTGGTGCAACGTGGCGTGTGAAACGTGCGATATCTACCTCAAGCTCATTGATCGCACGTCCGACCCGAAAGATAAGAAGAAACGCGACGGCTATGTGAAAGCGATGTCGGATATCGTTGATAAACTTCTTTGGCAGATGGATAAGCCCGTTTACTTCGGCCGCGCCGTCTCCATGAAGGCGCACTTGGAGCAGATGAAGGGCAATGCCGACCGTGCGAGCGAGATTATTGACGAATTCCGTCCAGAGCTTCAGCGTCTTCACGACCAAATCGTCTCGTTTGACCCCGATGGTCATCAGGGTCTTCTGAAGCAGTCGCCGCTCCCTGAGTGTCTCTACCTTCAGGCGAAGATTCTTTTTGAGGAGGCCGAGGCTGAGTACAAGAAGCCCAAGCGCAATGACGAGCGCGTCAAGACGCTCCTTTTCGGGCCCAAGAAGGCGAACGGCAAGCGCGATGTGATGAAGGGCTCGTTCGCGATGGCGCAGAGTGTCTTTCTGAATTTTGAGTCATCCTCGTGGGCACCGCAGGCGGGCGACCTTGCCGAAAGCGTGCGCACGTTCGCCGAAGAGAAGTATCAGGCCAAGGTCAAAACAAAGGTCACGCCCGAGCAGATTGCGCGCGTTCGTGCGGCGCAGTTCCGTGAGGCGAATGAGCTCTACGCGGCGGGCCAGCTCAAGGAGGCAATTGACGCCTACAACGATGTCCTTGCGAAGTTCCCCGAGTATGCCGAGTCAATTGTTGCGGTTGAGAACATTGCGACGGCCTCCATTGATCTTATGCTTGAGGAGAAGGACAAGGCCGTGCGTGATGACTGGCGCCTCAAGGCTGATGTCGTTGAGCACTACCTCGCCGAACGCTTCGCGGGTTGCCGTGATAAAGTTGTGATGATTGCGGCGGGTGATGCCGTTGTCCGTCTTGCGGCGAAGGAAAAAGAGTGCCACGACGTTGCACGCGCCGATGCGCTTTATACGGCGTTCTGCGAGAATTATGTGCGTCACGCCTCGGCTCCGAATATCGCGGCCGCGCAGGCTATTGAGTTCCAGAAGAATGGTCGCTATGCAGACGCGATGAAGTTCTGGAAGATTATCGCCTCAACGTACACGAACGCCGCCGTTTATGCGATGGCGCATCAGCGCGCCTCGCAGTGTGCGGGTAAACTCGGCGATGCGGATGGCGAGATTCGTTGGATGGCGCAGTATTTAAAGCTTGAGAAGGTGAAACTCAATCGTCTGCAGGCGCAGATGCTGTTGGCGCAGATGTACCAGAAGAAGGGTCTCGCTCAGCTTGAGGCGGCATCGACAAACGCGACGCCCGAACTCGTTGAGGCGGCCGAGAAGGCGGGCACGGCCGAAATCATCCGTGCCATCAAGAATTTCCAGGCGTTCTCAAAGGAGGCTCTTGAGGCGTTGAAGGATCCCACAACGCCCTCTGGCGACAAAGAGAAGTATGAGACGCTCAAGGAGGCGGCCACGTACATTGTCGGCGACTGCTGGCGTCGCATGACGCGCCCGCAGGCGATGGTTGAGAAGGTCTACCGCCCGCGTGCGGCTGAGGCCTATGCCGCCTATCTGGCCGCGTATCCGACGGGCAAGTTTGCGACGACCGCCTACGTGAATCTTGGCACGATTTATACGGCCTCGGGCAATCTTGAGAAGGCGCGCGAGGCGCTAGATGCGCTTTCGAAGAAGTTCCCCGACTCCGATGAGGCGAAGAACGCGAAGCCGCGTCTCGCAAAGAGCCTGATTGAGATGGGTCTTAAGAAGGAAGGCACCGACATTTACGCTGAAATGCTTCGCACGGACGGCTCGTATTCCGCTTCGCAGTTTGCGAATGCGGGTGATGCGCTCATCGAGGCGAAGAGTTGGACGATGGCCAATCAGGCCTACGAGCGGGCGATTCGCCTCGCCGGCACGAACGCGATTGGCGTCGTCGCAAGGGCGCGGTTGGGTCTTGCGAAGACGGCGTGGAAGCAGGGTTCGCTTGAAGAGGCGCGCGAGGCGCTGGATGCGTTTCTCGCAGACCCGAAGATGTCGCGCATGGCGATTGCCGCCGACGCGAACTTTATGCTTGTTGAGGTCGCCTCTGAGCAGGGTAGCAAGGAGAAGGATGCGACGCAGCGCCAGAAGCTTTTCGGCGCGGCAATCGGCGCGCTCCGCAAGGTTCGCCAGTATTGGGCGAAGAAACCGCAGTATGAGCAAGATCGTCTTGATCTTCTCTCGGCGGATGTTCTCGTGAATCGCATGGAGGCCGAAGAGGCGATGAAGCTTAACGAGGACGCGCTTGACACGTGTGGCCGCGCCGCTGCGCAGTTCCAAGTCTTCATTCAGGCGCACGGCCCGACCGAGGAGGTGCCGCTCGACAAGATGGAGGCGGGTGCTCTTGAGAACCTTGAGCGCGCGTATGCGTCGATTGTCCCGCTCTTCGCGAAGATGGGTTCTGACAAGGCAGACCTCGTCATTAAATTTGGTCAGCAGTATCTTGACAGTTTCCCGAATGGGTCGCACCGGACGGTCGTTTTGAACTGCATGAACGCGGCGAAGGCGGACCTTCCGACAGCGGGTGGGGAGGCGGCTCAACCCGCGGCGAAGACACCTGAAAATGACTAACTTAATTTGAGAAGGGAATCCGACAAAATGAAGAAACTCGTTTGCATGATGGCGGCCGCGATGGCGGCGAGCGCATTCGCGATCAACGGTTCAATCACAACTGAGATGGAGACCATCTCGGGCGATATCAAGTGGCAACCGCGTGCGAAGGCCTATTTCGTCGAGAAGGGCAAGATCTCGCGCGAGATCAAGCTCGCAGACGTGACGGGGATAGAGATTCCGAAGCCGGCGGGCTATGACAAGGCGGTGCAACTCGTTGAGGCGGGTCAGGGGCTTTCGGCGATTGGTGTTTTGAAGAAGATCGTCTCGGACTACCGTATGCTCAAGTGGGACAAGCCGGCGGGTCGCTATCTCGTGCTCGCGCACCTCTCGGCGAATCACGCGCAGGAGGCCTATGCGGTGTGTCAGACAATCATCAACGAAGATAAGACGGCGGCCTATTCGGGCGCACTCGCGCCGGCTTATTGGCAGGCTTTGCTGAAACTCGGCAAGGTTGAACAATTGGAAGGACTTCTCAAGAAGGCCGCCTCGACGGGTGACCGCGCCGCATCGGCCGCCGCGCTCGTCATGCGTGGCGACATTCTCATGAGCTCGACGAGCACGGATGAGGCGAAGGTTCGTCAGGCGCTCGTGGATGGCTACCTGCGCGTGTGGCTGATGTACCGCGATGCGAACTGCCGCCGCGAGCGTGCGGATGCGGGTCTGAAGGCCGCCGCCGCCTTTGATAAGTTGGGGCAGACGGCGCGCGCCGAACGCCTGCGTGCGGAGGTGAAGGCCCTTTAAGGCTTGGAATTTTCGAAATACAAAAGGTTCACGAAACAAAATCTTAAATCAAACGAAAAGGAATGCAAATGAACAAGATCAAGAAGTCAATCCTGGCCATGTCCGTCGTCATCGGCACCTGCATCGCCCCCATGGCGGCGTACGAGTCGTTCGCTGCTGACATCACGGATGCGAACGGCAACGTTGTTGAGCAGGACGCTGCGAAGTCAACCTCAACGGGTGGCGGATTCTACGACATCGTCTTTGGTTCGGGTGTTGTCGGCTTCCTCCTTTGGCTTGCGCTTTTCGTTGACGGCGCGATGGCCCTCTACTTCTCGATTGACTCGGCGATTCTCATTAAGCCCGAAAAGCTTATGCCGAAGCGCCTTCTTGACGGTGTCTCGGCGGCGATGGCTGAAGGTGACATTGTTAAGGCGATGGATCTGTGCGAGCAGAACCCCTCCGTCATGTCGGCCATTTTGAAGGCGGCCTTCCAGCACATTGAAGAGGGCTTTGATGTCATTCAAGAGGCTGTGACGGCCGCGTCTGACTTTGAGCAAGAGAAGATTCAGCAGCACCTCAACTGGATTTCGGTTTGCGGTAACCTCGGTCCGTCCCTCGGCCTTCTCGGTACGGTGCAAGGCATGATTTTGACGTTCCAGGCGCTCGCGGCCGGTGGCGCGGGTGACGCGGCGGCTCTCGCAAACTCGATTGGTCAGGCGCTCTGGACGACAGCCGCAGGTTTGATTGTTTCGATTCCGTCGGTCTCCGTCTTCTATACGCTGCGTAACCGCGCGAACCGTCTCATCCTCAAGATGACGACGATGACGATGGAAATCTTGAACGGTCTTCGTAACGTTTCGGTTGAGCCCGCTGAAGAAGCCTAAAGGCCATGGCACGTAAGCCACAAGAAAATCCGCAGCTCGACATGACGCCGATGATCGACGTCGTGTTTGAGCTCATCATCTTCTTCGTCGTCACCCTTACGGAGGCGCAGAAGAAGGATGAGACAATCGAACTTGAGGACGGCAAGCACGGCATCGTGCTCGTCCCTGAGGAGATGCCGCCGACGCACATGCTCATCGACATTGCCTCACGCGACAAGAACGGTAAGCCACTCCCGCGTGGGCGCATCTCCATGGGTGACCGCGACATCACGCCTGAAGAAATCGGGCGCCGCGTCAAGGAGCGTATGCGCAAGGTTGGGGAGTTTCCCGTCATGATCCGCGCCGACTTCAATGTGCGGCACGCGGATGTCGCGCGCGTCATGAATGCCTGCACGGCGAATGGCATCTGGAAGATCTCGTTCGTTGCAACGGCCGAGGATAAGCGCTCGAAGCCCGGGCATCCCGCGCGCCCGTTCCTGAACAAGCTCAAGCAGAGGGGAAGGTAGGCTCATCATGGCACGTAAGCCTCAGGACAATCCGCAGCTCGACATGACGCCGATGATTGACGTCGTCTTTGAGCTCATCATCTTCTTCGTCGTCACGATTAAGCAAGAAGACGTCTTCTCAAAGTTGAATGCGAACCGCCCCGCGCCATCGTCAAGCGAGTCGGAGTCAACGAGCGAGACGCCCGTCACAATCGAGATCGGTCGTGGTCGCGATGCGAATGGACTCATCGTCTACAACAAGCGCGAGATTCGCCGCCAAGAACTGGATCAGAACTTGCGCGAAGTCGCACGCACATCGAAGAAGACGTCCATCATCGTCCGCTGCACGGAGGACTCGCCGCATAAGGCACTCGTGGATGTCCTTGACATTTGCTATCGCAATCAGCTCTTCTCGGTGAGCATCTTCACGATGTAGGGAAGGGGAGGGCTCTTGGGTGACCGAGGACGATTTCGAAGAGGGTCTTTCGGCGGTCGACGCCGCGTTTGAAGAACGGGGTTTCTTCCGCCGCCTCCTTGATGTCGCCTCGGGGATTGGAAAGCCCCATGACACCCTCGCCTACCGCCGTGCACGACAAGATTTGCCGCGCCTCGCGGCGCCGCTCTTCGCGATTCTCCTGCCGGTCCTCGGTATTGTGGTCCTCTTCGTCGTGACATCGGTTTCGCCGAAGCATGACGAGGCGCTTGTCGTCGAAATTGCGCGCGCCACCGACGAAGAGACACCACTTGAAGAAGAGGTTGAGGAAGAGGTCTTTGACGAGACCCTACCGCCGCCTGAGGAGATTGTTGAAATTCAGATTGACGCGCCGCAGATCGCCCCTGTCTCGGAAATTGTCTCGCACACGGCCGCGCCGACGCCGCCGATGCCTGTCTCGGTGAAGCCCGCCGCAAAGGACTCGGTCGCGCTCATCCGCTCGCCCGTGAAGATGCGTGCGATGGCGGGCTCGCGCAACCCGGGCTCCATCGGCGCGATGACGCGGGGCGGCGCGGGGTACGGCGATGCCGTGACAGAGGCGGCCGTCTTGAAGGCGCTTCGCTGGCTCAAGAAGACGCAACAACCCGATGGCTCGTGGCGGGATGGTAGTAACCGCATCTCCAACACCGCGCTCGCGATTCTCGCCTACCTCGCGCATGGCGAGACGCCTGGCTCGAAGGAGTTTGGTGAGACGGTCGAGCGGGCGATGCAACACCTCATTGACGCGCTTAAGACAAAGAAGGATCGCACGGGGCGCGAAGTCGTTTCGTTCCGCGGGACAGATCGCAACGAGTATGCCACGCTGATTGCGACGTACGCGCTCTGTGAGACATACGGCATGACGCGAAACCCAAACGCGAAGAAGGTCGCCTTGCAAACACTTCAACGCATCGTCGACAACCAGTCTCCGACGGGCGGGTGGGATTATGGTCTCAACCGCACATCGTCGCGCGACGATATGTCATACGGTGGGTGGGCGTTGCAGGCACTTAAGGCTGGCAAGATGGCGGGGCTTCAGCCCGAAGGCCTTGATGTATGCATTAAGAAGGCGGTGAAGTGTATGCAAACGCGCAACTTTCGAGATGGCGGCTTTAATTACACGGCGGGCGGCAAGCCAACGGGGCTGACGGCGACGGGGTGTCTTGCGATGCAACTTCTCGGGTATATGAACGAGAACGAGGTGCGCGAAGCCTTGAACACGATGCGTCGTTGGAAGCCGTCGTTTGAGGGCGCGCCGAAGGGGACGCCGCTTTCGGAAGCCTTGCCGGGCGACAATCCGCAGTATTACTGCTACTACGCCGCGCAGTGTAAGTATCAAGCGGGAATGTGCAAGGGCGCGGCCCCCGAGAATGTGAAAGCATGGCAAGAGTGGAATCAGGCGATGAAGGCCCTTTACCCCGCAACAATCATCACGCCCGATGAAACAATCTTAGGCCCTGACGGTCGTCCGCGCGCAATCGGCTACTGGACGTTTAACGACGCGACGTGCGGAAGAGACAAGGCGAAGACGCTCGCGACTTGCCTCGCCGCGCTTCAGATGATGGTTTACTACCGCTACCTGCCGACGACCCAGACAAAGGCCGCCGAGGTTGAGGTCGCCGATGATAAAGATGAATCATCCGTCCCGAAGGGGATGGATGTTGATGTGGAAGTTGATATATGAGTTTTCCTCTGTTTCTCGCGCTCAAATACTTGAAGCCGAAACGCTCGGTCGCGTCGGTCATCACGCTTGTCTCCGTTCTGGGTGTCATGCTCGGCGTCGCCGTCGTTATCATCGTGCGGAGTGTGATGACAGGCTTTGGCGATATTTGGGAAGAGAAGATTCTTGACTTCAAGCCGCACGTCTCGCTTGTGGCGACGGCGGGTGGTGTTATTCGTGGCGAGGACGAAATCGCGCGCCGCATCCGCGAGATTCCTGGCGTCACGTGCGTTACGCCTGAGATTGATACGCGCGTCCTCCTCGCCGCGAAGGGGCGCGTTCTCGCCCCCGTTCTTGTCGGTGTTGAGGGCGATGACTTTACGCGCGCCTATCGCATCGGCGCGCCTCGCGCAGGCTCGTTTGATCTTGCGGGTGATTCAATTGTTCTCGGCGTGACGGCCGCGCGTGCGCTCGGCGTTTGGGTGGGCGACGATGTGACGGTCTACTCGCCGAAGACACTCGTGGCGAAGGACGAGATTTTCTTGCCTGTTAAGTGGCGCGTCGTGGGCATCTTCTCGTGCGGACAACACGACTATGATTCGGGCTACGCCGTTTGCTCGCTTGCGAATGCGCGTGAGTTGATGGGGCTCGAAAAGGGCGGCGTCTTTGCGATTCACGTGAAGACGTCTTGCCCCACAGATGCGGCGACATTCGGTGACATCGTCTCGTCCTGCGTCGCGGCGGGCGGCGAGGCATCCCTTCGTGCAATTTCATGGCGCGAGGCCGACCGTGAGATTTTTAATGCGCTCGCCGTTGAGAAGAATATGACCGCGCTCTTGCTCTCGCTTATCTCGCTCGTCGCCGTCTTCTGTGTTATGAATACGCTTCTTGTTTTGACGGTGCAAAAGACGCCCGAGATTGGTCTTCTGAAGGCACTCGGTTTTAAGAAGCGCGAAATCATGAAGGTCTTCGTCGTCCACGGCATGATTCAGTGTGGCATCGGGATTCTGCTCGGCCTTCTCGCCTCGTGGGCGGTTTTGGCCAATCTCCAGAACATCGTTGAATGGCTTGCGAAAATGGGGCTTGAGGTCTTTCCCGCCTCGGTTTATGGTCTTGCCGCGATTCCCCATCGGCTCATCGTCACCGACGTTCTCTGGGTTGTCGCGCTCGTTTTTGTGTTTGGCCTTTTGGCCTCTTTCATCCCGGCGCTTTCGGCCGCGCTCAAGGATCCCGTCAAGGCACTCAATCAGTAGGGAGACGGAAAATGGGAATTGTCCTCGGCACCATTGATTTAAAGAAACGATTCAAGATTCCTGGCCAAAAGCCGATTGAGGTTCTTAAGGGTGTCAACTTTTCGGTTTACCCGAACGAAAAGGTCGCGATTGTCGGTCGCTCGGGTGCGGGTAAGTCAACGTTGCTCAACATTGTGGGTGGCCTTGAGAAGCAGACTTCGGGCACCGTCACGCGCCCGAAGAATATCGGCTTTGTTTTTCAGCAGTATCATCTCATGCCGGAACTCACCGTCCTTGAGAATGTTCTTTTGCCGACGATGCGCGCGGGCGCGGCCGTTCAACGCGCGCGCGCGGTGGAACTTCTTTCGCGCGTTGGACTCTCTGCGCGATTGGACCATCTCCCCTCTGAACTTTCGGGCGGTGAGATGCAACGTGTCGCCCTCGCACGCGCGCTCGTCACGGAGCCCGAACTCGTCCTCGCCGATGAGCCGACGGGCAATCTCGACGCTTGGACGGGCGCGGAAATTTTGAAAATGCTCACAGCCCTGGCAACCGATCTTAAACCGTTCGCACTTGTGATGGTCACGCACTCGCCTGAGGCGGCCGCCATTTGCGATCGAACGCTCACACTCGAGGACGGTGTCCTCAAAGGATAAAAGATGACAGACTCACACGACAAGAAGTTTTTTACGCGCCTCGACTGGTCGGCCTTTTGGTCGGCCACGATTCTGACGCTCATCGTTTATTGTTGGACGCTTGGGCCTTCCGTCGGCCTTGAGGACTCAGGCGAGCTTGCGACCGCCGCCGCAAATCTTGGCGTGCCGCATCCCCCGGGGTATCCGTTCTGGACGTTCTGCTCGTGGCTCTTCTGCAAGGCGTTCTCCTTTGTCACGTACATGGGTTACCCCACGCCGGCATGGTGCGTCTCCCTGTGCTCGGCCGTCTTCGGCGCGTTTGCCGCCGGCTGCACAGCAATGCTGATCTGTCGCTCCTCACGTGACTTCATTGATGTCCCGAACGTCCTCGCGTTCGGCGGCGGTGTGGCGGGTGCGCTCACGTTCGCGTTGTCGCCTGTGGAGTGGTCGCAGTCAACGATCGTCGAGATTTACTCGCTCAACGCCCTCTTCTTGATGTGGGTGTTCCTGCTGTCATATCGTTGGATGCGCCAGCCCTCTGACAAGATTCTTTGGACGACCGCCTTCGTCTTCGGCTTGGGTCTCACGAACTATCAGGTGCTCCTCTTCGCCATTGTGCCGCTCGCGCTC
>CAVHJW010000053.1:0-9934 GCA_963636335.1 bacterium
CGACCCGACAACTATCACGTCCACGAGGGTGGTGCCTATTGGTGATTTCTGATGGGGTCTTGTCTGATTGACAAGTCCAAAACTGTCCAAATGCAAAACGAATGACTCAAGAAGTATGCTGGGGTTCTGGGTGCGTTCGCATGACTTGCCGGGTCTCTTTGCGAGAAAGGTTTGCTTATGACGCTACAAGACTGGGGAAATCAGAAAATGAATTTAGCAGGATCTATCAAGAGGATCTTCTTGAAAAGCATGAACGATCCTCATCGGCTTGAATACTATTTCAAAAACATGCCGGAACTGTTCTGCCGATTTTGCATACCTAAGCGGATCGCAGGCAGGAATCGCAGATTTGATCTGGGGAAATCAATCGATTCGCCTTTGTCGCTTCATGTCATCTTGCGCACGACGGACGCCGTGATGAACATGAACTCAAGCCGGGCGCTCGAGGAGATCGGCATCGTCACAAAGCGCGACGTGATCAAAATGGGCGGGTGCTCACTGTTCGGCGCGGCGAAGAAGTTCGTCGAGAAGTACGGGCGCGACAGGTTGCGCATCACGCTTGTGCTCGACAACATGTCGGAGGAGGGTCTGTCCCTCTATCGCGCGAGAGCGGCGGAAGCAGGCGTCGCGTTCGACGTCGTGCAGGCGAAGGGGCACGGCAACGGACCGAGTTTCCAGACGCAGATTGATATAGCGCTCGCAGATGACGACGCGACGATCGAGCTGATTTTCGAAGACGACTATCTGATGGGCGAAGACGCCCTCGTCTATCCGTTTGAAATCTTGAGCGAGCATTCCCGCGTCGGAGGCTTCAATCCTCATTTCCATCCAGACCGAATCCGCTTCCAGGACTATGGGAAGCTCGCGGTGCTCAAGAAGCATCTGTGTTGTCGCGTTTCAAGCACCTGCTGCACGTTCTTCGTCCGACGGGGGTTGTTGAAGAAGTATGAGCCGAGGCTGCGCTCCTACGACGGCTGGGAGGTCGGGACGGTCAATGCGATCTGGAAGAAGGAGATCTGCCTTGCGCCGCTCGGCTGGACGCTCGCCGAGCATCTGCACCGCTCCGACCTCTCACCCGTCCAGACGCTTGTCTGATGGGCGGAGCTGATGGCGTGCGTGGCTCGTTCGCCATTTTGCCGCACGAAAACGCAAATCTTTGATATAATAGATGAATTATGAACGCGATTATTGAGACAACGCTGGGGACGCTCACACTTTCGCTAGATGCGGAAAAGGCACCTGAGAGCGTGGCGAACTTCGTTCAGTATGCGAAGGATGGCCACTACGACGGGACAATCTTCCACCGCGTGATTGACGGCTTCATGATTCAGGGTGGCGGCTTCACAAAGGAGATGAACCAAAAGCCGACGCGTGCGCCGATTCGCAACGAGGCAATGAACGGCCTTAAGAATCGCCGCGGCACGATTGCGATGGCGCGCACAAGCGTTATTGATTCGGCGACGAGCCAGTTCTTCATCAATCTCGTGGACAACGACTTTCTCGATTTCACCGCGCCGACGACACAGGGTTTCGGTTACGCGGTCTTTGGCACCGTCACCGACGGCATGGATGTTGTTGATGCGATTGCAAAGGCCAAGACGGGCTTTGTGGGCCCCTACCAAAACGTCCCTGAAGAGGCCATCGTCATCAAGAAGGTGACGATCGAGGGTTGATTTCGCCTCATAAAAAGCATATACTAGAAGAACACGACCTAAAATTCCATAAAACAGAAGGAGTCCCGAACATGAAGAAGTTGCTGTCCCTCGCGCTCGTCTCAATGATCGCCTTGCCGCTCATGGCCGACGAAGAGGATGTGAAGGTCGTGCGTGCGACCGAGCCGACGGAGACCGAGAAGAATGAGGTGCGCGACGTGTGGCCGGCGTATCTGGCGATCTGCCAGTGGCCGCGCACGGCCGATGTGGTGGGTCTTCGCCTGACGATTCCGTTCTCGACCGCGCAGGAAAATGTGACGGGTCTTGACCTCGGTCTTTGGGGCAAATCAATCTACTTTGAGGGCATTCAAGTGAATATCCTGCGCAACGATGTTGTTGATGGTGGCGCGGGCTTCCAAATCGGCCTTTACAACTCGGTCGGCAGTGGCGAGCTTCTCGGCATTCAGGTTGGCCTTTGGAATGAAGCGATGAGCTTCGGCGGTCTCCAGGCGGGTCTCATCAATGTTGTGGGCGAGGGGCGTGGCTTCCAGATTGGTCTCGTCAACCGCGCGGATACGCTGAACGGCTATCAGGTCGGCCTTATCAACGTCATTCGTGACGCTGAACTGCGCTTCTTCCCGCTCGTCAACATCGGTTTCTAAAGGCGGCCTCGGCGTGACAATTCGTCCCTTTGCCGCCGTCCGTCCGAATGAACAGGACGCCGCGCGCGTGGCTTCCGTCGCGTATGATGTCGTTGACACGGAAGAGGCGCGCCGTCTCGCGGCCGGTAACGCGAAGAGTTTTCTCCATGTCTCGCGCCCCGAAATTGATTTAGGCGAAGGCGCAGACCCAACCTCTGATGAGGCCTATAAGAAGGCGCGCGCGACACTTGATGCGTTTCGCGCGGACGGCACGCTCATCAAAGAAGAGCGACCGATGTTCTACGCCTATCGCCAGACGATGGGCGCGCACGTTCAGACGGGCATCGTCGCGACGTTTGATACGCAGGAATATCTCTCGGGTGTTCTGAAGCAGCACGAGAAGACGCGCAAAGACAAAGAGGACGACCGCACGCGCCACATTGAGGTTCTCTCGGCGCAGACGGGGCCCGCGTTTCTCACCTACCGCGATGACAAGGCGATTGACACCATCGTCTTTGAGGCGTGCCGCGAGACGCCGCTTTATGATTTCACGGCCGAAGATGGCATTCGCCATACCGTTTGGCAAATAGCCGATTCTTCTTCGTGCCGCGCCGACGAGCTTGTTGAACTTTTTGCGCGCGTCCCCGTCGCTTACATTGCGGACGGTCATCATCGGAGCGCGGCCGCGAGCCGCTATGCGCGCGCACATAGCTTCGCCGGTGAGAGCCGCTACTTCATGGCGGTCATTTTCCCTGCGAGTCAGTTGAAGATTCTTTCCTATAACCGTCTCGTCGCCGATTTGAATGGCCTTTCAGACGAGGCGTTTATGTCTCGCGTCGCCGAGACGTTCACGATTGGCGGCTTGGGCCCGCGCCATTGCCGCATGTATTTTAAAGGCACGTGGTTCGACCTTTCATGGAAGATCCCCGAGGGGAGCTCGGCGGTTGATGCGCTTGACGTCTCTTTCTTGCAGTCACGCCTGCTTTCGCCAGTCCTCGGCATTGGCGACCCGCGCACGGACAAGCGCATTTCGTTTGTGGGCGGCATTCGCGGCGATCGTGCACTCGTTGAGAAGGTTGATTCAGGCGCGGCGGCCGTCGCGTTTGCGATGGAGCCTGTGACGGTCGGCGAGATGATGGCGATTGCCGACGCGGGGGGCATCATGCCGCCCAAGTCAACGTGGTTTGAGCCGAAGCTTCGGAGCGGTCTTTTCATTCACGAAGTCTAGGGGGCACCGCGGCGATGATGAAGTCTTTAAGAGCCTATGGCCACGACCTCTACGAGAAGATGGTGAAAGATCCACTTCCGCCAGAGGATGTGGCCGCCGGTTGGGCGCTCGGTATGTTCGTCGGTTGCGCCGTCCCGTTCGGCTTGCAACTTCTCGTGTCAATCCCCTTGGCGCTCATTATGCGCGTCTCGAAAATTGGCGCGACCGTCGGCACGCTTATTACGAATCCCGTCACGATTTTCTTCATTTACCCCGCGCAGACGTGGGCTGTCAATAAAGTCCTTTTCGGCGGCTCGCTCTCGTTTGAGCGACTGATGGCGGTTGAGTGGACCTGGGAGAAGGTGCGCCAACTCGGCGCGGAGGCGATGGCCTCGTTCTTCTTAGGGGGGCTTTTTCTCGCCATTATCTTAACCCCGATCACCTATTTCGTCGTCAAGCGCATCGTTGTCCTACATCGACGGCATCATGCCTTGAAGGCAACAACAACAAAAGAATAATAACATGAAAAAACTCATGATCGCTCTGGTGGCCCTCTCGTCGTTCGGCGCATTCGCCGAAGAGGAGATCGCGGCCGAAAACGAAGGGGCTCCAATCTTTTGGGGCTTTGGAAATTACGGACTGTATTCTGGTTATCAGCTTTACGGTTCGCTTGTGAATGACAACCCGACCCTTCAGGGTTATGTCGAGGGGAATGCGAACATTGGCGAGCTCGGCTACATCGGCATCGGCCTGTGGTCGAACACGGACCTGACGCCCCGCCGCCGCAACAACCAGCTCGGCCAGGCGTTCAACGAGTATGACTTCAATGTTCACTTTGGCCGCACGTTCTGGTTTGATGACGACAAGACCTGGGGTCTCGTGTGGCGTTCGTCAATCGTGTGGTACTACTACCCGCCGAAGAATTATAAGGGTCCGCGCCATGATCACGACAACAACCACACGGCGACGACGTGGGACTTCAACCACTCCTTTGAGTTGGCGAACCCCTTCGTGACACCGTATGTGACGGTCGTGCGTGAATACTCAAAGGGCGCGAACCTGCTCGTCTTTGGCGCGAAGAAGACTCTTTCGGCGACAGACGATCTCTCGCTCACCCCCTACATCGAGGGCGTGTGGCGCGAGGCGCAGTACAACTGGTGCTTCCCGACGGCGTTTGATAACGAGGTCGGTGGCATCAAGCACGCGAACTCGGGCATCGCGACGGTGAAGATTGGCGTTGATGCGAACTATCAGATTTCCGACCACTTCGGTCTCTTCGCGAAGCTCGCCTACTGCTGCGTCGTTGATCCGGATCTGCGCGACAACTGCGATGCGATTCGCGCGATGCCCTACGATTGGTACAGCTACGGCTCGCGTAAGGACTTCGCGTGGGGCGCGATTGGCGTCTCGTTCAACTTCTAATGGCGACGTCCAAGAAGGGCCACGAACCGCCGAGTCTCTTTGATCATCTCGATCTGTTCTCGGCGGAGGCTCCTGCGAAAGGGAGCCAGGGTGCGGGCGAGGGCGCGAAAAGCGCCCCCGCTCCCGCGCTTTCCGAGGCGGCGCATTTGACGGGTCAGGGGCCGCTCAAAGACCTCTACGACTTTAACTTTCGTCACTACTCCGCTTATGTCATTTGCTCGCGCGCGATTCCCGCTGTTGAAGATGGGTTAAAGCCCGTTCAGCGACGCATTCTCCATTCGCTCTGGGAGAAGGACGACGGTCGCTACACGAAGGTTGCGAACATCGTCGGCCACGCGATGCAGTATCACCCGCACGGCGATGCGTCCATTGGCGACGCGCTGTGTGTGTTGGCGAATAAGCTTTGGGGCAAGGGCAAAGGCTATCTCATTGACGGCCAGGGTAACTACGGCTCGCTCTTTACGGGTATGCCGCACGCGGCGACGCGCTACATTGAGTGCCGCCTCACAGACCTCGCACGCAAAGAGGTCTTCAACAAGAAGACGACGACATTTGTCCCCAATTACGATGGTCGTCGCGAAGAGCCGGTCTATTTGCCGGCGAAGATCCCGCTTCTTCTTATGCTCGGCGCGGACGGCATCGCGGTCGGGCTTTCAACGGCCATTTTGCCACACAATTTTGGCGAACTTCTTGAGGCTGAGATTGCTTGTCTTCAGAAAAAGCCGTTCTCGCTCTTTCCTGATTTTCAACTCGGCGGCGTGATGGACGTCTCGGATTATCAAGACGGCCTTGGCAAAGTGAAGGTTCGCGCCGTTATTGAGAGTGAAGAAAAGAATCGCCTCGTCATCACGGAACTCCCATGGGGCGAGACGACCGACTCGATTGCCGAGTCCATTGAAGAGGCGATTAAGAAAAAGAAGGTGGCCGTTCGCCACTTGAACGATCTCACGTCTGATTCCGTTCGCATTGAATTGGAACTTCAGGCCGGTGCCAATGTTGAGAAGACAATTGCCGCGCTCTACGCCTTTACGCATTGCGAGCGCTCCATTGCCTCGCGCCCTGTCGTGCTTGATGCGGGTCGTCCGAAACTCATGACGGTTTCGGAGATTCTGAAGCACAATGTTGAGCGGTTGATGGCGCTCACGAAGCGCGAGCAAGAAATTCGCCTCGGCGAGCTTGATGACCTTTTCCACGCGCGTACACTAGACCGCATCTTCGTGGAAGAGCGCATCTACAAGCGCATTGAGACCGAAAAGACGCTGGAGGGCGTCATGGCGACGGTCAAGAAGGGCTTTGAACCGTTCCGCAAGGAACTGCGGCGCGACCTCGTGGATGAAGATGTTGAGCGCCTTCTCAAAATTCCGATTCGGCGCATCTCGCAGTTTGACATTGATAAAAATCGCGACGAGATTAAGGCGATTGAGGCGGAGGAAGCAGAGGTTCGCGACCACCTTGAGCATTTGCGTGCGTTTGTCATCAAGTATCTAAAAGGGCTTTACAAAGAATACGCGAAGCGCTTCCCGCGCATGACGAAGATCGAAAAGGGCGCGTTCCGACAGGTTGATGTGCGCGCGATTACGGCGAGCGAGTTGACGATCCGCTGGGATCGCGAGAACAACTACGTGGGCGCGGGTCTGCGCGGTGGCGATGAACTCTTCAAGTGTTCTTCGTTGGACGAACTGATCCTCGTCTGGAAGGATGGCCGCTATCGGAAGGTTCAGCCTGAAGACAAGATTTTCGTCGACAAGGACCTTCTCGCCGTGTTGCGTTACAACCAAGAGAAGGATCGTGAGGCGCGTTCGTTCACGTGCGTGTATGAGGATGGCGGCTACGGTTTTAGCTACATCAAGCGCTTCACGTTCGGTGGGCTTATTCGCAACAAGGATTACCGTCTTGCGCCCGAAAAGCCGAAGTCAAAAATTCTTCTCTTCGCCGAGGGCTGTGGTGAGACGCTCTACGTCAAATTCAAGCCGATGAAGGCGCAGAAGATTCACCAGCAATACTTCCGTCCGCTTGACCTCGTGGATCGCGTCGATCGCGAAACGGGCAAGACGGCGAAGAAACCAGTCGTTGAAGTGCGTGCGGCGGGCGCGAAGGGCAAGCAGCTGACGACGAAGCCCATTCAGCGCATTGCGTTTTCGAAGGGCGCGTGGTGGGACGAGAAGGAGCCACCGTCAAAGGGCATCCTCGATTAAAGGGGAGGCGAGATGAATGCGCACGTCATCATCGGCGAGGATGATTTCCTCGTGGAAGAGGCCGCGAAGAAGGTGATTGGCTCGGCCGAGGGGCTTGAGGTTATTGACTCCGTCAACGCGACGAATGCCGACTTGCAGATGGCCGACTTGCGCCGCGCCGAAGAGAGCGTCTTCACGCCGCCCTTTCTTGAGCCGCGCAAGGTGACGTGGTGGAAAAATGTCAACTTCCTCCCCGCCGGCGGATCGGGTGGCGGTGAGGCGCGTCTCTCACAAGAGGTCAAAGAGGCACTGGAGACGTTCGCGAAACGCCTCGCGCGCCTCGATCTTCCCGATAATCAAATTTTCGTCCTCTCGGGCTCGCGCCTTTTGAAAACCTCGCTCTTTGCGAAGGCGCTTCTCGGCAAGGTCACGTTCGCCGTCTTCGCACCTTGTAAGCCCTGGGAGGAGGCGGCTGAGGCCACGCACCGCGCCGAGGCGTACGCGCACGAGGTGGGGCTTTCGTTCGCGCCGCAGGCGGCCGCGCGGTTTGTTGGAATCGTGGGCACCGACGCGCGGTCGCTCAAAAGTGAAATCCTGAAGATGCGCGACTACTTGGGCGTGGCGGGCGCGACCATCCGAGCGGAGGACATTGCCGCTGTCTCAAGCCCGGGCGCGAAGGTCGAGGCGGAGGTGTGGGATCTGACCGATGCGATTGGTCGCCGCAATCTCGCCGAGGCGTTAAAGGCTCTTCAATTCTTCGCGCTTGAAAAGGGGTTTGCTGTCTTTATGAGCGGCATCGTTGAGAAGTTCTTCCGCCAACTCATCGATGTGAAGGAGGGTCGCACGGGGGCGATGTCGCCTTATGCCGTGCGCAAGAACGAGGCGTTCGCAGCGAACTGGTCACTGGCCGAACTTCGGACGGCGCGCGATCGATTCTTCGCGCTTCGCGAGGCGGTCGTTTCGGGAACGACGGCGGGCGAGGAGCTCCTCGTCATTGAACTGACGCGCGCGCTTCGTCGACCGTCGTCGCGATAAGTTTTTCGCCTTCGGTGCGCACGACGCGCGCGCGAACGAGCGATTTGCGCGGTGTCGCGCGCGCGTCTTCAAGTTGGCACGGCAAATACTCGCCCGTCCAACCGCTTTTCTTTTCCGCGTCTTCAATGATGAACGCGACATCGCGCCCAACGAAGCGCGCGGCAAAGGCGGCGCGTTTTTTTGCGGCGATGTCGGCGAGGATATGCGCACGGCGGTGACGAAGATCGTGTGCGATGGCATTGGGGAATGTCACCGCCGGTGTCCCGGGGCGCTCGGAGTAGGGAAAGACATGGGCGTTTGAGAAGGGGAGGCGCGCCAAGAGGCTCTTTGTCTCAAGAAAGGCCAGCTCATTTTCCCCCGGAAAGCCCGTCATAAGGTCGCACCCAAGCCCCATAAGCGGGTTTATTTCAATGGCCTTCTCAATGAGTCTTTCCACCTCGCGGACGGGGTAGGGGCGGTTCATCGCACGGAGAATGATGTTGGAGCCAGACTGGACGGGAATGTGGAGGAAGGGCGCGAGGGTCTGCGGGTGTGCCTTAAAGACGTCGAGAACGCGGAGCGCCGTCTCGCCTGGTTCCAGTGAGCCGAGGCGTATGCGGCTGTCGCGTGAGAGCGTCGCGAGCGCATCTAAGAGTTCGGGGAGGCGCTTTCCTTCGGACGCGTAGAGCGCGAGATTGCAACCTGTGAGGACAATCTCGTGGTAGCCCGCATCCAAGAAGCGGCGTGCGCGATCAAGGATAGATGTGAAGGGCGTTGAGTGGGAGGGACCGCGAAAGGTTGGGACAATGCAAAACGTGCACCGACCACTACACCCATCTTGGCACTTCAAATAGGCGCGCGCGGTGCGTGTGGGGACATCCGGCGTCGGTGTGAGATCTTCGCGCGCTGTCTTGACGGCTTCTTTGAGGCAACCAACGATGCGCAGGCGCGCCTTGGGGTTTTCTTGGCGTAATTGCGCGATGCGCTTTTCTGAGTCGTGCTCGGCGCGGCGCGTGACGCTACACCCACGCACGATGATGAGGTCGGCCGCGTGCGCGTCGTCCGTTCGCTCCCAGCCACGTGCGAGATAATGGGCTTCATCATCAAGGGCCTCGGCGCGATTGAGGCGGCAGCCGAATGTCTCAAAAAAGACTTTCATTCAGTGGGCACGATGAAGAGAAACACGAGGTTTGTGAGATTAAAGAGCGCGTGGGATAGCATGGCGCACCCCAGGTGGCGTGTTTTCGTGTAGATCCAGCATTGTGCGAGTCCAAAGAAGAAGAGCGCGAGAAAGGCGGCATCAGGCCAGGGTTGCGTGAGATAGTGCGCGGCGGAAAAGAGCGCGGCCGAGGGGATGGCGAAAAGACTTAAAGGAAGGTGGATGCGAATCTTTCCGAAGGCCCAAAGGGGAACCCGAAAGAGGAGACCGCGGAAGAAAAGTTCCTCTAAAATGGGCGCGAGGATGACAATTTGAAAGACAAAGAACGCGGCGGTGGCAAAGTGACGCGGTGAGGCATTTTCAAGAACCTGTTTGACAACCGAGACATTCTGCTGGTCGGGGAGATCAATGCCACACCACGTTGCGACGGTCTTTGTCAGAAAGCAAAGGGCAATCGTTGCCGCTGTGACAATCGGCCAGGTCTTCAGTGTAAAAAGGATCGATTTCATTTCGCCTATTATACCATAGTCGCGCGTCCCTTGATTTTCAGTCGTTGCGAAAAATGCCTCATATCTCCCTTTTCACTATTCGTCCCGCTCCTCATATAGTTGTCCTGTCCTTTACAGTCAAGGGTGAAACTGATAAAATACATATCTAAAGGAAAT
>CAVHJW010000054.1:0-9800 GCA_963636335.1 bacterium
CCAAAATGCGTATGAATGAAAGTATATCAAATCTCCCCCGCTGTTGTCAACCGCCAATGCCCCGCCAATGTTGGACGATAATCACGATTCAATAAAGGTCAAAACGTCAATTTCTCGGCAGTCTGTCGTCATTCGTTTCCTTTCGCTCTTCTTCTGACGCTTGAACTGCCGCGTCCGATACCACATCCCGCCGCGATGGTCAAGGCAACGGCGAAAGCGGAAGCTGACACAGAGGGGCCGAGAGAGAATTAGGACTTGCGGGACGCGCAGATGGTCGCCCACGCATCATTGATACGGCCCATGCGTTCGGTTGCCTTACCGATAAGCTCTTCGGGAAGCCCCTGCGCACGCAAGGCGTCTGGATGATTCTTCTTGGCCAGATCGCGATACTTCTTCTTCAACGTCTCCATCGAGTCATCCTCGCTTGCGCCGAGGACGGCGTACGCCTCCTGAAGCTCGTCATGTCGCTCCTCTTCCATGTACTGGCTTTTGAAGATGCCGTACCACTCGGCGCGAACACCGAGCGCACGCGGCAGATGCGCGAGGATGGAAAGTTCCTCTTGGGTAATCGTCCCATCCGCCTTCGCGAGGCTCCAGAGCACTTCGTAAACAAACTCGCGCATCTCAACCGACGCAACACATATCGCGAAGTCGCGCGCGTAATCGTAGATGGTGTGCGTCTTATCGTCCTTCGCCTGCCTGAAAACATCAATCATGTAGCGGCGCACGGCGGCGGGCGTCTTCATCTCGGAAAAGACGCGCTCGATATGCGCGATCTCGTCCTGCGTCACGTGCCCATCAGCCTTCGCCATCTTCGCGAGCATCGCCGCAAGCGAGGCGTAGATGAGAAACGACTGCGAGGCCTCCGTCGACTCCTGCGGCGCGCTCTCAGAAAAATGATTCTCGACAGCGCTCCCGATCGCCGCACCAATGATCGCGCCGAGCGGCCCACCCAAAAACGCGCCCAGCCCACCTCCAAACGCCATACCCTTCCAGCTCATCTTGTTTTCCCTTTCCTTTTCGTTTCGCCCGTTCCACTTTCAACCATCTTCGTCAATGCGCCTCAAGCCAGTTTGCGCCCGTGCCAAGGCTCACGTCCAGTGGCACACCAAAGTCGTACGCGCCCGTCATCTCGCGACGTACAATCGCCGAAACCTTCTCGACTTCGTCCTTCGGCACATCGAAAACAAGTTCGTCGTGAATTTGCAAAACCATCTTCGCACGCACGGCCTCATCGCGGAACGCCTGCGCGATGCGCACCATTGCAATCTTAATGAGATCTGCCGCACTCCCTTGAATAGGCGTATTGATCGCATCGCGCTCGGCGGCCTGACGCACGGTCGCGTTCCGCGAAGCGATGTCGCGCAACGTGCGGCGGCGACCGAGCACCGTTTCGGCGTAGCCACACGCGCGCGCCTTCTCAATCGCTTGAGTCATGTAGGCACGCACGTTGGGATAGAGTCTAAAATACGTCTCAATCAAATCGGCCGCCTCTTTGCGTGAGACCTTGAGCCGCTGAGAAAGCCCGAACGGCGAGATGCCATAGATGATGCCGAAATTGACCATCTTACACCGCGCGCGCTGTTCGTCGGTGACGAATGCGGGCATCATATCGTAGACGCGCGCGGCCGTCTCGCGGTGGATGTCCTCGCCATTCCGAAACGCCGCCAGCATCGCCTCATCGCCCGAGAAGGCCGCCATCAGCCGTAGTTCAATTTGCGAGTAGTCAGCCGAAAGGAGAACGTGGTCTTCGTCACGCGCCACGAAGGCGCGGCGAATGAGGCGACCGCGCTCGGTGCGAACGGGAATGTTCTGGAGGTTCGGATCCGACGAGGAGAGCCGCCCCGTCTCCGTGAAGGCCTGCGCGTACGTCGTATGGATGCGAGAGGCATCGTCCACGCGCGCGGGCAACTTATCCACGTAGGTTGACTTCAGTTTGGCGCAGGCGCGATATTCAAGGACGCGCGAAACAATCGGATGTGCGTCCACGAGCTTGGAGAGCGTCTTCTCATCAGTCGCGTATTGCCCGCTCGCCGTCTTCTTGCCACCAGGAAGACCCAGTTTATCAAAGAGAAGTGCGCCGAGTTGACGGGGACTATCAGGATTAAAACCAGGTTCCGCATCGGCGCGAATCTCCTGCACAAGCGAAAGAATCTCACGGTCAAGTTCACGCCCGTAATCCTTCAGCGCAGCCGTGTCAAGGCGCACGCCCTCGCGCTCCATGTCAAGGAGGATCTTGACGAGCGGTTCCTCAACATCCGAAAGCGCGTAAACGACTTTTTCGCGCGCGGCCTCGGCAACGCGCGAAAGGTCAAGCGCCTTCTCACGCAAAAGATCGTCCAGCTGAAGCGTCACATCCGCATCCTCGGCGGCGTAATCAACAACGCGCGAAATCTCCTGACCGACGAGCGTCGGCTCGCCCTTGCCGCGCGCACCACCAACGGCAACATCCTCAAAACGGATCATGCGGTAGGAAAGGAGTTGCTCCGAAAGTTCTTTGAGGCCGTGGCGCGCGGCCGCATCAAGGCAGTAATGCGCCAACATCGTGTCTCGCGGCGTCGAGGCAAAGCCGATGCCATGACGCAAGAGGACGGCGCGATCAAACTTCACATTGTGGCCGACGAAGGTCTTTGTCGCATCGGCAAAAAGCGGGCGAAAGAAGTCCACGAGCGAACCATCCACGTACCACGCACGCCCCTTCTGAACAGCGAGAGAAAGCCCCAAGAGGCGGCACGTACGCACGTCGGTCGCCGAGTGGTCTCCGTCAAGGGCCGCCGTTTCCGTATCAAAGGCAATGCGGTCAAAGCCCTTCAGTTCTTCAAGAAGTTGGTGCGCCTCGTCCTCCGTCGCAACATGCCGGTAGTCATGCGGCGTTGTCTCAATGGACGCGAGGGTTTGCACCGTCTCGTCTTTCTCCACCGAGGTGTCGTCACCCAAAAGATCCTTTGCGAGGCGATTGAGTTCATACTTCGCGCACACGGCCTTCAGGCGCGCAGTATCCACCTCGCCACGCGCCATCGCCTCCCAGTCGGCTGTCAGTGGAACGTCCGTCCGAATCGTCGTCAAAAACTTCGAGATCGTCGCATCTTCGCGCCCAGCGAGCACCTTCTCGGCAAGTTTGCCTTTCAGTTTCGGCTGGTTCTCAAGAATGCCCTCAACCGTGCCATAATCAGAAAGAAGTTGTGCCGCCGTTTTCTCGCCAACACCCCGAATCCCCGGAATGTTGTCGGAGGCATCGCCCGCAAGCGCGAGGTAGTCAATCATCTGCGCAGGCGAGGAAAGATGCCAGTGTTCACATACTTTCGCTTCATCGTAGATTTCGGCCGCATCGCCCGCGTGCGAGGGGCGGTAAAGAAAAACGTGCGGCCGAACAAGTTGCGCGGCATCCTTATCGGGCGTGGCGAGATAAACCTCAAAGCCCGCCGCCGCGCCCTGAACGGCCAGCGTACCCATCACATCGTCAGCCTCAAAGCCATCGACGCGCAGAACGGGAATCTTGAGCGCGTCGGCGACCTCAAACGCCTGCGGAATGGCGGAGGCGATATCCTCGGGCATCTTCTCGCGCTGTGCCTTGTAGGCGGGGTAGGCCTCGTGGCGGAAGGTCGGCCCGCCGGGGTCCATCGCGAGAACAACATGGGTGGGATTTTCTGCCTTTAAGATACCTTTAATTCCATTGACGAAGCCGAGAAGCGCGGAGGTATTGATGCCCGTCGTCGTGAGGCGCGGATTACGCAAGAAAACAAAGTGCCCCTTGTAGAGGAACGGCATCAGATCGATGATGAAGAGCTTTTTCATGTCGCGACTCCCTTTCTTGACGGGCGGTAAGAATAGCCGACACCGTGGACGGTCTCAATGCGTGTGCCCTCCTCGCCCAATTTTTCGCGCAGGAGGCTCATGGCAACCGAAAGCGCGCCGTCCGAGACCGCCGCCTTGCTACCCCACGCCCGCGTGAGGAGGACGTCACGCGAAAGAGCCTCGTCTGGATGCGCGGCAAAAAAACGAAGAAGCGCGATTTCGCGATCAACCAGTGAAACGCGCGCGCCGTCGCCTCGTTGCATCGAGAAGTCATCAGGCCTCACGCGCCACGCGCCGAACGAGAAGTCGCCCCTTGTCTCGCACCGTGATCCCGCCTCGGCGCGGCGCAGGGCCGAGGCAATACGCGAGAGGAGGAGTTCATCCGAAAGCGTCTTATCAAGATAGTCGTCCGCGCCGAGCGTGAGACCATTGATCTCGCTCTTCTCATCGCCGCACGCCGTCAGAAAGAGGATCGGCGTTGTCGCGTCGTGCGCACGGATGGTGCGGCAAACATCATACCCGCCGACGCACGGCATCATGACGTCGAGAAGAATGAGATCGGGGCGGCGCGCAAAGTAGGCCGCGAGAGCCGCCGCGCCATCTGACGCCGTACGAACGAGATAACCGGCTTGCTCTAAAAGAGATTGAAGCGTCACGACGAGCGCGCGCTCATCGTCCACGACTAGAATCTCGCGACGCCCCTCCACCCTGCGCGCCCTTCAGTCGAGAATGCGGACGGTTGGACCCTCGCCCGAATACGAGTCAAGACCACCGAAGGATGACTCGCCCTCGTCACCTGCGGAAAGCGTTCGCTTCAGTTTGGGGCGCGAACCAAAGAGAACCGTGCCGAGGCGCACCCACGTTGCGCCCTCCTCAATCGCCACCTCAAAGTCTCCGCTCATACCCATGGAAAGGCGTGGGAGACAAAGCGAAAATTTCTTTTCAACCTCGTCACGCAACTCGCGCAGGCGGCGAAAATAGGGCCGCGCATCTTCGGGGTTTTCCGAGAACGGCGCCATCGTCATCAAGCCCTCAAACGTGAGGCGCGGGCACGCATCCAAAATCGTACGCACGGCCTCATCCACATCATTCAGCGGCATTCCCGTTTTTGATTTTTCGCCCGAGACGTTGACTTCAAGGAGAAGACGCGGGCTCTTGCCCATTTCCTCAGAGAGTGCTTGCAGACGATTTAAAAGTTTCACCGAGTCAACTGAATGAATAACGTCAAAGACTTGAAGCGCGTGACGCACCTTGTTACCCTGAAGGTGTCCAATCAAATGCCAGTCAAGCCCAACTGGTGAAAGGCTCTTTTTCCACGCGGCCTCTTGCACTTTGTTTTCACCGATGATCGTCAGCCCCGCGTCAGAAGCCTCGCGCACAACGTCCGCGCCGTGCGTCTTCGTGACGGCGACAATTTCAACGTCGTTCACATCACGATGCGCCCGTGCGCACGCCGATGCGATACGCCCCTTCACGTCATCTAAAATCTCGGCAAATGGCTTCATGCCCCTGTTCTCCCCTTCTAAAAAAAACTACCACGAACACGATGAGAGCGCGTCAAGAAGAAGCTGCCGCGCCTCTTCGTCACGCACCTCCGAACTTTTTCGAAGAACGCGCCCCTTTACATCAAGCCGCTTGTCCGAACCGAGAACGGCGACAATGACGCGCCGCCCCTTCTCGCGCGCCGTCAAGATGATGCTACTGCCGCCCGCCTCAATATAGCCCGTCTTAAGCCCATCCACACACTCTCTCCCATCCGGCGAGACAACCTTCAGCTTATCTTTCACCATGATGTTATTGTGATTGACGAACGTCTTGATGAGCCTCTCGTCCGCGCCGAGACGCGTCTTTCGCTCGGGACGGTTTGTCTGCCGCGTCACATTCACGCGGTAGCCCTTCGAGGTCTTGATGAGGTCAGCCGTCTTCACCGAGGTGAACTCCAAAATCTCGGGATACTTCAAAATCGCACGCGCGAGCTTGAGTTGATCTTCCGCCGTTGAGACATTAAATGAGGTCCAAGGATAATGGCGCGACCGATTCGGCGGCAGTCCGTTCGGGTTGTAGTAGGTCGTCCGCGTCATACCAAGCGCGGCCGCGCGCGCATTCATGCGTGCCACGAAAGCCTCAAGCGAGCCCGCCGAATGGACGGCCAGAACGATCGCGGCGTCATTCGCGCTCTCAACGAGAAGCGCCAAAAGGAGATCACGAACGCGCATTCGCTCACCGGCGTGCAGCCCCACCCAACTCGGTTCGGAGAACTGCGCCGCATCGGTTGCCGTCACCTCGTCAAAGAAGTCGTATTTCTTCGCGCGTACGTCTTCCAGAACGAGGAGCGCCGTCATGAGCTTCGTCACGCTCGCGATGTACGCGGGGCGCGCGGGGAAGTCCGCAAAGAGAATGCGCCCCGTCTCGTCGCAAGAGGCCGCCCCTTGGTAGGGGGCGGCCGTCATGGGCATCGCGGCAACGGCGGAGAGACCGAGAAGCGCCGCGAGAAGCAAAAGGCCCCAATTTCGCATCACCGAATGGTCGTGCGCGTCGCCTTCGAAAGCGCCTTCCAGAGCGCGGCCGCGTCCGTCGCCTCAAAGAGCGCGGCGCGGCACGAATCCTTGCCGAGCGCCTGCACGAGACCTGAAACGAGACGGATGTAGAACGCCGAAACCGCAACGGGGATGGCCGAGAGAATGACAATCTGGACGCGGTTCTCGCCGTCCCAGTCAATGCCGTCCTTGGAGATGCCGAGCGCGAACGTAAGTGCGCCGCCCTCAACGCCGCGCACGTGCGGGAATGCGACGCCCTCGCCCATCGCCGTCGAGAGAACGTTCTCGCGCTCCATCGCCGCAGTGACGAGGCTCTCGGAGTTACTAACAAAATGAGCCTTCTCCATCGCCTGCGCGAGTTTCTCAATCGCGCCGACGCGATCAACCTTGCCGAGGTCGACAATCATAAGATCTTCGGAGCTGAAACGCGAGATGCCCGTCTTCGGCTCTTCGTCATGCGCCGGCTCCGTCACGTTGCGCGCGGCATCGGCCTTGTCGGCGAAGAGGATGCGCCCGCAACTGGAGCACGTGACAAGATGCTGCCCGAGGCGCACCTGTTGAATCTGCGCAATCGGCACTTGCATACCGCAGACGGCGCAGCCATTGTTCGTCATCGCCGAAATGACAATGTGGCTCTTCTTGTAGAGGCGTTGGTAGAGCGCGGCAATCTGAGGCTCAAGCTTCGCCTTGAGCGCGTCAATCGCGTCATCCAACTGGTCAAGGCGGCTACCGTCGCCGTTCTGGTTGTGCTCGTCACGCGTCAGAACGAGTTCCTGAATCTGGCGCAGGGTGTTGATTTGGCTTTTCATTTGCCCTCTTTTTCTGTGTAGATGCGAATTTTGTCAATCGTTTCCGCCGAAAGAATATGTTCCATGAGGCACGCATCTTTATCCGCAATGCGCTTCGAGACGCCCAACTTCGTCAAAAAGGCGCTGAGCAGTGTGTGCCGTGAGAGAACGCTCTTCGCGACGCGCTGACCCTTCGTTGTCAACTCAATTGGCGCGTAGGGGCGCTGGACAACGAGAGAAAGTTTTTTTAATTCATGAATCGCCTTGACGACGGACGGCATCTTGACGTCGAGGCGACGGGCGATGTCTCGCACCTGCGCAGGATGACCCTCCAGGACGCACATATAAACGGCCTCCAGATAGTCTTCCAAGCTCTGTGTCATCGCGTTCATCGTCAGCCTCCAAACGAACTTGTCTTCTTCATGAGCTGCGCGAACTTGACCGCCTCAATAGACTCTTCAAGCGTGAGCGGGAAGGGAGCGGCTGTGCGCACGGTGTCATAGACGCACTTCCAAAACGCACTCGGCCCCGACAGCGTACCCGCCGGCAGAGCGACCTTCTCAACCTTCATCGGAATTTGCTCGTGGCGATCGGAAAGCGCGGGCGTCCGAACCGAGGCGCGACGGCGCGAAAAGTGATAGGCGGGGTCAATCATGAGAAGCGTCCCCTCGGTCGCGCCAGGCTCAACTTTGAACGTGCCGCGGTCGCCACGGATGACGAACGACGGCGAGCGGTCGCCCGGCAAGGCACCGCCCGAAAAAGTGATGTCCGCCGTCACCACTTCACGTGTCTTGAGACAAACATGCACACTATCTTCAGCATCGCCGAGCGAGGCGAGGCGCTTCAACTCGCTCCACATCTGAATCGGCGGTGCGGGCAGAAGCCTGAGCGCTTGAAGCATCAAATCGCCCATCGCATAGTAGGCCGCGCCCCCGCCGAGACGCTTGACGCATTGCCAGTCATCGCGGCGAACGAAGTCCTCGCGACGAATGACGATTTCATGAATCGTGCCGAGGCGCGGATCGGACATCATTTGGCGCGCCAGCAGGAAGTCTGGCGAGAAGAGACCGCGCTGAAGGACGAGGAGGTGGTTCTTCGCCTTGACCGCCGCACCCTTGAGGACGAGCGCGTCGTCGTAGGTGAGCGCCATCGGCGTCTCCAAAAGAGTCCAAAAGCCGCGCTTGAGCGAGGTGAGCGCATCGCGCATGTGGTCCACGCTCGGCGTCGCAATGTCCACCAAGTCAATGTCGCGCTCATCGAGCATATCGGAGAACTGGCGGAACATCCGACACTCTGGAAAATCCTGTGCGATCATGTCGCGCCGCTCACGCTGAATGTCACAGGCGCAGACGACATTGAAAAGCGCACGGTGCGCCTTGAAAATGGGGTAATGCGTCTCGAACATGGCGCGGCCAAGCCCCATAAGTGCGACGCGAATCGGCGGTCGTTGATAGCGGACAGCACTCATTTTCTGACGATCTCCGTGATGGCCGAGAGGAACTCGGCGACGTCCCTGAACTGGCGATAAACACTCGCAAAGCGGATGTACGCGACCTCGTCCACCTTGTGGAGAGCCTCCATAACGTATTCGGCAATTTGCGCCGACGAAATCTCGTCGCCATCAATCTTCGCAACGACGTCGTCAATCATTGCCTTGATTTGCTCGTTTGAGACGCACCGCTTGCCGCAGGCTTGGCGAATTGCCTTCTCAATCTTCTGGCGCGCAAACGTCTGACGGCGACCATCTCGTTTGACGACCTGCACTTCGTCGCGATCAATTTCTTCGTAAGTTGTGAAGCGGTAGCCGCAGTGCGCGCACTCGCGGCGGCGACGAATCGCGGCCCCCTCACGCGCCGCGCGCGAGTCCAGCACGCGATCCTCTTCCGCGCCGCACTTCGGGCACTTCATTTCGCCCCCTTCCCGCACATCGTGCAGTGGCGGCAGTCCAAGTTCACAGGAAGCGGCGGCATCGCGCCCCGCCGCCGCGCGCCCCACTCGCCGAGGCGGTTGATGAGCGCGAGGAGAAGCCCCAGCGTGATGAAACCGCCCGCAGGCAAAATAGCCATCGTGACGGGGCCCGGGTTTAAGTTCTTAAATGCGAGAGAGCCCCAGACGGTGAGCGTGCCCGCGCCGACGATTTCACGCACCGTCGCGATGAGCGAGAGCGAAAGCGTGAAGCCAAGCCCCGAACCAAGACCATCGGCAAGCGAGTCAAGGACACCATTCTTACAGGCAAACGCCTCGGCGCGCCCAAGGATGATGCAGTTGACGACAATGAGCGGAATGAAGATGCCGAGCGACGAAGAAAGCGCGGGCAAATACGCCTGCATGAGAAGGTCAATCGCCGTCACAAACGTCGCAATGATGACAATGTAGCAGGGAATGTGCACCGCACCGGGGATGACGCGGCGAAGCGCTGACACGAGGCCATTAGACGCAACGAGCACGAACGTCGCCGCGAGCCCCATGCCGAGCGCATTTTCAAGACTCGTCGTGACGGCAAGTGTCGGGCAAAGCCCCAGCACAAGACGGAACGTCGGGTTATTCTTGAAAAGCCCGTACCAGAATGAACACCATGTTTTCATCACCTGAATGTATTATAGCACGATTGCACGAAAGAAATCAACCGTCTTCGCGTGCCTTCGCCTTCTCCTCGGCTTCGAACGCACGGAAGCGCGCG
>CAVHJW010000055.1:0-1646 GCA_963636335.1 bacterium
CGCAAGAGGCGCGAAATGGAAATACAACAAGCACGTATAAACCAAATGAAGGACAAATGAAAAAGACCCCTATCACAATCCTGCGCGACACACGCGAACAGCGACCGCTCGACTTCTCGCCCTTCCCGGACGTGACCGAAGAGGTTGCGACGCTCTGGCCAGGCGATTACACCATCAAGGGCTTCGAGAAGTCCTTCGCAGTCGAGCGAAAGTCCGTCAGCGACCTCATCGGCACGCTCAAAGGCGGCTATGTCGGACGCTCGTCTATTCGCCGCTACGAGAGCCGCTTCGACCTCGAATTGGAAGAGTTCGAACGGCACTATAACCGCGTATTTTTGCTCATTGAGCCAGACGAAACGAGCATTATACGAAGATGCGGTGGCGACGCGCCCTGCGACGCGTGGACGCAGGTCGCGAATCATTGGTATCAGTCCGCCATTGAGCCAACGAAGGTGTTTAGGTTCGTGGAATCTCTTGAAGCGACCTACGGGCTACACCCCTACTTCGCCCAAAGTCGCGAAGACGCGGCGGCGAAGATCGTCTCGGCGGCTCGCTTCTACGTCGCGGCGCGGCGGCACGTCATCCACCGGGGCAAAGTCGCGAAGGAGGAAGAAGCCCCGTTTTGACGGATTGCGTAGAACCCCTCTAAAATGCCCTACAAACGCGAGGACGAAAGAATGGTAAATTATCCACACGAACAGCGCGGCGCGTTCCTACGGGCGTTTAAGGCGCGTTCTACGCGATTGAGCACGGCAAGGGCGAATGACACCGCGCAAACCACGCCCAAGATGACCGCCGACACCCTTCTTGGTTCTTTGGCTATGAGTTATCTACAAAGGGCTATTTGTGCCGATTGTGCCGCCCACTTGGCACACTGTTGTGCCGCGGCCCCAAGGTGCGTGCAGATTGTGCCGATTGTGCGGCACAATTTTGGTTGGGGGGATACCCCCTTTAGGGGGGATACCCCCCAAAATGGCGGCACAATTCGGCACAAGCGCACCCACACAGCACGGCACAAGGGTCAAAATTATACTTTGTGCCGAAGTGTGCGGCACAAACGGCACAATCGGCACAACACCTAAAATGAACAAATGAGATTATGTAATCTGCCCGTAGAATTGCTATGATACAATCCAAAGGAGAGTCTCGGTGAAAAAGAACAGACAATGCCATACGTGCGAATTTGACGGGAAGGGTTCTACCGAATGCTTGAAGTGCATCGGCCGAAAGGACGAAGTGCTATCAGGTCACGGGCGGATAACCCTTCAAGGCTCTTACTTCGAGCCAGTGTGGCAACCGCAAGAGACGGACGAGGTGAGACGGGTGATTCGGTCGGTTGACCCAGATGCAGAGGCTCATCTCATAAAGTTTCTCTTTGCGCTCTTTGACCTCACGGGAATGGAATTACAATTCTTCCGTTCGACCCTGCGTGGGGCAAGCCTAACCGAAGCGATGAAAGAGGCGAATAGCCTCGCCAAAGACATTTTGGCAAAGCCGATGAGCAGGCAGTATGCATATAAACTTCGGTGCTCAATCGCGCGTAAAATGGGGCGTGAATTTGTAGACGCGATCATGGGAGCAAGGCGCAGGAAGGTGCGGTAAACTTTTTTAGCCCCCCCCGTTCCAGAAATGGAGCGGGGAAGCCT
>CAVHJW010000055.1:1656-9778 GCA_963636335.1 bacterium
CGAAGTCAAACAAAAACACTTAGTAATGATTGATTTTAGCAAGTTATGGCAAGGCAACGAATAGACGCATCACGAGCGCGCACAAATCGCGAGATCAAGCAGCGATTTGATGACGCTGAATCGTCAATTGACTTGGCGATGGCGGACGCATTTAAGGACGTTGACGAGAAGCGCAAGGCGAATGCTTCAAAGTCTCTGCGCGCGTTCGTTGACGCTTACATGGTCGGCTTCGTTTTGGAAGAAAAGCCGAGCGAAATGACATACAAAGCCGTTGAAGAATTAGAGGCTTCGCTCCTTGACTGCCGACCCGTCCAGATTCAACTGCCGCGCGGTTCGGGAAAGACGACGTTCGCGTCAATCGCCGTCCTCTACTTGCTCGCGACTGCGCGGCGGAAGTTCGCTGTCATCGTCTCGCAGAATGCCCGCTCGGCGGCCAACATCCTTTCGGACATCTGGCGAATGGTCAACGAGGAATCTGCGTTCTCAACTGACTTCCCCGAAATGTGTCGGCCGTTCCAACTCTGCAACGGGGCATTTAGGCGACGTCAAATCTACAAAGGCAAGGCGACGAACATCACGAAGAACGCGACGAATCTTGTCTTTCCTCGCATGACGGACGATGACGGGCGCGATCTGCCGACTTCGGGCGCGGCGATCGCGACACGTGGTATCACTTCGGGCATTCGTGGCCTCAAATTACCTGCCCCGACGGGTCGCCCTGACGTGGTTCTGCTCGACGACCTCTTGGACGCGAAGTCGGCGGCGAGTGAGGACACGACCGAAAAACTCTTTGACATCATTCGCAAGGACATTTTTAACCTTTCGGCGGGGAAGAAACTCGGCGTTGTCATGACCTCTACTCCCCTTCTGCCCGACGATTTGACGGACAAAATCAAAAACGATAGGGCGTGGAAGACGATTCGCTACCCGGCTATCATCAAGTGGCCGACCGATTTCGTCAAGCATCCTGACGATGGGCTTTGGAAGCACTACTTTGACCTCTTCGACGCTGAGAACGCGCGAGACGCAAAGCACCGCGAGTCGTTGGCGTTCTACAAAGCCCATAGAGCCGAGATGGACGAGGGGGCGGAACTCTTTCAGGCGCGCTTCAAAAAGACGGACGGCCACATTTCGGGGCTTCAAGCCCTTTTGGAGAAGAGGCACACGATCGGGCGTGACGCATTTCAAGCCGAGATGCAACTTGCGCCCGTCAAGTATTCGCTCGCGCTTGAGATCACGCCTGCTGACGTTGTGAAGAACGAACTCGCGGATGTGCCTCGTTGCGTCTTGCCCGACGGCTATCAATTCGCCGTCGCGTCAAGTGACTTGAACCTCTCCTTCTGCGTCTCAACAACAATCGTCGCCTTCAAGGTGGACGGCACGGCGCACGTTCTCGCGCATCTCTTTCGCAAGTGCGCGATTGGCGGTCGCGTGGCGGACGCGGAGTATAATCGCAAAGTCTACGAATTGCTCGTCGCGCATGGCAAAGAGATTGCGCGTCTCGGCGTCCCGATCAAGGGTTGGGCGATTGACGCAAACGGCCTGCCATTCGATGTGGTGCTTTCGTTTTGCCGCGAAGCGCGTCATCTCACGGGGCTTTCGGCGTGCGGCTTCATTGGCCGCGCCTCGCACATGTTTAACCCCTACGTCCGTTCTAAACTCCGCACGGATATTGCGCGGACGGTGCTTTGCGGCGATGAGCGAGAACATCTCAAAAGCGGTTCGGGTCATCGCTTCGTCTACTGGGATTCTGACTTCTACCGCGAGCGCGTTCAGTCGGGCTTCTTGAAGCCGATCGGCCTCGCGGGTTCGGTGACGCTCTACAAAGGCGAAGAAGGTGAGCATGCCGATTATGCGCGTCAGGTCTGCGCCGAGAAACTCAAAGCCAAACGCCGCCGAGCGGATGGGCGCGACGAATACACATGGAAGACACACCCTGACCATGATATGCTTGACTCAACTGCGCAGGCGTTCGCGTGCGCCGCGCAGTTTGGCATCTCATCCGCCAACTTTGACGCAGGTGTGACGGCGGCCGCAAATCGTGCTTCGATTTCGCGTTTCGCACACCGTCGGCGCAAGATTCGCTTCGTCTAATCGCCGTCTAAAAGTTTACAACATCCGTATTTGTGAGATACGGAGTGTAGACTTATGACGACGGCTCAAAAGCGGAAGACGATTCTAAAAATTCAGAAGGTAGAGGGCGATATCCTCGCCCTTGAAGACGTGCGCCTTCGCCTCGCGAGCGCAGAAGAAGCCTCGGTGTCTATCTCGTCGGGCGGCGGTTCGCGATCTTACACGCGCGCAGACCTCGGCAAACTGACGAGCGCGATTGCGTGTCTCAAAGTTCAACTTCGCAATTTGCGCAAACTGCTTGCGGGCGAGAATCAGGCTCTCGGCCGTGCGATCTACACGGTGTATCTGTGATGGGAGGTATCGGCCGAATGTTCAAGTTTTGGAAAAAGGGCAAACAGAAAGCCGCCGAGCGTCGCGTCCGCTTGAATCGCGGACAATACAAAATCGTAGACGGCTTCACCCAGGCGCAGATCGCGCCATCGTCCGTTGAGACGCAGACTGAGGACGAGATTCTAAACGTCTCTCGTCGCGGTCGGCTCTTGAACATCACGCGCAACTTGATGCGCAACTCGTCGCTGTTCTCAACTCTGATGCTTCAATTGGAGTCGAACGTCGTTGGAACGTGTGGCGGCAAGGTCATTCTCAACTTCGCAGATGAAGAACGTGGTCGCGCCCTTCGTCGCGCCTTCGCGAAATGGACGCGCAACGCCGACTTCTTTGATGGCAACGATTTTAATCACCTGCTCAAAGTCTTTCTCAAACAAGAGATCATCGGCGGCGACCTCGTCATCCTCTTTGACCACCACGTGGAGAAGTCGGGGCGGCTCATCTACTTTGAATCTGATGAAGTCGTTGGCGAGATGTCGCCCGAAGTCGTTGAGCGGCATTATGGCAAGGGCGCGAAGATGTCGCTCGGCAAGGTCTACTCGCCAAATGGTCGCTGGATTGGCACGGTCGTTTCCAAAGCCGCGCGCGGCCAGCAAAACATAGACGAGGGCAAGTGCTTCTTTTTGAAACGTGACCCGAACGGCTCGCCGCTTGATGAGTTTTGGATCCAGCCGTCTACCGCGTGGCGCAAAGGTTCGCGTGGCATTTCGCGCGCGGCGACGGCGGTCAACACGGCGACTCAACTCGAAGATCTCATCCTCTCTGAACTTGAAGCCTCGCGCAAGAACGCGCAGACCTTCTGCTTCTTGAAGTCAAATCAGGAAGAACAAGAGGAAGCCCCGTCGGCGTTCGGCAATTCGCATGACGGCGACGAGGTGGACGTGGCGGAGATGACGGACGCGCAAATTGAAGAACTCGTCAAAGCCGAGAGTGAAGCCGAAACGCCCGTCTCGCTCCACGTCGCGAAGGAGAACGCCGTTGCCTATCAGCAACTGCCGCCGGGTTGGACGGCAGATCTGCTCGACACCAAGCACCCGAACACGAACGTTGAGACGATGACCAACTATTTGTCGGGTCGCGTCGCGGCGGTGCTTGGGCTTTCGCGTGCATTCGCCGTTGGCAATCCGACAAACGAAGATTTCCGCGCGCAACAACTGCTCTCCGCGCCCGCAATCGTCCAGTATCAGAAGGATTTGGAGCGCATCTGCGATTGGGCGTTCGCGAACTTCTGCCGCTTTATGGGTGACGCAGACGCGCTCGTTGAAATGGAGACGGCAGGCGCGGTAACGTGGGAGTGGAAGCGACTTGATTCGTGTGATGAGGCGGCGCAAGAAAACGCGAACGCGCTCAAACTGAAGAATATGACGGGGACATATCGCGAGATTTTGGGCAACGACTGGCGCGAACGTCTGCTTCAGTCGGCGGCCGAGGCGAAATGGATGCGCGAACACGGGCTAACACCGCCGTCCTCGTTGATGCTTTCGGGCGGTGAAACGACCGCCGAGAAGACAAACGCGCAAAGCGCGCAACCGCAGGAGGTGAAAGAATGAAGATAGAGATTTACGGCGATTATGTGGACGGCGAGGCCTACGGCGAGCAGGTTTCGCCCTTGCTCTTTCGTGCGCAGGTCGCGACCTTGAAGAAAGACGAGCCGCTTGAGGTTCACGTCAATTCGCTCGGCGGTTCGGTGACCGCAGGCATCGCGATTGCGAACACGATTCGCGACCTCTCGAAGAAGGGTCACCGCACAACGTGCGTCATTGACGGCGTGGCCGCTTCGATCGCGTCCATCACGGCGATGGCGTGCGACGAAATTCTCATGTATCCATCATCGTTCTTGATGATTCATAACCCTTGGACGATGCTCATGGGCGACGCGGCGACGCTCCGCAAAGAGGCGGATACGCTTGATAAGATGCGCTCGGCTCTGCTCTCGTTCTACCGCTCGCGCTTTGAGCGGACGGACGAGGAAATCGTCGCGCTCATGGACGCGGAGACGTGGATTTCGGGCGAAGAAGCCGAGGGCTACGGGCTTCGCGTGACGCTCCTTGAAGACGCGGCGAAATCGCGCGCGGCGGCGAAGGCAACGCTCAAAAAAGTTTACAACATCCGTATCAATGAAGGGATTAAAAACATGAAAGACGAAGAGATCATCGAAGAGGTCAAGAAGCCCGAAGAGGTCACGCCCGTTGAAGAGACGAAGGCGGAAGAGAAGCCTGTCGTTGAAGAGGTCGTGCCTGCCGAAGAGGTCACGCCTGCCGAAGAGGTGAAGCCCGAAGAAGAGCATGAGCCGACCGTCGAGGAACTCAAGGCGAAAATCGCGGAACTTGAAGCGAAGATCGCGGAACTTGAGAAGCCCGCCGAAGAGGTGAAGCCCGACGAGGCGGTTGAGGCGCGCGTGGCAAAGTGCCAGAGCGTCTTTCAGAAGAAGATCAACGATTTGAAATGTGAGATGCAGTCTCGCGATGAGGAACTCCGTCAGGCGAAAGCCGATGTCAGCCGCCTCGAAGGCGAGATCAAGCAGTCAGCCGAGGAACTCGCGAAAGCGCAAGCAGCCGAGGCAGACGCAAAGGTCGCCCTTGCCAATCTCACGGGCGGAGCATTGAACAGCACCGAAAGCCTGCCGACCTTTGCGGAAGGCCTCGCCAAGTGCAAAACACCAGAAGAGCGTTCGCGCTTCGTCGCTTCTGGCAAATTCGTAAAGTAAAGCGCGCCTAAAAAAGGAATCACATCATGGCTATTGCTTCCCCTGGTATCATCAAGGCCGCGAATGACGCGCTCGTCGCCGTTCGCCCGTCCATCAACGTTGTCAAGCAGTTCGCGTTCGACCTCTCGGACGAGTTCGCGACGCCCGGCACGACGGTCAAAGTCCCGGTCGCGACGACTGACACGATCAGCGCGTTCGACCGCGCCTCGAATAACTTCGAGAAGGCCGACGGCACGCTCTCTTTTGAGACGGTGACGCTTGATCAGACGGTCAAGTCCACGTTCCAGATTTCCGCGCAGAACATGCTCGACGCCCCGATGAATTCGTATTGGGCGACGATCTCGAAGGCTTCGGCCAACGCGGTGAATAAGTTCATCTCCGACAAGATCGGCGGACTGTTCAACGCAACCGACCTCACGAATAAGACCGTTCAGACGGGTGACCTCACGGCGAAGAAGGCGGCGAAGTTCCGCACCGCGTGCGAAGGTCGCGTCGATGAGACGGTGCTCATCCTCAAGCCCGATTGGTATGCGGATGTCCTTGGCGATCTCGATTCGTCTGCTTACGGCAACGCGAATCCGTTCCACAATGGCAAGGTCGACGGCCTCTTTGGCTTCGCCGCTGTCGTTGAGGGTCGCGGTCTTCCCGAAGGTGTCAATGGCGTGCTTCTCCCGAAGGACTGCCTCGTCACCGCGTCGCGCGCTTATCAGTTCCCGGCGCCCGAGGGCTACCTTGAGTGTGGCACGGCGAAGGATGAGGAGACGGGCTTCGCGCTCACAGCGATGCGTCACATCGCGCCTGCCACGGGCGACATGTTCCTCAACGTCATCTCGCTCTGGGGCTTGAAACTCATCCAGAAGGATAAGATCACGCTCATCAGCGCGTCCTAAGGAGTTTTGGCGCAGTCTCTCCTTGATTAGATGCGCCTTGCGTCGCCGGGTCAGCGTTCCCCGGCGGCGCATTTTTTTGCGCGCTAAAAAGTTTACAACATCCGTATTTATGAGATGGCGATTGACTTCCATAACACGCGGCTTTTTAAGGCGTTCTTCACGGACGCGCTTGTGATTTCAGGCGCGCGCGGTGAGAAGCACGCGATTGAGCAGACTGTGGATGCGTGCGTCTTTGAGGAAGTCGACGCAGACGCGGTGAGCGAATTGGCTCTGGATTCGACTGTCCGCATGATTACGGCGGCGTTCGAAGATGAGACGTGGCGTTATTACGGCGAGCGGATGAGGCTTGGTGATGACGTGCGTTATGACAACGTGCGCTATCGCATCACCGAAGTGACGCATGACGCGGTGAACGGGTGGCAGATCAAAGCGCGGGAGGTCAAATGATGAGCGCGCCGATGATTACAATCGACGCGGCTTCTGAACGTGCGCTCTCGGCTTTGTCAAAGGTCATGACATCGCGGTGCAAATACCTGCGCGAGACGGCTCAAACGGCCGCACATGCTATTTTGAACGGTGTGCTCGGCACGCTCAAAACGACCACGAAAGTCGCGAAGGCAAGCACGCTCAAAGTGACGCTCAAAGAACGTGGTGACCTTCACTTTTCGTTCTGGACGACTGGGAAAGCCGTCGAGGTTCGCGATCGTGAGCAGATTGGTATGACAGATATTAAACTGCCGCGCAAAATGTGCGTGCGCAACGCAGGAGGTGTGCGTATTCGCGACAACTCTTGTGGGCGGATTCGCTTTTTAGACTGTCAGGGCGTTCCCGCGAAGACGGTGAAGTGCTTTGAATTTGTGGACGAATACGAGCGCGGTGGCGTTCACTTTGCAGACCGTTATTTGCTTGTCGCTCCGACGAAAGGCAAGGCAAACAAGGCGGCGAAGGAGATTGTCTCTCGTCGCGTGATTAAATACGCAGGGCTTGCGCGTCACGCGCTCGCCGTGCTGACGACCAAGATCGGCGGCAGAAGCCCGTCTAATGCGTCGAATGCGGTCAATTCGGTTGCGTATGGCGCAACGAGAACGCTCGAAACGACGCAACGCCTCGCGGACGGAAGCGGCATCTACACAATCGCCGCGCATGACAATCTCGCGTATGCGACTGACGCGCTCAAAGACGGTCGGTCGGCAATTGATGTCGCCGTGCGCAAGACCGTGAATAAGATGGTTGGCAGAATTACGCATCAATTCTCCAAGTCTGCGTTCTTCGACGCGCGCGACTTGCCGCCAGTCTTTGACGAAGTGAAGCAAATCAAAAAGAGGGCATCATGATTGAACAGTCGATAGAGGCTCGCATCATCGAGCAGATTTCAGCGGCGATTAAAGCCGCCGATATTCACGATGTCGCGGTGTGGGGTGCGTGGCAAGTTGATGACGCGAAGGCAATTGAGACGGCTGATTATAACGGCATCGTCACGGTGAAGGTCGCGCCGCGTGAATACGCAACGCCGACGATTCCGCACGCGACATTTCAGGCAACGGTCGCCATTTCGGTTCGCGCAGAGACGGACGCGACATCCGCGCTTCGCCTTGCGCTTGCGGACGTAGTTTCTGCGCGCCTCTTTTCATGGCAGGATTCGTTCGAGGCTTTCGCGGAATCGTTCGCGGGGATTGATCGCGTCCGCCCGTGTGGGTTCACCCTTGCGGGCGGAGATGTTGGCTTCGATCGTGCAACGACTGTCTGGAATTATTCGCACAATTTCACCATAAACGCGGTTATCGCATAAACAAAGGAAAGAAAAAAATGAGTTGGGATAGAAGAACAGATTATTGCGGACTCGCGAACGGCACGTCCGTGAAATGCAAAGGGTCAAACGAGAATCGTTCTGGCTCGTATCTCGAAAAGACGGGCGAACACGGCGACATCATCGCCACGAAGCCTTATGGCACGGCCAACGCGACGCCGTCGTGCGAGTATACAATCGCGAAAGAGACAACTCTTGCGATTAAACTCGGCACGGTGACGGCGGTTGATAGCGCGAAGTTTATGCTTCAGTCAATTT
>CAVHJW010000056.1:0-9591 GCA_963636335.1 bacterium
CTACCTGGTATCAGGTCGTCTGCATGGAAGAGCCGTTTCCCGATATCGATTACAATGACGGAAGCCATTTCCTTGAGCCCGTTCTTGCGGCGGCGCAGGATTCGCGGCTCGCGAAGTATGTGGAGTTGGATGAATACTTGAATAACTTCCGTCCATGGCTCAAGACGGTTGCGCCCGAGGGCGAGAACGAGAAGCGTCAGGCGATTCTGAACTCGCCGTCGGCGTATGGCGCGTATGCGCTTAAAGTGAACGAATGGCCGGACGCCACGCCGACGAATCTGACGATCGAGGCGATCTCGCCGTCCGCATCCGAAGCGGGGCAGTGGGAGCTGGTGGCGTCGATCCCATCCCTTGCGGTCGGCAGCGACGCGACGGCGACCGACCTCGGGCGCGTCTTTTCGGTTCAGGGCGCGGAAGCCTTGAACGCGGCATCGTTTGACGCGAAGAACGTGTCCGCAACGTTCGCGCCGACTTCCGATGGCAAGGTGAAGGCGACGATCACGCCAGCCAACTCCGCCGCGACGTCGTTCTTCTTCCGCGTCGGATTGCAGTATTAGGCATCGGCTTGCAGTCGGCTAAATGGCGTGTCGCGCATTGAAATCTCACCGTGGTTAAAAAGTTGACGCAGAATCCGTTGCAAGATATGTCAGAGATTCCTTTTCTTTCAGAACTGGCGGCGCGGCGGCGCTTCGGAATGAAGCCTGGCCTTGAGACAATCTCTGCTCTTTGCCGCATTCTTGGCAACCCCGAGACGACGTTCCCCGCCGTTCACATTGCGGGCACAAACGGCAAGGGTGCCGTCGCGGCAATCCTCGATGCGGCTTTGCGTGGCGCGGGGCTTTGTGCCGTGGGTCGCTACACATCGCCGCATCTCGTCTCGCTCAACGAACGTTTCTTTATTGAGGGTGCGCCGGCGGACGATGCAACGCTTGAGCGTCTCGCACGGCGCGTGTGCGAGGCGGCCAAGGCGTTGCCGCCCACAGTCGAGCTCACGTTCTTTGAGGCTTTGACCGCCGTCGCGTTTTTGCTTTACGCCGAGCGCAAGTCGGAGACGGCGATTTTGGAGTGTGGCCTCGGCGGACGTCTTGATGCGACGAATGTCTGCCGTCCGCGCCTTTCAATTATCACGAAGATCGGGCTTGACCACTGTGACTGGCTCGGCGAGACGGTTGAGAAGATTGCGTGTGAGAAGGCGGGCATCATCAAGCGGGGCGTGCCGATCGTCCTCGGTCGGAACGAGGTGAGTGTCGTTGAGACGATTCGCCGTGTGGCGGCGGCGCGTGGTGCGCCGTTCGTTTACGCACCCGATGTCGCGCGCGAGGACGAGATTCCTGCGACGTTCTCGCTTTCGGGCGCGTTCAACCGCGAGAATGCCGTGACGGCGATTGCGGCGCTGAAAACGCTTGGTGTTGCGATCGATGCGGCCTCGTTCGGGCGCATCGTTTGGCCTGGACGCTTTCAGATTGTCAACCGCTTCATCGTGGATGGCGCACATAATCCGCCGGCGGCGCGCGCGCTCGCGGCCTCGCTTAGCGCGTTCGCGGGCGACAAGGCGGCGCATGCGTTCACACTTATCTTTGGCGCGTGCGCCGACAAAGATGTCGGCGAGGTTCTGCGGACGCTCGCGCCGTTTGTCGGCCAGGCGTTCGCCGTGAAGACGAACAATCCGCGCTCGCTTGCCGCCGATGCGCTCGCCGAGAAGATGTGCGCGGCGGGAATGGACGCGACCCCTGTCGCGACGCTGAAAGACGCGCTTGAGAAGGCGAGTGCGAGGACGCCGAAAGAGGCCACGTTTCCGCGCACACTTGTCTGCGGTTCGCTCTTCCTCGCGGGCGAGGCTTTGGTTGAACTGAAGGCCGCGCCGTGGCAGCGCGCGCGCTTTGACCCCTCCGAGCGGCTCTGAGCGGCGAAATTTCCACTTCCCCGCAAAGGGCGAAGTATGGTATAATAAGCGAACGAAAAATTTTGAAAGGAGTGGCAAATGGCCGATACCGAGTCGCTGGTGAACGAATTGAACGCATGTGCCGAGAGGCAAGATTTTGAGGCCGCGTTTAAGTTTGTTCGTGAGAATCTGAGCGAAATCTCGAAGAAAATGCAGGCGGTGGGCGTCAAGGACGCGCTGAAGAAGACGACGAAAGATCGTCTTCTTCTTTCTTTCCTTGATGCGATTGAGTTTGGGCGTGAGCCGATCAATGTCTCGCTCTTGAAACTTGAGAAACTCGTCGCTTTTTCGGCGAACATTCCGGGCGCGGCGGGGACGAAGGTTCTGAACCCCACGTGGGGCCTCGGCACGGTGCGCCGCATTGATTCGTTCTATCGTCGCATCACGGTCGACTTCAAGACGAAGATGGGGCATCAGTTTACCTACATGGCGGCCTGTGATATGTTGGAGGTCGCGCCCAAGGATCACATTCTCGTCTTGCGCGAGACCGCGCCCGATGATTTCGACAAGTTGTTCAAGGATAAACCAGCCGATCTCGTCAAGGCGATCATTCGCTCGAACGGCTCTTCTATGACGCTGATCCGTCTGGAGGACTACTGCGTGCGGAATGGCTTCGTGAAGTCGGTGAACTGGAAGAAATTCTGGGATGGCGCGCGCACGTCGCTCAAGAGCGACAAATGCGTCGTGTTGCCCGCGAAGAAGACCGAGCCCATCCTTCTGCGTGCGGCGGCCGAAGACTATGGTGATGGGTGGCTCACGAGCTTCGCGCACGAGACCGATCCGCGGAAAATTCTTTCGGATGTGCGCGAGTTTGTCGCGCAGAAGCGCTTCAAAGAGGCCAATGAGGAGACGAAGAAGGCGTATCTCGCGAAGTTGGGCGAGCGCCTCGCCTTTGCCGTCACGGCCGCGCGCCGCGTTGACACGGTGCGCTCGGAGGCCTCGGCTGACGATGCCGGTGACGCGCTTTACGCTCGCCTCGCTTGTCAGGTGGTCTCTCTCGGGTGCCCCACGCCGCCGGCGGATGACATGCGCGCATACCTCTGGAAGGGGAGTCGCTTCGTGAGCGCGGCGGTTGCGCTTCCGGCGCGCGAGGTCGGTGCCATGATTTCGTTCCTCGCCGTTGATGACGCGGCGAAGGCGCGCCTTTACAAGGCGATCCCCGAACTCTGCTTCACGGCGGTTGCTGAGATTGTCTCGCAGTTCGGTGGCGAGACGGCTTGCCGCGCGGCGGTGGGCGCATACATGAAGTGCCCCGCGGCGCCGGCAACGTTGACGACGCTCATCGTCGGCAAGTATGAGCAGTTCCGCGATTGGTCGGAGCTTCCTTCGCTTGTGACGATTCTGACGCACGCTATCGCGCTCGGCGAGGGACGTCAGAGTGGCGAGATTTTGCGGATGCAGAACATCGTTCGCCGCCTCTTTGGCGACCGCGCATGGCTTGAGAAGGTGTTCTCATGGCTCAGCCCTGCCGATCAGGTTCTCTTCTTTGAGCGCTTCCAGGCGTCCATTGCGTGGGAGGCGTCGACGCACCATACGACGGTTGTGCGGATGACGAAGATCGTGCCCGCGCTCGAGGCGCACCTCGTGAAGGTTGAGAAGAAACGCGAGTACGCACGCCTCACGTCGTTCCGCAGCTTCGCCATGCGCAAGCGTGACTACCTGAAGCTCATCAATGAGGATATGCCTGCGAACGTCAAGCGCATTGAGTTTGCGAAGAGTTACGGCGACCTTTCGGAGAACGCCGAATACCAGTATGCGAAGGACGAGCAGCGCGCGCTCATGCAGAAGCAGGCGGTTATGCAGGCGGAACTTGAGGCGGTCAAACCCGATGACTTCTCAACGGCGACGACCGACGAGGTCATGCCAGGTGTGACGGTTGTCTGCGCGACGGACGCGGGCGAGAAGACGTGGCATATCCTCGGTGAGTGGGACAACGATATTGAGCTTGGCATCCTCTCGTCGAAGACGCGCGTCGCGATGAACCTCATGGGCAAGAAGGTCGGCGAAAATGTTGAGCTTCCGGGTGAGGACGGCAATGCGTCTTTTGCGACGGTGACGGCGATTCGCCCGCTCCCCGATGCCATCCGCGCGTGGATGAAGCTGCCTGAGGGTCTCCAAATCTAATGGACAAGGAGGGCGAACGATGAAGAAAGGACCAACAAAGCGCGTTGCGCCGCGTATTACGACCAAGAAGGCCACAACGGGCGCGAAGACGCCCGAGGTGCTGACCGAGATCGACACGAAGAAGGCCGTCGCGTTCGGCATGAACATCGTTGAGCAAATCAAGGCGGTGCAGCGTGCGGAGGCCGAGCGCCTCGCCGCCGAGGAGGTCCGTCTCTCGCGTCGTCCGACAACGCGCGCGAAGGGCAAGACAACCGAGAAGTTCCCCGCCGCCGATTTGCGTGAGTTCCGCAAGAGCCTCCAGGCCTTGCGCGCGAAGGCAATGAAGGACTCTGAGCAGATGCGCGAGACGGGCTTTGACTCGTCTGGCGACCACGAAGCGGATGGTGGTGACGGCACGGCGCAGACGTTGCGCTTGCAGGCTCTCGGTCAGATGGGCAGCATCAATCGGACCATTCAGCAGATTGATGAGGCGCTTCATCGTATTGATGATGGCACGTATGGCGTTTGCACGGCGTGCGGTAAGCTCATTCGCAAGCCGCGCCTTCTGAATCAGCCGTTCGTCTTGACGTGCATGGAGTGCCAGAGCGACATGGAGCGCACGGAGCGGTGAGGCGGCTTTTCGTCGTCCTTGCCGTTGTCGTTCACCTCGTTCTCGCTGATGCGGTGACGAAAGAACTGGCCGCGGGTCTGCTGAAGGGCACCGCGGCGGTTTCCATTATTCCCAATCTCTTTAACCTCGCTTACGTTGAGAATCGGGGGTGCGCGTGGGGGCTTTTGCAGGGCCATGTCTGGCCGCTGGCCGCCTTTGCCCTTATCGTTCTCGCGCTTCTCGTTTGGAAGCGGCGATCGGTCTTTGGTGCAACGCGCCTGGGCGCGATTGCGGAGCCCATCCTTTATGCGGGCATTGTCGGCAATGCGATTGACCGCGTTGTGCGTGGTTACGTCATTGATTTTCTTGATTTCTATTTTAAGGCGTATCACTTCCCCTGCTTTAATTTGGCCGACGTCTTTATCACGTGCGCGGTCGCGCTCTTGATTTTGGAGGAATGTCGTCATTATGTTCGAAGGTAGTGTGTTTGGAACGTTGGATCAGAAGATCCAAGCGGCGATTAAGGATGCGGGCTATGAGAGGCCGACGCCGATTCAGGCGCAGTCCATTGAGCCGCTTATGAAGGGGCGCGATCTGATTGGTATCGCGCAAACGGGGACGGGCAAGACGGCGGCGTTCATGTTGCCGATTCTCAATCACCTTGTCAAGGTGCGTCGTCCGCGCCACATTGGTCACCCGCGTGCGCTCGTCCTTTCGCCGACGCGCGAATTGGCCGCACAGACGGCGGAGAATGTGCGACGCTACGCCAAGTATGCGAACATTCCGTTTGCCTGCGTTTTTGGCGGCGTCTCGCAATTTGGGCAGGTGAAAGACATCAAGAAAGGCGCGGAGATTGTAATCGCTTGTCCGGGTCGCCTCATCGATTTGATGACCCAGGGCATTCTCTATCTGGATCAGGTCGAGTGCATCGTTCTCGACGAGGCCGACCGTATGCTCGACATGGGTTTTCTGCCCGACATCAAGCGCATCCTCTCAAAACTTCCCGCCGCGCGTCAGTCGCTCTTTTTCTCTGCGACGATGAGCCCCGCCATCGCGAAACTTGCAGCCGAACTCGTCCACGACCCCGTGAAAATTGACGTTTCGCCCGAGACGCCGACCGTTGAGAAAATCAATCAGAAAGTCATGTTCGTGGAGAAGGGGAATCGTGACGCGCTCCTCGTTTCGCTTTTGAAGACGCATCCCGAGTGGACGAAGGTGATGGTCTTCACGAAGATGCGCCACGGCGCGGATCGTGTCGTCAAGAAACTTCTCCGCGCCGAAATTCCGTGCGCGGCTATCCACTCGGACAAGACGCAGAACCAGCGCACGCGTGCGCTAGATGGTTTCCGCAAGGGCTTTGTGCGCGTCCTCGTGGCGACCGACATCGCGAGTCGCGGCATCGACGTCCCCGCCGTTTCGTGCGTTGTTAATATGGAGTTGCCCCTTGAGACAGAAAGCTATGTTCATCGCATCGGCCGCACGGCGCGCGCGGGCTCGTCGGGCATCGCCCTCTCGTTCGTGACGCCCGAGGAGCGCGGCCAACTCAAAGCCGTTGAGCGTCTCATTAAAAAGACGATTCCCGTTGATCGCGACCAGCCCTATCATGCCGAGGCGGTTGAAGCGAAAGCGACGAAGGGACCGCGCGAGGGGCTGCCGCAAGCGCCGTGGGTCCACCCCGCGAACCGCAACAAGGCGAATCGCAAGCGCCAAGGGCACAAATCTTTTGCGGGTCGCCGTCAGCCCGACTTCGGCCAGCGCTAATACGAACGCTCCGTGCGGCGGGCGAGGTAATTTCGGACAGCTTCCTTAAGGACGCGTTCGCCGCCTGCCGTTGGGTAGTTTCCTGTAAAGTACCAGTCGCCTGTTGTCGTGGGGCAACACGTGTGAAGGTCGTCAATTGTTTGGAAGATGACATCAACTTTCGCCTTCATACCCGCGGGCGTGATGAGGCGCGCGATCTCGGCGGACAACGCGGCGAGCGAATAGCGCGCGTAGACCTTTCGGATGTCGTCCGTCTGGCGAATCGCGTCCTCGCCTGCGAGGTTGACGAGGGCCTTAAAGGCGACGAGTTCGCCGAGTGTGGACATGTCAATCCCATAGCAGTCGGGGTAGCAAATCGGCGGGGCCGATGAGGCGACGATAATGCGCTTCGGACCAAGGCGGTCGAGCATCGGCAAGATGGCGTTTTTCATTGTGTTGCCGCGCACAATTGAATCGTCCAGAACGACGAGGGTGTCTGTCCCCGGGCGAACGAGCCCATAGGTCACATCGTAGACGTGCTGGTAAAATTCGCGCCGTGCCGCCGCGTCTGCAATGAATGTGCGGAACTTGGCGTCCTTCACGGCGACTTGCCCAAAGCGAACACGTCGACCTTCGGCGAGACCTTCTGTCCAAAGGGCTTCAAGAAGGCCATGAAAGGCAACTTGCGCGGAGTTCGGGATGTAGCTAAAGAACGTGTTTTCGAGGTCGCCGTTCACGGCGTTAAGAAGGGGCTTTGCGAGTGCCGCGCCGAGGGTCTTGCGTTCGCGATGAATGTCGGCATCGTTCGCGCGTGAGAAGTAGATGCGCTCAAAGACACAGCCGCGCTTCTCGGCGGGTTCAAGGATCTTCTCAAATGTGACCGCGCCGTCTGGTGCGATGAGCATTGCCTCGCCGGGGACGAGTTCGCGCACATCCTCAGGCAGGCAATTGAAGGCCGCCTGAATCGCGGGACGCTCCGAGGCGACGATGGCCGCTTCGTTCGTGACAAGGCCGTATCCAGGGCGAATGCCGTGTGGGTCACGAATCGCGAAACTCCATCCATCGCCCGTCATACCGCAGAGCGTGTAGGCACCGTCGAGTTTTGGTAAAAGGGCTTTGAGCGCAGAGACAAGAACGCGCTTGCGATCTTTCTCGCCTGCCATCTCAACTTTCAGCATGGAGGAGGCAAGCCATTCACAAATGAGGTAGCCGTCCGCCGTTGACTCGGGGAACTTGCCCATCTCAACATAGGCCTCGAAGAGCTCTTTCGTATTCGTCAGGTTGAAGTTACCGGCGAGAAAGAGCATTCTCTTCAATCGCGCCGCACGATGGACGAAGGGATGGCAAAAACTCTCATCACCTTTGCCGTATGTCGCGTAGCGGAGGTGACCGAGGAAGATGGTCTCATCCATCTTCCGCCGTTTCGCGAGAAGAGCGAGCAAGTCCGCGAGCGGGGTCTCCGACGCGGACTTCATCTCATTGAATGCCATTTTCCCGGGCTCAGGGTTGATGCAGAGCGTGACGACACCCGCGCCGTCTTGGCCACGGTTATGCTGCTTTTCCAAGAGAAGTGAGAGCTTCGTGCCACCGAAGTCGGTCGTTCGCTCAGCCTCGGCTGTGCGCCGCGCGCCCCTCCGAAGGTGGAGGAGCGCGACCGCGCATTCGTGTTTGATTGCGTCCGACATAGTCCGTTAGTAGACGAAGAGCATTTCGCGATACTTCGGGAGCGGCCACTTGTCATCGGCGACCTCGCGCTCAAGGGCGTCGACCTCCTTGCGCAGCGCCGCCATCGCGGCAAGCGCGGCCTCGGGGTCGGTGGCTTTGACGGCGCCTTCCAGTTGCGTGAGAGCCGTCTGGGCGCGTGTCATACCGAGCGCAAGACACATTACGTCTTCGTGGAGAAGGTCAATCGCGCACTTAATGTCGCTTTCGTCTGTTTGGTTGTAGGCCTCAATGGCCTCGCGGTATTCAGTGCGGACGGCGGGGAGGATCATCGTCTTGACGAGGTCGATGGCGCAGTTCGCTTCAATCATCACTTTCGTCCGATAATCTTCCATCGCAATGTCGTAGCGACTTTCAAGTTCACGCGCCGTGAAAACGCCCGCCTTCTCAAAGACCGCGATATTTTCTTTGCGCGTGTAGGCCTTCAAAGCCTCGGGGGTCGTCGGCGCGTTCGGAAGCCCGCGCTTCGCTGCCTCGGTGAGCCAATCACTCTTGTAGCCGTCGCCGTTGAAGATAATGCGCTTGTGGGTTTTCACAATGTCCTGCAAAATCTTCTGCAGCGCGTTGTGGAACGCAGCCGTATGCTCGCCGGGCTTTGCCTTGCCGACAACGCCTGCCTTCTCGAGTTCGTCCGCGATGCGGTTCATCGCCTCGGCGACGATTGTGTTGAGAATCACGTTCGGCGCGGAGCACGAGGCGGATGAGCCGGGCGCACGGAACTCAAACTTGTTGCCCGTGAAAGCGAAGGGCGACGTGCGGTTGCGATCCGTCGCGTCCTTTGGTAAGGCGGGCAGTGTGTCGACACCAATCTTCATTGTGCCGGCGTGCTTGGAGCTCTTCGGCGCGCCTTTCTCAAGCTGTGCGACAACATCCGCAAGCTGATCGCCGAGGTAGACCGAGATGACGGCGGGCGGTGCTTCATTCGCGCCGAGACGGTGGTCGTTGCCGGCCGTCGCAACGGAGGCGCGGATTAAGTCAGCGTGTTTATCAACGGCCTCAATGACGGCGCAGAGCGTCGTCAAGAAGATCGCGTTCTGGTGGGGGTCTGTCCCCGGGTTGAGGAGATTCATCTTACCATAGGCGACAGACCAGTTATTGTGCTTACCTGAACCGTTGATGCCCGCGAATGGCTTTTCGTGGAGGAGGCACACGAGCCCATTGCGGTCGGCGACCTGACGCAACACTTCCATGACGAGCATATTGTGGTCGCACGAAAGGTTCAGTTCCTCGAACATCGGCGCGAGTTCAAACTGCGCTGGCGCGACTTCGTTGTGGCGCGTCTTCGCTGGGATGCCGAGCGTCCAGAGTTCCTTCTCAACTTCGTTCATGAAGTTGAGGATGCGCCCTTTGATCGTGCCGAAGTAGTGGTCCTCGAGCTGTTGATGCTTCGCGGACGGCGCGCCGAAGAGCGTGCGACCCGTCTGCACGAGGTCGGGACGCGCGAGGTAGAAGTTCTTGTCGATGAGGAAGTATT
>CAVHJW010000057.1:0-9548 GCA_963636335.1 bacterium
TCATCGTGATGCTTCGCACAGAAACAAGAAAGAGCTGCGAATTCTCAGGCGATTACTGATCTTCGGTCACGCGAAGGACTTCTGTGACAGACGTGAGGCCCTTAAACACCTTCGCCCAACCGTCTTCGCGCAACGTCTTCATACCCTTCGCAAGCGCGAGGTGCCGAATCTGTGAGGCATTCTCACGGCGGACAATCGCGCCTTCAATTTCTTCGTCGACCTCCAGCACCTCAAAGAGCGCACGCCGACCCTTGTAACCCGTCTTCTTACACCTCTCGCAGCCAACGGGCTCAAAGACCGTATCCTTCTCGGGCGGCGTCTCAAGGTTGTAGTATTTCATGTCGAGCGGAGATGTGCGACAGCAATCGGGACAGAGCCGACGGCAGAGACGCTGACCCATCACGCCCGCAACGGCAGACGCGATGAGGAATGGCTCAACGCCCATATCAATAAGGCGCGGGAACGCGCCCGCCGCGTCATTCGTGTGCAGGGTCGAGAACACCATGTGACCCGTCAGCGAGGCATTAATCGCAATCTCGGCCGTCTCGCGGTCGCGGATTTCGCCGACCATAATAATGTCGGGGTCTTGACGCAGGAAGGCACGCAAGGCGCGCGCAAACGTCATGCCGATCTCAGACTGCATCTGCACCTGATTGATGCCCGCCATGTGGTATTCAATCGGGTCTTCGGCCGTCATGATGCGGACATCAATCTTGTTCACCTCGGAGAGAAACGAATAGAGCGACGTTGACTTGCCCGAACCCGTCGGGCCCGTGACGAGGAAGATGCCGTTTGGACGGTGGATAATCTTGTTCACGACCGAAAAGTCGCGGTCGTTAAAGCCGAGATCAGCCATTTTCACGAACGAGCCGCTCTTTGCGAGCAAGCGGAGCGAGATGGACTCGCCATAGGCCGCCGGCATCGTTGAGACGCGGATGTCGATATCCTGCCCCGCGATGCGGATACCAATGCGACCATCCATCGGCAGACGCTTTTCGGCAATATCAAGGTTCGCCATAACCTTGATACGCGAGATGATTGCGTTTTTAAGACGATTTAGCTGCGGCGGCACGTCAACCTTGTGGAGCATGCCATCAATGCGATAGCGAATACGAAGTTCCGTCTCCTGCGGTTCAATGTGAATATCCGTCGCGCCCTGACGGTCGGCCTCGGCGATGATCTGGTTCACGAAGCGGACGATGGAGGCTTCCTCGCCCATCTCGTTGACGTCGATCTTCGTCATCGTGCCGATATCGTCGCCAACCTCGTAGCGTCCGTCCTCGAGCATCTTCTCGATGGCCTCGGCGCCGACACCGTAGAACTTCTTGATCGCCTTCTCAACAAGATCCTTCGGCGCGAGCGCAGTCTCAACGGGGCAACCCGCAATCATTCTGAGGCCGTCAGACGCAACAGTTGAGAATGGGTCGGACGAAACGATGACGAGGGCCTTCTCGGTAAGGCGGAGCGGCAAGACATTAAATTGGTAGACCGCTGAGGCAGGCAACTTCGCAAGCGCGTCGGCCGATGGTCTCTCGTGCTCAAGGTCAACGACATCGAGGCGCAAGACCTTGCCAATCGCCGTCAGAAAATCAACTTCCTTCGCGCCGCCAAACTTGACGGCTGCCTCGGCAAGACCCATCCCCGGGTTCGCGGCGCGCTGCGTCGCAATCTTCGCGAGAGCCTCGTCTGAATAGAGACCCGACGACTTGAGAATCTGACTGGCAAGAGACGACATATCTTTTTATTATATCAAATTTCAGGTGCGAGGCTTGGAATCCGTCGCCGCCTTCCGCCGTTGGCAGAGAAGCGTGGACTGGCGGATAATTGAGAGAAGGCGCGCGCGATCGGCACCCTTCGCCTTCGCAAGTCCCTCGCTCGCCCAGTAGATGGCCGAAAGCGCAGCATCCGTCCAGTCATCGAACCCCGTCGCACGCTCGATCGCACGCATCTTCCTTTCGTCCATGCCGAGTTCCGACCACGCGCCGCGCGCGCGAACGTCCTCCACGTGCGCGCGCCAAAGATCGCGGTACGCGCCGGCCGACGAGTCGACATCGGCCGCGATTTTAAGCTCAAACAGCCATGCGAGTTCACGGCACAGCTCGGGGTCGCCCGGGTTTAAGCGAAGCCCCTTGTCGCGCAGAAGCGAAAGCCCCGCCAGAACCCAGCGCCAGCGATCTTCCACCGTGGGCATCATCACCGAAATGTTGTAGGCAAGATTCCACGCGGCATAACTCCAAATCTCGGGCGTGTGCGGTTCCATCGCCGTGAGCGTCGTTGCGAGAAGGTGGAGTTCAACGTAGCGACCCTCCTCCTGTAAACGATCGGCGCGAAACCAAATCACCTCTGAGACGAGCGAACGCACGCCCCCTAAGGCGGCAAACGTCCCCTCGGCGAGCGCGCTCGTTTCGGCGGCGCGTGCGCGGCGAAGAACGCCCTGCGCACCCATCGCAACGAGCGCGAGGACGATGACGAGGGCGGCAACCCGCTTCACGCCGTCACTCCCAAGAGGTCCTTCAAGGCTCCCGTCTGATGGGCGTCACCGAGCGCAACAAGTTCGTCGCCAATTTTGAACTCGAACTCGGGCCCGACATTGCGGAAGACCTGCCCCTCGCGGACAACGGCGACGATTGAGGCACCCGTCTTCGCGCGGATGTTGAGCGAGACGACAGTGCCACCAACGGCTGGTGATGTCGCCGTCAAGACGAGACGGTGAACATCATCGCCCTGCGGCGGCGAGATGGTCGTCGTTTGGGCAAGACCCTCGCGACGTTCCTCCTCGGTCAGCGCCTCGTTGAAGTTGTTGATGGCTCGACGACCCGCGTTCACGATATACTTCGACCCGAGACAGGCCACGGCGAGCGTCATGACGAGCGCGCCCCACTTCACGTAGATCGTCTGGGGGTCGTTCGGCAAGAACATGATATTGAGGGCAATCCACAGAAGACCGAAGACCAAGTAGGCGAGGAGGACGACGAGACCAGGCGCCATCTTGCGGAACGCAACAAGACCTCGCGACTCGCCGCGCCCCGCCAACATCTCACCGACGAGGTTGCCCATCGTTTGCGCCTCATGTCGTGCGAGCGGGAAAAGCACAAGCGAGAAAAGGTTCGCCAGAACGAAGAAAACTAATCCCTTGTGCGCGTTGCCCCAGACCCAGAAGCGCGAGTAGTCAGACGACTTAAGATACCACGCGACAGAGAAACCGGCAAACATGAGGATAACATAGACGGCGAAACGAATGATGGACATCTTTAAGTCTGCGAACGCGGGCGAGCCCTTCTGCGACTTAATCTTCTCAAGCCACGCCCAGTAAGTTTCAAGTGCCTTTTTAAGGCGCGGCGGCATCTTCCGCTCCGCCCAGTCACCGACAGGATCGGAGAGGCGAATCATGAACGGGTTCATGAGGGTTGTCAAAAGCGAGGCACCAATCGCAATGGGGAAGAACGAGGAGGCGCCTGACGCACCCGACGCACCTTTCTGAAGTCCCGCATAGAGCATTGCGACCATAAATGCGAACTCACCAATTTGCGCAAGACCGAAGGCATTCTGAATAGATGTCTTCACGTTCACGCCACAAAGAAGCGAGCCGACGAGATTATTGACGAGTTTACCGACAACGACGACCGACGAGACGAGCAAAATCTCGGGCAGGTTATGCCAGAGGTCGACGGGGTTGACGAGAAGGCCAATGGAAACAAAGAACACCGATGAGAACATTGACTTAAGCGGGTCAGCAAGCGACACGAGGCGTTCGCGCACGCAGCTCACGGAGCCGAGGATGCCGACGAGGAACGCGCCGAGCGCGAGCGAGAAGTCAAACCGATAAGCGCACCAAGAGATGAAGAAGCAGCAACCGAGAACCGCGAGGATGAGCGACTCGTCATCGTTGCGCTTGGCGACAGACTTGAGAAGCCGCGGCACAAGAACAAACCCAAGAACGATGACCGTCAGAAAGAAAACAAAAAGCCCCCCGAGGGAGGTGCCGAAGGCGATGAGGGACATACCCTGCCCCTTCGCGAAGCCCGTCGCCATGGCGATCGCGCCAACGCAGATAATGTCCTCGCACACCGACGTGCCGAGGACATACTTTGAAAACGGGCGGTTTGACCAGCCCATCTCACCGATGACCTTCGCGAGGAGTGTCGTCGCCGAGTCGCAAATCGCGACACCCAGAAAGAGCGATGGCACGTCACCCCAACCAAAGCACGTCGTGCCAACCATATAGCCGAGCCAAATCATCACACCCGCATCGAGAATCGCCGACGGAATCGCCACGCCGCGAATCTTTTTCATGTCTTTCGCCGAGAACGTGAGCCCCATGCCGAGCATGAGGAAGACGACGCCGAGCTGGCCAATCGTATTCGTGGAAGAAGGATCGGCGAGGAAACTGCCGCCCCACGTGTAAGGGCTCATGAGGACGCCCACGAGAATGTAGCCGATGGCCTTCGGCCAGCCAAAGCGCGTGAAGACGACCGAGACAATGCCCGCCGCCGCCATCAGGACAGCCAGATCCTGAAAGAACGCGCTCTCGGTCACTTCGCCTCCTTGCGCGGTTTCAAAACTTGGCGTTCAATCACAATTTTACCCGTTGAATCGCCGCCCGACGTGCCGCGCACAACCATCTTCGTCAGACGCCCCGCATTGGCGCGTTCAAGTTTATAGGTAAACGGCTCTTTAATCTTCGCAACTTCTTCATTGCCACGGTAGAGCGAGATCGACTCAATCGTCAGCGCCGCGCCTTCCGTCCGCTCAAAAGCAATCGTGTAGTCGCCCGCCTTTGAGAAAGAATGCGAGACGCCATACTTGATCTCAATCGTGAACTTGCCTGGCGGAATATCACCCTTGTGCCAACCCCAGTACGTCGACAGCGCGGGCTCGCCAATCGCGCCCGAGGCGAGCCAACCGAGCGCCGCCGTTCCCCACAGCGTATCTTCACCCGCCTCCGCAATGCGCTTTAGAAGACCAATCATTTTGGGCTTCATCTCATGCGACCACGGGCGGTTCATATCGTCAGGTGCGTAGAGCGCAAACTCGGCCATCAAAAGCGACTGCTTTTGCTCCATCGTAAGGTGTTTTGTCGGCAACTTCTTTTGCTCATCGATGAACTTTTTGCCCTCAAAGTCCTTGCCTTGCTGACGATACCACGTCGCCTCTTCAACAATCTCAAGACCGTCGGAGTTGCTGCACACGCGCTTCTTGCCCTCATGGTCGGTGAACGGCATCGTGAAGTGCCTAAGCCACCCTTCCTTGTCTTCGGGATCCAGCCGACGAAGCTTCTCGTAAATATCGTTATAAAAACCCTTTGAGATGACGCGCTTCGGCCCGCCCACGAAACGTTCCATCGCGAACATCAACTGCCCGCAACCATCGATCGTCTCGGTGCCATACTTCTTCTCGATTTCGGCGCGCTTTTCCGACACGCGGTTGACCTGACGAAAGATCCAGTCGGCCGAGGCATTGTAAGGGACATTCTCAATGACGCAGTAGCAACGGTTGCGATCATCCAAAACGAAAATACACGGAAGTTTCACGCTGCCGAGATTCTTGGATTTGTCGGGATGCCCTTCCTCATCCACGAGCTCAACCTTGTAAGCCGCCTTCGCGAGGCTCTTCCAAGCCTGCGACTGGAGCGTCTTCGCGACATCGCGCCCTGCGCGCTGCCAATTCTTACCGTAGACAAGTCGAACGGTCGTGGCCGAGGCCGTGAGAGACAAGAAGATGCTGGCAAGGGTGAGTGAAAGCGTCATATTCTTCATCGCACAGGTCTCCTTCTTTGTTTTTACGTCAGTACAGTTTTTCGTATTCGCCGCGCTCAACGCGTTTGAGGGTGTGAAAGCCCGCTCGCTTGGCACGGTAATGAAGATCGGTCTTGGAATGGGCAAGGCCCGGGGCTTGAATAACACGATAGATTGGCGCGCCGCACTGCGGACACGTCGTCAACGCCTCGTCTGCGAGACGTTGAACAACCTCAAACGACGCGCGACATGTTGCGCACGCCTTTTTAGGGTCCTTCGCCTCATAGACATAAGTCGGCATTCTTAACATTCCTCTTTCACGACATAGACGGGCCGACCTTTCGTCTCACGGAAAATACCCGCCAGATAAAGCCCCAGAATGCCAATAACAAAAAGTTGCATACCGCCTAAAAGGAGAATGAGGCAGACAATCGTCGACCACCCGCTCACACTATTGCCAAAGAGGACCCACTCGCCAAACACACACAGCATATAAGCAAAGGCGGCGAGCGTGGAGAGAAACCCCAGAATGGAGGCGAGGCGCAACGGCACCGTTGAAAACGCGAGGAGCCCGCGCCACGAATAAGCAAGAAGCGAAAAGAAATTCCACTTTGACTGACCCGCCGTCCGCGCGCGCGTTGCCGTTTCAATCCACTTCGTGCGGAAGCCCACCCATTCGTAAATTCCCTTGGTAAAACGATTCGCCTCGCGAAGGGACAAAACCGCCTCAACAACGCGGCGCGTCATCATGCGATAATCCATCGCGCCGTCACGCATCTTGATGTCCGAAAGCATATTCATGCCCCAACAAAAGAGGCGCGAGAAAATGCTCCGAAAGAGCGGCTCACCAGCCCGCGAGGCACGACACGTCGCCACCGAGTCGTACCCTTCCGTCTCAAGGGCCTCAATCATCTGAGGCAAGAGCACGGGATCGTGCTGAAGATCCGCGTCCATCGTGACGACGTAGTCACCCGTCGCATGGCGCAGCCCCGCAAAGAGCGCGGCCTCCTTGCCAAAGTTGCGCGAAAAACTCACATAGCGCACACGCGTGTCACGCGCGGCGGCGGCGCGAAGATGCGAGAGCGTTTCATCCGTCGAACCATCGTCTACAAAGACAATCTCCATCGGGCGGTTGAGCTTTAAAGACTCAATCGCCTCCACGAAGGCATCAATGCACGCAGCCTCATTGTAGGCCGGCACGACGATGGAAAGACTTTTCATTTACGATTTGCAAGCGCGACATATTCGCGCGGATGATAAATGGGCTTATACGCGGGGCGAATAATGGGACCTTCGTTCACCAATTCCTCCATGCGGTGGGCGCACCACGACACGCAACGCGCGACCGCAAAGAGCGGCGTATAAAGGTCTTTGGGAATGCCGAGCATATCGTAAACGAGACCCGAGTAAAGATCCACATTCGCGCACACATCTTCGGCGCGCGGATGATGCGCCTTCACAACGGCCGGGCCGAGTTTCTCAACAAGTTCAAAGAGCGCAAGATCGGCCTCGCGTCCCTTCTCCTTCGCAAGCGCACGCGCCTTCTCTTTGAGCATCTCCGCGCGCGGATCAGAAATCGTGTAGACGGCGTGACCGAGACCATAGATAAGCCCCGAGCCATCACCCGCCTTCTTGTCGGCGATGCGATTTAAGAAGTGTGTAACCTCCTTCTCATCACGCCAGTCCTTCACATTCGCCTGCATCTCTTCCATTTGACGCATGACACGCAAATTCGCGCCGCCATGACGCGCGCCTTTCAGCGAGAGAATGGACGCCGCGATGGACGAATAGATGTCGGAGTGCGAGGAGGTCACAACGTGCGTTGTGAACGCCGAATTATTGCCGCCGCCGTGCTCGGCGTGAAGAATGAGCGACAAGTCAAGAATCTCAGCCTCAAGTTTCGTGTACTTGCCGTCCTCGCGCGTCAAAAGAAGAATGTTCTCGGCTGTTGTCTTTTGCGGATCGGGATTCCGAATCATCAACGACCCATTGTCGTGATAATGCTTCTTCGCCTGATAGGCATACGCCGCAATGGTCGGGATCGCACCGATAAGTCCAATCGATTGCGCGAGGCAACGCTCAATGGAAAGATCATCTGGGTTATTCCCATCATCAAAGGCATACGCAAAGAGCGTCGCACGCGCCAACGCATTCATGAGATCCTTGGGCGGATGCTTCATAATCGCGTTCTCCTTAAAGCCATCGGAGAGGCGGCGATAAGAACCAATGCGATTTTTCCAATCAACCAGTTCACGCGAGGTGGGGAGCTCCCCGAAGAGAAGCAAATAGGCCGTCTCTTCATAGCCGAAGCGGTGCTCGCGCTTATCTGCCTGAACAATGTCTTTTACATTGATACCACGATAAAAGAGTTCACCGGGAATAGCCTGACGCTCGCCTTCATCAATCGTGTAGCCGTGGACGTTACCAATCGTCGTAAGCCCCACGAGGACGCCCGTCCCGTTGTCATTTCGAAGCCCCCGCTTAACGCCATACTTACGGTAGAGCGCAGGGTCAATGGCATCGGCCTTGCGAACCTTGTCCGCCTGAATCTTCAACCAATGCTTCGCCGTCATCGTTTCTGCATGTTTCGCTGTCATAATCTCATCTCATTATATCAAATCACATCGCCTCGGCGAGCAAGTTGCCAAATTCAGAACACTTCACTTCCTTCGCGCCGTCCATCTGGCGCGCGAAGTCGTAGGTGACCGTCTTCGCCGCGATGACCTTGTCCATCGCCGCGATGATCTTATCGGCCGCCTCGCTCCAGCCCATGTAGCGGAGCATCATCTCGCCCGAGAGAATGAGCGAGCCGGGGTTGACCTTGTCGAGCCCCGCATACTTCGGCGCGGTGCCGTGCGTCGCCTCGAAGACCGCGACGCCCGTCTGGTAGTTGATGTTCGCGCCGGGCGCGATGCCGATGCCGCCGACCGTCGCCGCAAGCGCGTCCGACACGTAGTCGCCGTTGAGGTTCAAGGTCGCGATGACGTCATACTCGGCGGGACGCGTCAAAATCTGCTGCAGGAAGGCGTCGCAGATGCAGTCCTTCACCACGATGTCGCGGCCGGTCTTCGGGTTCTTGAACGTGCGCCACGGGCCCTTGTCGATGAGCGTCGCGCCATACTCGCGCGTCGCGAGCGCATAGCCCCAGTCGCGGAACGCGCCTTCGGTGAACTTCTGGATGTTGCCCTTGTGGACGAGCGTCACGGACTTGCGGTCGTTCGCGATCGCGTAGTCGAACGCGGCCTTGACGAGGCGCTCCGTGCCTTCGAGCGACACGGGCTTGATGCCGATGGACGCCGTCTTCGGGAAGCGGATCTTCTTGACGCCCATCTCGCCGAGGAGGAACGCCTTCACCTTCTCGACCTCGGGCGTTCCGTTCATCCACTCGATGCCCGCGTAGATGTCCTCCGTGTTCTCGCGGAAGATCACCATGTCCGTCAATTCCGGGCGCTTCACCGGGGACGGCACGCCCTGGAAGTAGCGCACGGGGCGGAGGCAGACGTAGAGGTCGAGCTCCTGGCGCATCGCGACGTTGATCGAGCGGATGCCGCCGCCGACGGGCGTCGTGAGCGGGCCCTTGATGGAGACGAGGCAGTCGCGGCAGACGTCGAGCGTCTCCTTCGGGAGCCACTCGCCCGTCTTCTTGAACGCCTTCTCGCCGGCGAGGACTTCGCGCCATTCGATCTTGCGCGTGCCACCGTAGGCCTTTTCGACCGCGGCGTTCCAGACGGTCATCGCCGCCTTCGTGATGTCGGGGCCCGTGCCGTCGCCCTCGATGAAAGGAATGATCGGGTTCTCGGGAACGCAGAGCGC
>CAVHJW010000058.1:0-9134 GCA_963636335.1 bacterium
AACAATTTTCCTGTTTTGTCGGTTGAGAGAATTATATCAAAATCGCCCCTTCAAAATCAACCGCACCTTGACGCACCTTTGAGCCTCATACTTTTTCACCCACGGGGATGGTAGCGGCGATGAATCTCGCCAAAGCGCGCGTGATCAATGTGCATATAGACTTGCGTCGTACCAATGTCGGCGTGGCCGAGAAGCTCCTGAATGGCGCGAATATCCGCGCCGTGCTCGAGCATGTGCGTCGCAAAGCAGTGGCGGAGGACATGCGGCGAGATGCGCGTTAAATCGATGCCAACCGCCGCCGCGCGCGTACGGACAATCTTGAAAACGCCCTGGCGCGTAAACGCACGCCCGAGGCGCGTCACAAAAAGATGAGTCTCGCCGAGGTTCCCATGCGTGAGCGTTTCACGCGCACTTGCCAGATAGCGATTGAGTGCGCGCCCCGCCGCGCCACCGATGGGAACAAGCCGCTCCTTTGAGCCTTTACCAAAAACGCGCAAAAGTTCCCCTTCCGCGACAATGTCGTCAAGGGTGAGGGCGCAAAGTTCTGAAACGCGCAACCCCGAACCGTAGAGAACTTCCAGCATTGCGCGGTCGCGGAGATCGCGCACATCTTCGCCGCCAACCGCGTCAAGCATCGCAAAGACTTCCGCTTCGGAAAGCGTCTTCGGCAGCGCCCGCTCTTTCTTTGGCGCATCCAGAAGCGCGCTCGGATCGTGCGCGAGAAGACGGCGCGACGTTAAGTAGGCGAAGAACGCGCGAATCGCCACGGCGCGGCGGGCGCGTGTTGTGCCGCGTAGCCCCGCCTTGCGCGCGGCATCAAGAAAGTCGACAATGATCTCGCGTGTCACGTCGGCGGCAGAGGTGATGTGGCGCGTGGCGAGGAAGCGCGAGAAGGCGCGAAGGTCGCGCGCGTAGGCCTCGCACGTATTCTTCGCAAGCCCCTTCTCCAGGCTGAGCGAGACGAGAAAGTCGTCAATTTCAGAGTCGATCAACGAAGTCATCGAAGATCGCCTTCATGAGCGGCTTAGCCGCCGCGCCCGCCGCCATGACCTCGCGGTGATCAAGCGAGGCCGACGAAAGCCCCGCGGCGACATTCGAGATGAGCGAGAGCGCGGCCACATCAAGACCGCACGCATGGGCGAAGGTTGCCTCCGGAACCGTTGACATGCCAATCGCATCCGCGCCGAGCACCTTGTAGGCGCGAATTTCAGCAGGCGTCTCATAGGCGGGCCCAAGGCGGTAGGCGTAGACGCCTTCCATAACGCGCGCACCACAGCGGCGCGCCGAGGCAAGAAGACTCTCTGAAAGATGCGTTGAGTAGACCTTCGTCATGTCGGGGAAGCGCGCGCCCCATTCCGCATCGTGCGGCCCCACGAGCGGGTTTGAAGACGAAAAGTTCAGGTGGTCTTTCACAACCATGAAGTCGCCCGCCTGAAACGCGGGGTTGATGCCACCCGCCGCATTTGTGAGAAGAAGCCTCTTCGCGCCCATGCGACGAAGAATCTCAACGGGCGTGACGACACACTCCCACGAGACGCCCTCGTAGCGATGGCGGCGGCCGCACCACGCGGCAATAAGCCGCGCGCCGCGACGATAAAGGACAAACTCACCCGTGTGACCTTGAACGGTCGAGGCCCCAAGCCCGGGGATGTCTGCGTACGAGGCGCGAAAGAGAACCTCGTCCATATTGAGCGCATCACCCCAACCCGAACCAAGCAGAACGCCGAGATCGGGCGGGCGCGCGAAGCAGATGTCTGGCAGATACGAGGCCGTCTTGTCAAAGTCCGCAAGATTCATTCTGCCACCCCTTCTCAATGTTCCTTGATCGTGCCCTTCAAAACGGCGATGAACGCCGACTGCGGCACATTGACGTGACCGAACTCCTTCATACGCGCCTTGCCGCGTTTCTGCTTCTCCAAGACCTTCATCTTGCGCGTGACATCGCCACCGTAAAGTTTCGCCAAAACATCTTTGCGGAACGGGCGAATATCCTCGCGCGCGATAATCTCCTTACCGATCGCCGCCTGCACAGGGATCTTGAACTGGTGCGGCGGAATCGTCTCAGCGAGAGCCTTGCACATCTGAAGACCACGCGCACGCGCCTTATCGCGATGAACCATCGTTGCGAACGCATCAACCGTCTCACCATTGAGCAGAATATCCATGCGCACAATGTCCGAGACTTGATAGCCCGCGGGCTCATAGTCCATTGAGGCATAACCGTGCGAGACCGACTTCAGCGTATCGTGGAAGTCAATCAAGATTTCGTTGAGCGGCAAATGGCAATGGAGCATGACGCGCTTCGCGTCAATCGTTTCCGTGCCCTCAACAAGTCCGCGCCGATCCATCACGATGCGCATCACGTCGCCGATCGACTCGGACGGCGTAATAATGCGCGCCTTGAGGACGGGCTCGGAGATCGTCTCAAGGACGGACGGATCGGGCATCTGAAGCGGGTTATCAAGATCCTTCTCCTCGCCCGATTTCAATTTCAACTTGTAGACAACGCCTGGCGACGTTGAGATGATGTCGAGGCCGAACTCACGGCGGAGACGCTCCTGCACGATTTCCATGTGGAGAAGCCCCAAGAAGCCGCAGCGGAAGCCGAAGCCGAGCGCGAGCGACGATTCGTGATGGAACGTGAACGCCGAATCGTTAAGATGAAGTTTCTCAAGCCCCGCCTCAACTTTTGGAAACTCATCCGTCGACATCGGGTAGATGCCGCAGAAAACAGTCGGGCGGATATCCTGAAAGCCAGGCAACGCCTCGGTCGCACCGAGCTTCGTCGTCGTCACGGTGTCGCCAATCTTAATCTCGCTCGGATCTTTCACTGTGCCGACGATGTAACCAACCTCGCCCGCCGAAAGCCGCTCAACAGGCTTCTTCGTCGGCGAGAAAATGCCGACCTCGTGAACGGTCGTCGTCACATTTGAGCCCATGAAGCGGACGCCCTCGCCCGCCTTGAGCGATCCGTCCATGACGCGCACGTAGGTGATCACGCCACGAAACTCATCAAAGACAGAATCAAAAACAAGCGCACGCAAAGGCGCGTCCACGCCGCGTGTCTCGGGCGGCGGAATTCTCTTCACAATCGCTTCAAGGACGTCGGGGCAGCCCATGCCTGTCTTCGCCGAGACGAGAAGCGGATCGTCCATTGGAATCGCAAGAATGTCCTCAATCTCGCGCGAGACTTCCTTCACATCCGCGCCTGGAAGATCAACCTTGTTTAAGACGGGCACGATTTCAAGTTTCGCGTCCTGCGCAAAATAGGTGTTCGCAACCGTCTGCGCCTCAACACCCTGCGCGGCATCAACGACAAGGATTGCACCCTCGCACGCGCCCATCGAGCGCGAGACTTCGTAGGCAAAGTCGACGTGGCCGGGGGTATCAAGGAGATTGAAGAGATACGTCTGACCATCCTTCGCCGTGTAGTGCATCGAGACGGGATGAGACTTGATTGTGATGCCGCGCTCACGCTCAAGATCCATCGCGTCAAGGGTCTGCTCCTTGAGCTCACGCGCCGAGATGGCATGCGTGAGCTCAAGAATGCGATCCGATAGCGTCGTCTTCCCATGATCGACATGGGCGATGATGCAAAAATTACGGATATTGGAAAGTGTCACTTACTTTGCCTCGGTCGCCTTGATGCGATCCCACGCCTTGTTGTAAAGCTCGCGATCCTCCGCCTTGTCAAAGCCCTTTAAGACCTGACCGCGCGAGAGGACATCTGCAGGCAGAATAATCTTCGCACGATAGTCCTCGTCAAGAAGATCAATGCCAGGCTTGACTGGATTCGGGCCGCAAATGTACTCCATGTTGGCCGCCGCGACTTCGCCGACGTAGAGGTAGTTGATGAAGGCATAAGCGAGATCTTTGCGCTGAGCATCCTTCGCGATTACGATCTCATCAAAAGCAACCGTGTAGCCCTCCTTCGGCAGCGCGAAGCCAATGTCCTCACGCGCGGGCAGACCTTCTTCATCGTCGCCACAGATAACCTGAATCGCGTCCGTCGAATAGCCGTGGCCGAGCCACGTTGCGGCGGAAGCGACCTCCGTCTTGTAGCTCTCGGCATCGAACTTACGCACGTTCGCCTTCCATTTGAGCACCTCTTTGACGGCCTCATCAATCTCGGCGGGGTTCGTCGAGTTGATTGAGTAGCCCTTCGCCATGAGACCTGCGCCAATCACCTCGCGAATGTCATCAAGGAGCGTGACGCGGTTGCGGAACGCGGGGTTCTCAAGAACCGACCAACGATCAACCTGAACGCCCGCGGGGATCTTGTCCTTCGCGTACATGATTCCCGTGTAGGTGACCGCGTAAGGAACATTGTACGTGAACGTCGGGTCAATGATCTGACTTGAGAACGCCGTGTCAAAGTTCTTGCGAACATTCGGGCACTTCGCGTGATCAATCTTATCAATCATGCCCTCCTTCGCCATCTGCGAGATCTGGTAGGAGCTCGGCATAATAATGTCGTAGCCCGTGCCGCCCGCCTTGAGCTTCGCGTACATTGCCTCGTTTGAGTCGAACGTGTCAATGATAACGGTCACGCCCAACGCGCGTTCGAAGCTCTCCTTCACGTCCGGCGCAATGTAGTCGCTCCACGTGTAGATGTGCAACTCGCCGCCGTCCTTGCCGTCGCCAATGGGCACGAGACCCGTGGCGCGCGCGGCCTCCTGCGCAAAGGCCGTGAGATCCGCGCCGTCCGTCGACGATTCGTTCTTTGAGCACCCCATGAGACACGCCGCGATTGACGCGGTCGCCGTCAGGTTTCTGATTAACTGGTTCATATGTACTTTCCTTTTTCTGGTTTTCTTGTTTTCGGCCTCTGACACACGTCAAAAGCACAAGAGCAAATTATACCAAAAAAATGGTGCCCGCGGATAAATCTACCGGCCCCTTTTCCTGAAGCGTCGCATGACGAGCGGATGGTAGATCTTTTGCACGTAAATTTTCGCCGGCAAGTCAAGAAGCGGCGTGATGCCACAGAGAATGACGAGCAGTGCCGCCGTCTTCTTCGGAAACCCCGCGTAGAGGGCGAGTTTCAGGAAGGCGCGGCGCCCACCCTTTTCAAGAATGCGTCTCAAACAGCGCGTGAACATAGACGCGGAAATTGGCGTCTTCTCATCCGTCGCGCCATAGAGAAAGATTTGGTCAAAGAAGAACGAGACATAGGTCCGCGCCCAGACACGAGCGAGCGGCTCCGAAAGGTCGTGTGCGCCAAAGAAAAGAAAGATGCTACGAATCATCTCGCTTTTCTGGCGGTAGATTTCCACAATGTCGCCTGCCATCGTGATGGAACCCTCGCGGCGGCGGTAGTGGTAGATGTCAAAGCCGACAACGAGAATGGCCTTCGCGAACGTCATCGCGCGTGGCGTCCACTCGTTATCCTCGTATTTAAGCCCATCCACAAACGTGAGGTCGTGTTCGATGAGGTAGTCGCGTCGCGCAATCGTAAGCGAGACCATCGGCATTGCGAAGCGCGGCATCTCGGCGAACTGCGTCAGAGCCTCAAGCCCCGTCTTCACCTTTCCGACATCCTCCGCCTCGTAGTTGAAGTGGCGGGCCACGAACGTGCGAAGACCCGCCGCGTCCTCATGGAACTCGGTCGCTGCGCCCTGAACGAGGTCGATCACGCCACCGTGCGCGGTAATCGCCTCGTGGAGGCACCGAAGCGCATCATCGGTGAGCGTGTCATCACCGTCAAGAAAGACGACATAGCGACCACGTGCGCAGCCGAGCGCGCGGTTGCGGGGTGTCGAGGGTGAACCCGAACGCGCACCCGAAATCACGCGAATACGCGCATCACCCTTCGCGGCCTCGCGGCACTTCTCAAGCGTCTGGTCGGTCGAGGTCTCGCAGGAGAGAATCAACTCAAAGTCGCCGAATGACTGACCTTGAACGGAGGCGATCATCTCGTCCAAAAACGGTGCGACGTTGCAGCACGGCGCAAGAATTGAGAAGAATGGCGCGCTATCGGAGGGCATGGTCGAGTCTCCTTTCCATCTCGTCCTTCCGACGCTTCGCCCAAAGCAAGAGTGGCACAAGTGGCGTCAGATAGATGAGGCAATAGTGAAAAATCTTCGCGCCCGTCCCGACAGGCGTCTCATGGGTGCGGCGGATGTGTGCGGCGAGAATGAAGAGCGCCTTTAGGCGCGCGAAACACGAGACGACGTGATTACAGCAAATCATCTGCGCCTCGTGGTAGTGCGTCTCAAAGGCGAGACGGAGCGCGGTGAGGCGATCGGTCGCCGCGAGTCCCCCATCCGTGAAGATGCGCTCACGCTCGCGTGCACGGCGATACCAGTTCGTCTCGCGCTTGAAGTCGCTCGCACTGCGGTAATAGGTTGAGCAGGCCGAGGTCTCAAAGCGGATGTAGTCATAGACATCCTTGCGAACGACGGCGAGACTCTTTGCTGAAAGCAGGTAGTCGAGCAAGAACATCTCATCCTCGCACATGGTGATGCCGGGGCAAAAACGAATGTGCCGCGCCTCAACAAGGTCGCGTCGGAAGAGACAGATAACAAGATAGCCGTTCACCGTCTTCGTGTCGTTCAGAAGCGGATAGAACGCACGCACGAGGACGTTACGCGCGCCGCGCACATAGTCTTCGTCGCCGACAATGGGGAAGTCAACGATGCCCGCGCGCGTCTCGTTCGGCCCAATGTCGCAGAGCGCGGCGCTCGGCAAATCAACCTTCTCGCGATCGGCGAGACCGAGGAGCGTCGTGTAGATGTCAGGTCGCACACGGTCATCGGAGTCACAAAAGGCAATCCACTCGCCCGTTGCGACATCAAGCCCCTTGTTGCGCGCGACGCAGACGCCGCCGTTTGGACCCGTGAGAACCTTGAAGCGCGCATCGCGGTCGGCAAACCCGCGGCAGATGTCAAGCGAATGGTCGGTCGAGCCGTCATCCACGAGAATGACTTCAATCTCCTTGAGGTCTTGCGTCCGCAACGACTCAAGCGTCGCGAAGAGGCGCGCCGCCGTGTTGTAGACGGGGACAATGACGCTGACGCGCGGCCGCTTCACCCCTTCGCTCTCGTCATGTCCCATATTGCGAAGGCCGAAAAAATCAGAAGACAATTGCGACCTGCGGCAAGGCCTGACGAATACGCGCCATCTCTTCGGCCGAGAGATTGAGCTCGCCTAGTTGGAGCGACTTCAGCGATTTCCACGCCGAGAGATCGTCCGGCAACGTCTTGATCTGCGTCCGATTGAACGAGAGATTCTGAAGCCCCTTCTTTTGCGCGAGCCACATTGGAATTTCCCGAATTGGATTACCTGAAAGCTCAATATCCGTCAGCGCGGGCAAATCTTTCAGCGTCTCAGGAACGCGCGTCAAGTTGTTATCGCGCAAGTAGATGCGCCGCAGATTGACGAGCGCGGAGAGGTCGGGCAAGGACGCGAGGCGATTCTCGTTGAGGCGCAGCCACTTAAGCCCCATGCGCGTCGCAACGGGATCAACGTTCGTCAGCGCGTTACGGTCGAGGTTCAGGTAATCGCCGACCTTTGAGAGATCAACCGCTTTGAGATCAGAAAGCCCCTTGTCGGAGAGATAGAGGCGACTTTCGGCCGGCACCGTCTTATAGGCCGGCGTGGGTTCGTCAAAGCACCCCGCCGCCGCGCCGAGAAGCGCGACAGCGAGGAGCATTCGATGGAGGCGAATCGCCATAGCGATGTTAAGCCTGCGCAGCCGCCGCGGCGATGATGCCGGCGAAGTCAGCCGCCTTGAGGGCCGCGCCGCCGATAAGACCGCCGTCAATATCCTTCTTCGCGAGCAGTTCCGCCGCGTTGCCGGGCTTCATCGAGCCACCGTACTGAATGCGCACGGTCTCGGCCGTCTCAGCCCCAACAAGCTTCGCGAGCGTCGCGCGGATAAGCGCGTGAACCTCCTGCGCCTGATCAGGCGTCGCGGTCTTGCCCGTGCCAATTGCCCACACAGGCTCATACGCGATGACGAGTTTCGCGCAGTCGGCCGCCGTGACATCCTTAAGGCCAACGTTCATCTGGCGCTCAATGACCTCAACGAGCTTGCCCGCCTCGCGCTCCTCGAGCGTCTCGCCGACGCACATCATGACCGTGAGACCCGCGGCGATCGCCGCGCGTGTGCGCAGGTTCACCGTCTCGTCCGTCTCGCCGAAATACTGGCGGCGCTCGCTGTGACCCGTGATCACATACGTCGCACCCGCGTCAACAATCATGCCCGTCGAAATCTCGCCCGTGTAGGCGCCCGACTCCTTCCAGTGGCAGTTCTCAGTGCCGATACCGACCTTCGTACCCACCGCCGCCGCGACGGCGGCCGGAACATCGATCGCGGGCGTGCAGCACACGATCTCAACCTTGTCGGCATAATCTTTCGTCGCCTCCGCGACGGCCTTCACGAGAGCGGCCGTCTCGGACGGCTTCACGTTCATCTTCCAGTTTCCAGCAATGATTTTCTTGCGGCTCATTTTTTCTTTTTCTCCTTCATTGGAATTTTACTGTTTAAAATCGTGTTTTCGATACTTCACGCCTGAGGCCTGGAAAAGCTTCTTGACAGAATCAAGAAAGGCGTAGTCGCCGCCGTAGACAACCTCTTTGATGCCCGCGTTGATAATCAATTTCGCGCACGTGAGGCACGGCGAAATCGTGACGTAAATGACCGAGCCGTCAATAAACGTGCCGTAGCAAGCCGCCTGACAAATCGCGTTCTGCTCGGCATGCGTGCAAAGGCACTCATCAAGGTGTGTGCCGCTCTCGGCCTTCCCCGCACAACGCGGGCAACCGCCCTCAAAGCAATTCTTGACCTGGCGAGGCGTTCCGTTATAGCCTGTTGAGAGAATGTGCCGATCGCGAACAATGACCGCGCCAACAGAGCGACGAGAACAGTTTGAGCGTTTCGCGACGACCTGCGCGATTTCCATAAAGTAGTCGTCCCACGAAGGACGCGGATCACGAATCTTTGAACCTCTTGAAGCCATTGGAAATATTATACCATACTTTACTGGGGCGCACAAAGCCGAAATCGAGCCAAAATCGAGAATCACAACACGCTGCGACCGATTGCCTCACGATGCGATGCTGCGACCGGTTGCTTTCGCGCGCGGTTGCTTTCGCTGAACACGGAGGACGGAGGAACACGGAGGCCTTGG
>CAVHJW010000059.1:0-9107 GCA_963636335.1 bacterium
AGATCCTCTTCACGCTTTCGAAGGAAGTCCGCTTCGTCTTCGCGCGCGAGAAGGATGTGATGGATCGCATCGCGCAATATTACGGCGATGCGAACGAGTCGGTTGCCGACATGATCAAGTCGCTCGGCGAAGGCATGACCGACGACGAGACGCTTGCCGCAGCGGGCAACGCAAATGACATCGCCTCGGTTGAGTCGATGGCGAATTCGAACGCGATTATCAAGTTCGTGAACCTCGTTCTGTATCAGGGCGTTGTTGATCATGCGGCCGATATTCACATTGAGCCGTTTGAGAACGACTTCAAGATTCGCTACCGCGTGGATGGCGCGCTCTACGCGATGAAGGCGCCTGACGTGAAGATGGCGCCAGCCATTATTTCGCGCGTGAAAATTTTGGCGGGCCTCAATATTGCCGAACGCCGCGTGCCGCAAGATGGCCGCATCGCGCTCACGGTGGCGGGTCGCCCCGTTGACTTGCGTGTTTCGTGCTTGCCAACGGCCCACGGCGAGTCGGTCGTGATGCGTATTCTCGACCAGACAACGACCTCGCTTGATTTGGAGAATGTCGGTCTTCCTGAAGATGTCTATGACGAGATTACGATGGACATCGAAAAGCCAAACGGCATCTTCATCGTGACGGGGCCAACGGGTTCAGGCAAGACGACGACGCTTTATTCTGTTCTTCGCCGCATCAATCAGATTGATACGAAGCTTCTGACGGCGGAAGAGCCTGTTGAATATAACGTGGATGGCATTATTCAGGTACCGATTGATGCTCGCGCGGGCAACACGTTTGCGCGCGTTCTCCGCGCCTTCTTGCGTCAAGACCCCGATGTGATGATGATCGGTGAGATTCGCGATCTGGAGACGGCTGAAATCGCCGTGCAGGCCGCGCTCACGGGTCACTTCGTTTTCTCGACTCTTCACACGAACGATGCGGCGGGCGCCGTCATGCGTCTCGTGGATATGAATGTCGCGCCTTACTTGCTTGCCTCGACGCTTGAAGGTGTTCTCGGTCAGCGACTCGTACGCACGTGCTGCAAGGAGTGCAAAGAGGCGTATGAGCCGGACGACGAGACGCTGGAGCGCATTGAGATGACGCGCGACCAGATTGGCGGGCGTCCGTTCTATTTTGGCAAGGGCTGCAAGACGTGCAACGGCACGGGTTATAAGGGACGTAAGGGCGTCTTTGAGTACCTTCGGATGTCAAACCCCTTGCGCGAACTCGTCAACAATCGCGCGCCGACGCTTCTCATTCGCGAGAAGGCACGCGAGCTTGGTATGCGCACGATGCGTGAGGACGGCATCCGTTCGATTCTTGACGGCTACACGACGGTCGACGAGGTGTTGCGCTACACGTGATAAGGAATTTATGAGACGCGCTAAAATTGAACGCAAAACACGCGAGACGGAAATCGCACTTTCGCTCGATCTAGACGGAACGGGGTCGGGCACTATTTCAACGGGCATCGGCTTCTTTGACCACATGCTGGAACTTCTCAAGAAGCATGCGCTCATTGATCTTACGGTTGAGGCCAAGGGCGATCTTGAGGTTGACTATCATCACACCGTTGAAGATGTCGGGCTTGTTTTCGGCAAAGCCTTGAATGACGCGCTCGGCGATCGCAAGGGCTTGACGCGCTATGGGTTTGCGTCGATTCCGATGGACGAGGCTCTTTGCGAGACATCGCTGGATCTCGGGGGGCGTCCGTTCCTCGTCATGCAGTGCGCGATGAAACATTGCTTTGTGAAGGACTTTGAGGTAAAACTCGTTGAAGAGTTCTTCCGCGCCGTCTCGGTCGAGTCGCGTGCGAACATTCACTTGCGCGAAATCTACGGCGACGAGGCGCATCACGTTTGTGAGGGTCTCTTCAAGAGTTTCGCCCGCGCGTTGCGTCAGGCGAAGGCGATTGACCCACAAGAGAAGGGCGTGCCGTCCTCGAAGGGTGTTATATGATTATTTTGCCAGCCATTGACCTCAAGGGCGGCAAGTGCGTGCGCCTCCGTCAGGGTCGCGCCGATGATGTGACCGTTTATGGCGACGACCCGGCCGCACAGGCGAAGGACTGGGCGGATCAAGGTGGCGAGGAGTTGCATGTTGTTGACCTTGACGGCGCATTTGCGGGTACGCCACAACACGCCGAGGTTATCTCACGCATCATTGCGTCGTTTGGTCGCCCCGTTGAAGTCGGCGGTGGGCTCCGCACGCCCGAAGCGCTTTCGGCCGTCATTGAGGCGGGCGCGGCGCGCGCGATTATTGGGTCTGCCGCGTTGGACGATCCCGAGTTTCTGATGCAGGCGGTTGAGCTCTATGGCGATAAGATTGCCGTTGGCATTGATGCGCGCGATGGCTTTGTTCAGACGAAGGGATGGGTCGAGACATCCAAGACGAAGGCCACCGACCTTGCTCAAGCCGTAGCGCGTATGGGCGTGAAGACGATTATCTACACGGACACAGCGACGGACGGCATGTTGGGCGGCCCCAATCTGACGCAACTTGCCGCCATCTGCGACGCCGCGCCCGCATGCCAGATTACGGCCTCGGGTGGTGTGTCGTCCCCGTTCGATATTGAGAACTTGAAGGCCCTTGAGCGCCCGAACCTCCGCGCCGCCATCGTTGGCAAGGCGCTCTATGACGGACGCACGACGCTCAAGGAGATGAACCGCGCCGCACTTTAGGGCGTATCCCTCCTTTCGTAAGGGAAAAGAAAAGATGAAGAAGGCTTTTCAATTCGTCCGACGCCTCGTGGATCTCTTTTTGAAGAGCGAGTGCCCGATGCATGCGGCGGGGCTGACCTACTATTCGCTTCTCGCGGTCGTGCCGATTCTTTGCTGCGTCCTCGTTGTCGCGAAGGCGTGCCACGTTGATCATTTCGCGCGCGAGCAGATCAACGGGCGCATTGACGCGCTCATTGAGAATGTTGAGAAGGGGCAGGATGATGCGATCACCGTGACGCTTCCAGGTGTGAGCGAGGAAGAGCGCGAGAAAAAACGTATCGCGGCCGCAGAGTTCGCGAAGACGGCGCGCACGATTTCGAATACGCTCTTTCAGCGCATTGAGTCGTTTGATATTGGAACGTTCGGTTGGATTGGATTCGGCTTCTTGCTTTGGACGGTTGTCTCAACGCTCTCGTCTGTTGAGGCGAGTTTCAATCTCGTCTTTGGTGTCACCACGGCGCGACCCATTTGGAAGCGCGCGTACATGTACCTCGGCGTTCTTCTGATTCTCCCCGTCCTTGCGGCGGTCGCAATGGCGCTGCCCCTCCTCCGCGCGGCAAAAAATTTCGTCGTTGGGTTTCTCGGCTCAACCGACTGGACGCGGGGACTTTCGGATGGTCTCATCTGGGTTTTTGATTCGTCGGCATTTAGCTTCGTGATTGCGTTCCTCTTTTCGACGCTCGCCTTCGCCTTCGTCTTTTTTGCTCTTCCGAATTGCCGCGTCCGCGCGAAGGGCGCGCTCGTTGGCGGTCTCGTCACATCGCTTCTCTTTGGTGGGTGGCTCAAGGTCTGCGCCATCGCGCAAGTCGGCATCGCGAAGTCGTCAGCCCTCTACGGCTCGTTCGCCTTCCTTCCCATTGTCCTCGCGTGGCTCTGCATGAGTTGGCAGATTGTCCTCTTGGGCGCGGTTCTTGTTCGCGCGCTCAACGAACAGAAATGACGTGCGAGCTCTGTCCGCGGCGATGCCAGCGGCGCCCGGGCTTCTGTGGCGCGGGTGAGGGGATTCGCCTTTTTCGTTGGGGTCCGCATTTCGGTGAGGAGCCGCCCGTCACGGGCACGCGCGGTTCGGGTTGCGTCTTTTTCTCGCACTGCACAATGAAGTGTCTCTATTGCCAGAACTCGCCGTGGAGTTGGTGCGGAAAGGGCGAGGAAAAGACGCAGGATGATTTTGTTGACATTCTGCGTCATCTCGCGCTCAAAGATCGCGTTGAGAATTGGAATCTCGTTTCGCCCACGCCCTATTTGCCGTTTATTCGTGAGGCAGCGACGCGGCTAAAAAAAGAAGGCGTTTCGCTTCCCTTCGTTTGGAACTCGTCGGGTTACGAGCGCGTTGAGACGCTTGAGGACTATGCCGAACTCTGCGATGTCGCGCTTTTTGATCTTCGTTATTCGCGCAACGAGACCGCAAAGAAAGCTTCGCAGACGGCCGACTATGTTGAAAACGCGCGCGCGGCCGTTCGTTGGGCGTATTTGCGCGCGCGCGAAAAGAAGGCTTCGCTCATCGTGCGCCTCCTCGTTTTGCCCGGTCATGCGGACGAGGCCATTGAGAATTTGGCGTGGATGGCCACGACACTCTCAAATGAGATTGCAATCTCGGTGATGAGCCAATTTACGCCCGCCTATAAGGCTCTTGAGACGCCACCTTTTAACCGCACGGTTACGGCGGATGAATACGAAAGTGTGACGGAAGCGGCGGCGGACTTCGGCTTTGAGAATGGCTGGATTCAAGATTATGCCGCCGCCGATCCGCGCCTTGCGCTTTTTGGTGAAAACATGACGAAAGATTACGGCGCGCTTCAAGGGTGAGCGGCGTGGTATAATAAGATTTATGAAAATCATTGAGACCGCCATTGACGGCATTAAAATTGTTGAGCCGGTCTACCACCGCGATGCGCGTGGCTATTTTGTTGAGACCTATAATGCCGAACGCTATCGTGCATGCGGCATCACATGCGACTTCATTCAGGATAACGAGAGTTTCTCGTCGCGTGGCGTTTTGCGCGGTCTTCATTGGCAAGCGGGGCAGCATGCGCAAGCGAAACTCGTGCGCGTCATTCGTGGCGCGGTGTGGGATGTCGCCGTTGATATTCGCAAGGGTTCGCCGACGTTTGGCAAGTCGGTGAGTTGCGAATTGACGGCGCGCAACGGCCGCCAGTTCTTTATCCCGCGCGGGTTCGCCCATGGCTTCGTTGTTCTTGAGGACGATACAATCTTCTCTTACAAGTGCGATAATGCCTACTGCAAGGAATCAGAGCGCGGACTCAAGTTTGACGATCCTGCGCTTGGCATTCGCTGGCCGTGGCCTGGGTGCGATTTCCTTCTCTCTGAGAAGGATCTGCTTCATCCGTGTCTCTCTGGCATTGAGCCGTGGGAAGCGGGTTGCTGACGCGGTGTGAGAATCCTCTTTCAAGATCCGTCAATCGTCGTCGTTGAGAAGGCGGCGGGCGAGATTGTTCACCCCGCGCCTGGGCACGAAAAGGGCGCGCTCACCGAAGACCTCGTCCGCCGCTTTCCCGAGATGGCGCGCGTCGGTTCGGCCGAACGGCCAGGTGTCGTCCATCGCCTTGATGTCGAGACGAGTGGTGTTCTCGTCTTCGCGCGGACGCAAGAATCTTACCTCGCGTTGCGGCGCGCGTTTGAGTCGCATCGTGATGTTGAGAAGACGTATCTCGCCATTTGTCATTGGAAGAAGGGCGTCTCACCGCGTGGAACGATTGACTTTCCAATCGAGGGAAAGGCGGCGCGCTCGCGCTACGAGGTCCTCGGTCGGCTGGGTTCGCTCGCGCTTGTGCGTTTTGATATTGAAACGGGGCGGACGCATCAAATTCGTATCCACGCCGCGAAGGCGCTTTCATGTCCCATCGTTGGCGATACGCTCTACGGTTGCCACGCCGCGGATCGGCGGCTTAAGCCCGCGCCGATGCGCATGTTTCTTCACGCGGTTGAACTTTCATTTATTCACCCTGTGACGCGCCATCGTGTGACGTTCACATCGCCGCCGCCACGCGCTTTCGCCTTCTGTTCGGTTTTGTGATATAATTCACTTTATGGCATACTTTCTTGGTGGTCTTGCGTTTCTTATCCTCGGCTACTTCACCTATGGTCACCTCGTGGAGAAGCTTCTCCCGCCCGACGACCGCAAGACGCCGTGCGTCGCGAATCCAGACGGCGTGGACTACGTGCCGCTTCCAAAGTGGAAGAATATGCTCATCCAACTTCTCAATATCGCGGGCGTCGGCCCCGTGATTGGTGTTATCCTCGGCATCAAATTCGGCAAGGTCGCGCTTCTTATCATCCCCATCGGTTGCGTCTTGATGGGCGCGGTGCACGACTTTTTCGCGGGCATGATTTCAATGCGCATGAACGGCGCGAACATGCCGAAGATGGTGAAGGAGTATCTCGGCGGAAGATACGCGGCTGTTTTCAGCTGGATCATGATGGCCGCGCTCCTCCTCTGCGTGACGGTCTTCATCAACACGCCGGCGGCAATCATTGATCGCCAGTGGTTCCCCGAGGTCTCCGTTTTTTGGATTTCCGTCGGTGTCATCTTCGCCTACTACATCGCCGCGACACTCTTCCCGATTGATGCGATCATTGGGCGCTTTTACCCCATCTTTGGCGCGCTTCTCATCGTCGGCACAATCGCGATCTCCGTCGCGCTCGTCATCGCGGGCTTTAAGACGCCAGCGATTCTCAATGACTGCGCGGGCTTCGCGACCTACCAGTCAAAGAACCCGCTTTTCCCCTGCCTCTTCGTGACGATCGCGTGCGGTATCATCTCGGGCTTCCACGCGACGCAGAGCCCGATTGTCGCGCGCACGTGCCAGTCCGAGCACGAGGGACGTGCCACGTTCTTCGGTATGATGATTGCAGAAGGTGCGATCGCGATGGTTTGGGCGGCGGCCGCGCTTGCAATCTACAATCTCGCGCCCGCGAATCTCGCGCTTTCGGGCCCGCTCGTCCTTGGCAACATTGCCAAGCATTTCTTGGGGCCTTGGATGGGTGGTGTCACGGTTGCGGCCATCATCGTCCTTGCCATCACCTCGGGCGACACGGCGCTCCGCTCGGCGCGGCTCTCGCTCGCAGAGGTCTTGCGCATTGATCAGGTCAACTTTTTGAAGCGCGTTCTTACGTGCGTGCCGCTTATCCTCATCGTCGTCGCGTTGCTTGTTTGGTCAAATCAGAATGCAAAAAGTTTCAATCATCTTTGGAACTACTTCGCATGGATGAACCAGTTTCTTTCCGTCTCAATGCTCTTTACGGCCTCTGCTTGGCTTCTCCGCAAGGGGCGCGGTGCGAAGGTGCTTGTGACGCTCCTCCCTGGCGTCTTCATGTGCATGGTCATCTCGACGTTCATTCTTTGGGCGTGGCCGACGAAGGGACAGGTCTGGGGTCTCGTACCGGGCGGGCTCTCAATGCCGGCCGCTCTCGCGGGCGCGGCCGCGATCACCGCGCTCGCCGTTTTTTGCGTCTTTCGAAAGGGACGTGAAACGCGCGAAAATGCGGCGAACAGTTGAAGAGTGGGGCGCAGATTTGATATATTGATAGAGATATGGCACTTCACGTTATCAGACCTGGAACGAATCGAAAGTCAATTGGCGAGATCAAGGCAATCTCAGATCCCGTTGAACGCGTTCTTGCGGCGGCGGAATATTTTTCGATGCCGCCGATGGTGGTGCCTGGCGGTTTTGTGCCTGATGAGTCGCTTCTTTGTGGCAAAGGTGTTGAGTTTTGGACGAAGGCAAAAGCGTTGCCGCTTTGTAAGACGGACGCGCGCTTTACCGTTGCCTTTGCGGATCCATTTGATTTGCCCTCGCGCGAGGAAGTGGGGCGCGTCTGCGGCGGAAACATTTGGAGTGTTGTCGCTGCCGAGAGTGAAGTCAATGATGCGCTCAATCGCATCAAGGCGAAGGAGGATGCTGCAAACCCAGCGCTCGCGCTTGAGAACGTCATGCGCGGGCAGGAGTCTGAGGTTGAGGTGTCGTCCGTCGACACCGAGTCAACGGATGAGATTGATGCTTCGGTGGACGCGGCGGGTGAGGCCCCCGTCATCCGCATGGTGAACTCGATGATGATTGAGGCGCTCAAGACGAAGGCGTCCGATATTCATTTTGAGGCGATGGAGAAGACATCGCGCCTCCGTTACCGCATTGACGGTGCGCTCGTGGAGCGTCCGTCGCCGCCGAAGGCGCTGCATAATGCCGTCGTCTCGCGCATCAAGATCATGTCCAATCTCGACATCGCCGAGCGACGCAAGCCGCAGGACGGCCGCTTCAAGATCAAGGCGCTCAAGAAAGAGGTCGATGTTCGCGTTTCGATTCTGCCGACGGTGCACGGTGAGAAGGTCGTGATGCGTATCCTCGACAAGGCGAACCTCTCGCCAGGCCTCGCGACACTCGGCCTTGACGAATACGCCTACAAGGCGATGAAGTTTGCGATCGACCAGCCGCACGGCATTATCCTCGTGACAGGTCCGACGGGTTCAGGTAAGACGACGACGCTTTATTCGTGCTTGCAAGATCTGAACAAGGGCGACGTCAATATCGTGACGGCGGAAGACCCGGTCGAATACGAACTCGCCGGCGTCAACCAGTGCCACGTCAACGTCGCGCAGGGCCTCACGTTCGCGGGCATCCTGCGATCCGTGCTGCGTCAGGACCCGGACATCGTGCTCGTCGGCGAAATCCGCGACGGCGAGACGGCGGACATCGCGGTGAAGGCGGCGTTGACGGGCCACCTCGTCTTGTCGACCTTGCACACGAACGACGCGTGCGGCGTCGTCGCGCGACTCTTCGACATGGGCATCCAGCCGTTCATGCTCGCGAGCTCGCTCATCCTTGCGCAGGCGCAGCGACTCTATCGCCGGCTCTGTCCCTACTGCCGCAAGCCGGTCGAGGTCGACCGCGAGCTCCTTGAGGCGAACAAGGTTGATCCAAAGCCGTTTGAGGGTGTGCAGATCTTCGGACCGGGTGGGTGCCCGAAGTGCCACGGCACAGGCTACAAGGGGCGCGGCGCGATGATGGAAGTGTTGCCGATCTCAACGAAGATCCGCAATATCATTGAGAAGGGCGGTAACGCCGAACTGTTGCGCAAGGCCGCGCTTGAGGAGGGCATGGTCACGCTGAAGGATGCTGGCATGATGAAGGTGCGCGCCGGCCTCACCTCGCTCGAAGCCGCCTTCGCCGTCACGGGCGGCGAGTAGGGGGCTTCTCCACAGTTTCTCCACCCTGTAAAAAAAATCAAAAAACCCCCTTGCGCAAGTGAGGGGGTTTTTGATATACTATTATCTCGTTCGCCAAACGCGGACATGATCTTTGACAATCGGTCGTTGAGAAAACAGTAAGATGTTTGTGTGGAGCAACTCAAATTCTTTTTTCTGAGAGTTTGATT
>CAVHJW010000060.1:0-8860 GCA_963636335.1 bacterium
GCGGCGTCGCGGCGGCGACGGCCGGCGGCGACAAGGGCTGCGCGTACGGCTGCCTCGGCTACGGCGCGTGCGCGAACGTCTGCCCCCAGCATGCGATTTCAATCACGGACGGTCTTGCAAAAGTGGAGAAGCGGCTTTGCATTGGCTGTGGCAAGTGCGCGCAAGTTTGCCCACGCCATCTCATCGATCTCGTCCCCGCATCGGTGACGATTCATGTTCTTTGTGCAAATCCTGAGAAGGGACCCGCCGTTCGCAAAGTCTGTGGTGTCGGCTGTATAGGCTGCCACCTCTGCGAGAAAAACGCGGGCGGCAAGGAAGCGAACCACTTCACCTTTCAGGGGTTCCTCGCGAAGGTCAACGATGCGAACCCGCCAACAGACGAGCATCTCGCCGCGATATGCCCCGCGACGTGCATTTCGGTAGACCCCCACTTTGAGACGGGCCACGCATGATGGGCGGCGTCTTTTCTGTTCTCGGCGAGACGTGTTGCGCCGCGCTTTCGCTCCTTCGGCATCCGCGTGCGTTTCGCCTGTGCGATGCGTCGCGCGCCTTCCAACGCGCCTCGTATGAGGGGCTTCCCGTCACGGTTGGCATCGGCTTTCTCATCGGTGTTATTCTCGCATTCCAGTGCGCGGCGGCGCTGACGATGTTCGGCGTTGAGATTTACGTTTCCGATATGCTCGCCATTGCTCTTTTTCGGGAACTGGGGCCCATTATTACGGCCGTCGTCCTCGCAGGGCGTACGGGGAGTGCGTTCGCCGCAGAGATTGGTGCCATGAAGATCAACGAGGAACTTGATGCGCTGACAACGATGGGGCTTTCTCCCGTTCGCTTTCTCGTTCTGCCGCGCCTCGCTGCCGCCGTTCTCGCCATGCCGATTCTCACGATTGCGGCAGAGCTTGCGGGGCTTTTCGGCGGCGCGCTCGTCTTAAGTCTCATGAATGTACCGACGGTTGTCTACTGGAATCATGTCGCTGCCTCAACGACCGTCTTCATGATCCTTTTTGGACTTGCAAAGTCCATGCTCTTCGGCCTTCTCGTCGCGCTTCTTGGTTGCGCGGCGGGGATCTCAACGCGCCTTCAGGCGGATGGCGTTGGACAAGCGGCGACGACGGCGGTCGTTCAGTCGATTATCGCGATTGCCGTCAGCGACGGCGTGCTCGCGCTCATCTGCTACATTTGGAGGATCTAAGAAATGGATGACGCGGCCATTATCACGCTTGAACACGTTGACGCGGGTTATCCAGGCGCGACAATTTTGAAGGATGTCTCCTTCTCTGTTCGGCGCGGCGAGGTCTTCGCGCTTCTCGGTGGCTCGGGTTGCGGTAAGTCGACCATCATGAAGCACATGATTGGTTTGAATCCCGTCCTCGCGGGGCATCTTACTGTTTGCGGGCTTGAGTGGACGGCCGCCACGCGCGCCACGCTCTGTCGCAAGATTGGTGTCATGTATCAGTCGGGCGCGCTCTTTGGCTCGATGACATGCCTTGAGAATGTCCTTTTGCCGCTTGAGTCCTTCTCGTCTCTCAAGAAGGCCGAACGCGAGGAGAAGGCGCGCGCGCTTTTGAATGACGTTGATCTTGCTGATGCGGCCGACAAGATGCCGAATGCCATCTCGGGCGGCATGCGTAAGCGCGTCGCGATTGCGCGCGCGATGGCGCTAGATCCCGAAATTGTTTTTCTGGATGAGCCGAGCGCGGGGCTTGACCCCATCACGTCGTCGGCGCTTGATGACCTCATCTTACGCCTCAAGGACGCGCGCAAGATGACGTTCGTCGTCGTTACGCATGAACTGCCGAGCATCTTTAAGATTGCCGACCGAGCCGCTGTCTTTAGTCGCGAGGCGGGGACGATGATTGCTCTCGGCGTGCCGCGCGCGTTGAAGGAAACATCGCACGATGCATTCGTTCAGGCTTTTTTTAATAGGGGGAATCGTCATGGCTGAAGAAAACAAGGTTTCTTACACAAAGATTGGGCTTGCCGTCTTTTTGGGCATCGTCCTCGTGACGCTCGCGATTGTTTATTTGGGAGGTGTCGGTGGTGGTCGCGACATCGTCTATGGCGAGACGTATTTCGTGAAGTCGGTGAGCGGGCTTTCGGTCGGCTCGGCTGTCAACTTCCGAGGCGTCAAGGTGGGCGAAGTCGCAGAGATCGGCTTTGTCGGCGATGCCTATGACGTGGAGGGCGCGACGCGTCACATGATCCGCGTTAAGATGGCCTTCAAGCGACGCAAACTCGGTTTTAGCGCGCAGGACGAGATGACGACGGAGGAGATTCGCCAAAAGATTGAGGAGATGTCGCTTCGCGCGACGGTCACCGCGAGTGGCGTCACGGGCCTTTCACGCATTGAAATTGATATTCGCCCTGATATCGCGCCGTTGGCGATCACGTGGACACCTGAGTTCTTCTATATTCCGCCCGCCGCCTCGCTTCTTGACAGCTTCTCGGACGCGGCGACGAAGGTCATGAACCAGATTAACAAGATGGATGTCTCCGCGCTCTGGAGCAACGTGAGTGCGTCCGTTGAGGCCTTGGCGAAGTCAACCGAAGGCGTCCAGGCGCTCATTGAGACGCGCCGAAACGACATCGACAAAATTGCGAGCGACCTCTCCGAAACGATGTCGGCTCTGCGCGACTTCTCGGAGGCGGTGCGCCAGAATCCGTCGCTTCTCTTGCGTGACCGCACGCGCGCGCCACTCGATGAGACGCGCCGCGACGACTAGGCAAAAAAACCGAAACGAATTTTGTCTGAACGTTATCTTCGCCTCAAACGGCCGAGAATATGATATACTAGGCAAATCCGTTTTTTAGCGAAGGTTAGGCATTTGAAGCATGAAAGTTTGTAAATTTGGCGGCAGTTCCCTTGCGGACGCCACGCAGCTCAACAAGGTCATGGACATCGTCCTCGCCGATCCCGCGCGGCGCATCGTCGTTGTTTCGGCACCTGGCAAGCGCCATGAAGGCGATACGAAGGTGACGGATCTCTTGATTGCGCTTGCCGACGTCGCGCTTCAAGGCGAGAACACCGACCGCCAAATGGGCGCGGTCGTTGAACGTTATGCCGAGATGGCTCAAGTGCTCAATCTCGGTGAGGGCATCGTGCGCACGATTGAACTTGACCTTCATGACCGTCTCGCGCAGGTGGCGACGCTGCAGCACGACGAATTTATGGATCTCATGAAGGCGGCAGGTGAGGACAATAACGCGAAACTCGTTGCCGTTGCGTTTGAGGCGCGTGGCAAGAAAGCGCGCTATGCGAGTCCGCGTGAGACGGGCATGATTTTGCGCGGCCGCTTTGGCGACGCGGAACTCGACCCTGAAAGCTATACGCACCTCGCGAAGGCGTTCTCGGCCTTTGAGGGCATCATCATTTATCCGGGCTTCTTCGGTTATACGCGCGAGGGCAAGGTCGCGACGTTCCCGCGGGGAGGCTCGGACATCACGGGATCCATTCTTGCGGCGGCCGTCTGCGCCGATGTTTACGAGAACTTCACGGATGTTGATTCGGTCTACCCCTGTGACCCGCGCATCGTTGAAGAGGTGAAGGAGGGTGAGGGCATTCCGACGATGACCTATCGCGAGATGCGCGAACTCTCTTATGCGGGCTTCGGCGTCTTCAATGACGATGCGGTCATTCCCGCCGTCAAGGCGCGCATTCCGATTAACATCCGCAACACGAATCATCCGAGCGAGCCGGGCACGATGATTCAGCAGTCGCGGCGCGTGGTGCCTGGCACGGTTGTTGGCATCGCCTCGGCCGACCATTGTTGCAACATCGTTCTTGAGAAGTATCTCATGAACCGACAAATCGGCTTCGGGCGCAAGCTTCTCCAGATTCTTGAAGACAATCAAGTCTCCTACGAGCACATGCCCTCAGGCGTGGATTCGCAGTGCGTCGTTGTCAAAGAGCGGTTTCTCCCGAAGGAGAAAGAGATTCGTGTCATCAAGGAGATTAAAGAGAAACTTGAGCCAGACTTCGTGACGGTTGAACATGACCTGACGATGCTCATGGTGGTCGGCGAGGGTATGTGCTACACGCCCGGTATGCTCGCGAAGGCGTGTCTCGCACTCGCTTCGGCGGGGATCTCAATGTCGATGGTGAACCAGGGCTCCAGCGAAGTCTCGTTCATGCTCGCCATTCGCTCAAAGGATCGTGACGCGGCCGTCCGTGCGCTTTACAAGGCGTTCTTCGGTTAAAATGTGCGCTTGCGTATGACGCGGGATTTTTGATATAATATCCAATCAATTTGATTTAACACGTAGAAAGGAATCGAGATCATGAAGATGACATGGCAGCCCTCGAAGCTCAAGCGGAAGAGGAAAATCGGGTATCGCGCGCGTAAGGCGACGAAGGGTGGGCGCAAGGTTCTTGCCGCTCGTCGTGCGAAGGGCCGCAAGCGCTTGACGCAGGTCTAAGGGCCTCGCGAGATGTCCACACGACTCCCCGGGGCGAGATACAAGCGTATCTTCGACCGGGGGCGTTCCATCAAGGGGCGTCTCCTCGTCGCGTGGTATCTCTCGGCAGAAGACGCCGACCGTCAGGCCGGCGTCGTCGTTTCCAAGAAGAGCTTTCCAACCGCCGTCGAGCGCAATCGTGCGAAGCGGCTTATGCGCGAGGCGTTTCGGCTTCTCGTAAAGGAGGGTCGAGTGCCCGAGCGGATGGAGTGGATTTTTATCGGTCGGGCCTCTATGAAAGGGCGGATATGTCAGGATGTGAAAGAGGACATTCTTCGTCTCGTCTCGCGCGTGCACTGACCGCTCCGATGATCCTTCTCGTTCGGGCGTATCAAGTGACCTTAAGCCCGCTCTTCGGTGACTGTTGCCGTTTCACGCCGAGTTGCTCAAATTACATGATTGAGGCGCTGACCGTTCACGGTCCCGTGAGGGGCGCGTGGCTGGGGCTTAGGAGGATCTTAAGATGCCATCCATTCGGCCAGACGGGCTACGACCCCGTGCCCGAGAGGAAAGTCGGATCGGTGCCGTGGGTGGAATACGCCGACCGAGATGAAAAAGAAAAACGAAAATTTTAACGAACGAGACAAAACGACAATGAATAAGACAGAGAAACTCATTTGCTTGGTGTTGGGCGCGATTCTCGCCTGGTACATTTATGACGGCATCAAGGCGTCGCGCGCCCGACAGGAGGCCGCGGCCGAGGCGGCGGCCCTCGCGGCAACGAACATCGTTGAGAAGGCGGACATCGCCGCGCCCGCGAAGACGACGGATGCGACGAGTGTGGATCCGAAGGCCGCGGCGGCCGAGAACCCCGCGCCCACCCACGTGTCGCTTCCATCTGTTCCTGAAAAGGTCGTCTCGCTTGAGAACGAGGACATGAAGATTGAGCTTTCCTCGTGGGGCGCGGTCGTCAAGAAGGTGACGCTTAAGAAGTACGCTGAATCGTGTGGCGAGGTCTCGGACGAGAACCCGCCCGTTGCGTTTGACTTCTCGCGTTCGCCTCTGGGTGCGGGGACAGGCCCCGTTGAGGCGTTTGAGATTCGTCGCTGCGAGAACGGCGTCGCCGTCTTCGCGAACGCAACGAAGTCGCGTAAGGTGACGTTGGGGAAGGACTATCAAATCACGTTTGAGGACAACGGTATCGCGGGCGCGATTTCGCTCGGCGTTATGCCGATGGGCACGGCGAAGAACGACCTTCTTTCGGTCGACTCGTGGTCGGCGGCAGCGAACAAGGGCAAGGGCGGTGTTGTCCACCACGGTGATGATGACTCGCCCTTAAAGCCCTATCTCGTTGGCGGGCTTGTTGGTGGTTGTAGTGGCTCAAAGGACGCGACGGGCATGCCCGAGACACAACGTGTTGAGTATCCAGGTGCCCAGCGCTGGGTTGCGCTTAAAAACCGCTTTTTCGTGACCGCGCTTTGCTCGTCGACGGCCGCGAACAAGGGTTTCGAGGTTTCCGTCTCGCGTGATCTCTTTTCTGCGAACTATCGCCCCGCGTCCGTCAGCGCCTTCGTTCAACTCGACGGGGGCGCGTCCGCGCGCACGACGACATTCTTCGTCGGCCCGAAGAAGCAGGCGCTTCTCGCGGATCTTGGTATGCGCGACGTGATGGAGTTTGGCATGTGGCGCTGGATTTGCTACCCGCTCGTCTGGATTCTCAACTTCTTCCACGACCTTATTCCGAATTACGGCATCGCGATTATTCTCCTCACGATTCTCGTGCGCATTCTTTTCTGGCCGCTCACGCACAAGTCAACCGTCGGCATGAAGAAGATGCAGGAGCTTCAGCCGAAGATGAAGGAACTTCAGGCGAAGTTTAAGGACAACCCGCAGCGCCTTCAGCAAGAGACGTTCGCGCTCTACCGCGAGGCGAAGGTGAACCCGATGAGCTCGTGCTTGCCGATGCTCATTCAGATTCCTGTCTTCATCGCGCTCTTCAATGTTTTGCGCTCGGCCGTTGAACTTCGCTACGCGCCGTTCCTCTGGATTTCGGACCTTTCCGAACCTGAGGCGCTCTTCGCAAGTTGGTTCCCGTTTGGCGGGCTTAACATTCTGCCGATTCTGATGGCGCTCACGACGGGTCTTCAGAGCGCGTTTACGCCCTCGACGGGAGATAAGAGCCAGCAGCGCATGATGATGATCTTCATGCCCGCGATGATGCTCTTCATGTTCTACTCGTTCCCGTCCGCGCTTTCGCTCTACTGGTTCCTCTCGAACCTGTTCTCAATCGTCCAGATGTGGATCATTCGCCGTCAGACGGCGAAGGAGACGGCCGCTCAGAAGATTCTCGTCCCCGATGAGGTCATTGATCCGCCGCCGACGCGCCAGATGCGCCGCCATGGCTAAGATTGAAGTCATCGAGCCGCATGGGCTTTGTGCGGGCGTCAACGGCGCCATTGCCAAAGCCCTGAAACTTCGGCGCGTCTATTGCCTGCACGAGCTCGTCCATAACGAGATTGTTATTTCAGAACTGAAGGACCTTGGCTTCGTCTTCGTGGAGTCGGTTGATGAGGTGCCTGAGGGCGCGACGATTCTCTTCTCGGCGCATGGCGTCTCGCCGCAGGTGCGCGAGGCGGCGAAGCGTCGCCACCTTCAGGTTGTGGACGCGACGTGCCCGTTCGTGACGAAGGTCCATCGCGCGGCGGCGGCTTTCGCGCGCGAGGGGCTTGATGTCGTCATTCTCGGCGAGCCGACGCACGTTGAGTATCAAGGGATTGCGGGTGAGGTCGTCTCGGCGGGCGCGCGCGTTCTTTCCTTTGACGAGGTCTGGTCGGCATTTGATCCGTGTGCGCCACGCCGGACGCTCGGCGTTGTCGCGCAGACAACGATGAACGCTGACGAGGTGGCACGCCAGGTTGAGAGTCTCCGCACGCGCTTTGACGTGAAAACGGCGGCCGAGGTGTGCCACGCGACGAAAGAGCGGCAGGATGCTGTCCGCGCGTTCAAGGGCGACGCGGTTCTTGTCCTCGGTTCGCGCACGTCATCCAACTCGCGCCGTCTCGCAGAGGTCGCCGCCAATAAGGGGCAGAAGGCGTTTTTGGCGGGGACGATGGATGAGGTGCGCGCGCTCGACTTGAGTGGCGTTGAGACGCTCGGCGTGACAAGTGGGGCATCCACCCCAGAAAGGTTTTTCATGGAGGCGATACATTATCTTAAGAATGTGCCTGAGCACGTGGCGATGATTATGGATGGGAATGGTCGCTGGGCGACACAGCGCGGCAAAAAGCGCGGCGAAGGGCATCGTGCCGGCGCGAAGACGCTCGGTGATGTTCTCACGTGGTGTGGCGAGAAGGGCATCAAGTATTTGACCGTTTATGCGTTCTCAACCGAGAACTGGAAGCGGCCGAAGGAAGAAGTTGACGGCCTCATGTCGCTTTTTGCGCGCATGCTCAAGTCCAAGGAGCGCGACTTCATGAAGAACAAGGTGCGCTTTCGCATGGTGGGACGGCGCGGCGATCTCACGCCTTCACTTCTGAAAACGATTGAAACTCTAGAGAAGAAAACGGCGCATTTTGAACGGCAGTTTATCGTGGCGATTTCTTACGGTGGGCGCGCCGAGATTGTGGACGCGGCAAATGCGGCGATGGCGCGTGGTGAGCCACTCACCGAGGAGACGTTTCGCCATTATCTCTACGCGCCCGATGTTCCCGACCCCGATCTCGTCATTCGCACGAGCGGCGAGTTGAGAACGTCAAATTTCCTTCTTTGGGAAACGGCCTACAGCGAATACTATTTCACCGACGTCCTTTGGCCCGACTTCTCGGAGGACGAGCTCGACAAAGCCCTTCAAGCCTATGCCGCACGCCACCGCCGCAAGGGTGGCGTCTAACGAGGATTTTTGAAAAGGTCGGCGGGCACAGGACGCACGCCTCTAGCGACCGCCTGCGGCGGCTCGGCTTTGCCTCGGGCGATACGGCTGTCGGCTGGTGGTGTAATGCTTGTAACGGCGCGGCACATGGCGCGTGACGGGCAAGGGGTCGGAAAACAGAACGACGATGCCGGAGATGACGCTTGACGAGGGCAACGCGGAAATCGCCACAGCGCGTGCCGAGCATCATGCGCGGGAGCGCGTTCGCGCATGAAGGCGGTCGTTGATACGAACGTCTTGGTTTCGGCGTTGCTGTCGCGGCGTGCTGACTCGCCGACGGTGCGAATCTTCCATGCGCTGATTGACGGACGCTTCACGCCGCTCTATTCGCCCGACATGATCGCCGATGCGTCGCGCTTGCGAAGTCGGACGATGATGCCAAGCTGGTGACGGGTAATGCCCGACATTATCCGCGATCATCGTTTGTCGTGACGTCCGCCGAGTTCTGCAATCTGGTTGGCATTTGAGTCGGTAAATGTCGCCTTTACAGGCGAGGCTTAAAATTGATACAATAGGCGTATTCAAGGAGGTTGAGAT
>CAVHJW010000061.1:0-8843 GCA_963636335.1 bacterium
CACGCACTTTATGCACACCGTCTACACATTCTCTATGTTCTAAATGAAATTCAATATTTTCGCCCTTCAGTCGCTCTGCTTTGATATAATGAACTTGAACAGCACGAAACACGGAAGGAAAAAAGATACGATGGAACTCTTCGGACTTGACCGCGCGTCATGCGTCCGCTGCGGCGCGTGCGTGAAAGACTGTGCATTCGGCGCACTGAAACGCGATGACGACGGCTACCCGTTCATCAAGGACGCCGCACGCTGCATGCATTGCCAACACTGCTTCGCGATTTGCCCTCGTGGCGCCATCACCTTCAAGGGGCAGACGGCCGACAAAGCCCTCGCACGCAATCGCGCCGTCCTTCCAACAGGCGAAGAGATTGAGAACTTTTTGATGATGCGCCGCTCGTTTCGTCAATTCAAAGAAGGCGATGTCCCGCGTGACACCCTTGAGCATCTTCTCAAGGTGCTCGGCAATGTCCCGACAGGATGCAATGCGCGCGCGCTCACCTTCACCTGCATTCCAACGCGCCAAGCCATGGCCTCGTTCAAAGAACGATTCATCCACGTCATTGAGAAACACCACAATGGAAACAAGCTCTTGCCGCGTTGGCTTGCCGTGCCCGCGATTCGTCTTCGTCAGGGCAAAGGAGACATTTTCTTCCGAAATGCCCCCGCGCTTCTCATCATCTCATCTGACGAGACAAATAAAGAAGTAACAACACCGCGCGAGGATGTCACAAACGCCGCGACTTACTTTGAGATTCTCGCACAGACGCACGGTCTTGCGACTTGTTGGTGCGGCTTTTTACAACTCGTCCAAAAAGAAGTCCCCGAACTTCTCGAGGATCTCCTTTCATTCCGCCGCACGACACCCTTCTGCGCCATGCTCGTTGGCCTACCTGCCATCACCTACCCGCGCGGCGTCTTGCGCGCGGATGACGCAAAGATCGTCTTCGTGGAGTGAGGCCGTTAGTTCGCGGCCTTGAGAACGTCTTCTTCAGAGAGCGTGAGGTGCCCGGCAGCCGCCAGCGCCTTCACGGCTTTCTCGTTATCGCCGAAGCGGAAGACGAGAACCGCCTTCTCGCCCCGGTGGAATGAGAACGCATAACTATATTCAATGTTGACACCCGCTGCGTCGAGTGCCTCCATCACCTCGGCCATCCCACCTGGACGGTCAGGCACGCAGACCGCCACGACCTCGCGCACGTTGACAACGTGCCCCTTCTCAGCGAGCACCGTCTTCGCTTTCTCGTGGTCATCCACGATCATGCGCACGATGCCAAAGTCGCTCGTGTCGGCGAGCGAGAGTGTCGCGATGTTGATGTCGGCATCGCGCAAGTCGCGGCAGATCTGTGCGAGCTGCCCCGGCTTGTTCTGAAGGAAAATCGAGATCTGGCGAATCTGCATGAAGATAAACGAGGCTTACGCCTCAGGCTTCGTCTTCTTGAGACCCAGGCCGCGGCTACCTTCTTTCCACTCACCACGCTTCTGGAGCAAGTTGACGCGTTCAAAACGCTTCAGAACGTTGCGCTTGGAGGTAATCTTACCGGAACCCTTAAGAGATGCATGCTGGCTCATTTTCTTCTATCCTTTCAAATGGGCGTATATTATATCACTTTTCAGGCGTCTTTTCAACCGCCTCTTCCTTGACTTCTTCAGGGACGTACATCTTGTACGCCTCGTCAAGGGCCTCAATCTTCGCACCCTTAATCGCCTCCTGAATGAAGGTCGCCGTGAACGACTGCTCATCCTGACGCTTCAAGAAGGAAACGACTTCATCAACAGCAGGCGTAGGACGCGTCTCGGTGGTCTTCACGAGAATATGGCTCGCGCGGACCTTCTCAGGTTCACCCTCCTTGTCGCCCTCAGCGGCGACGGCGGGAATCTTCTCCGTCACGAGAATGAGGTGGTAACCGAACTGCGTCTTGACCGGCGCGGAGACCTTGCCGACAGGAAGCGAGAAGGCAACCTCGTCGAATTCCTTCACCATCTGACCGCGCGAGAACGCGCCCAAATCGCCGCCCTTCATGGACGACGGGCATGCGGAGTGTTCCTTCGCGAGATCTGCGAACGTTGCCGCAACCTTGTCAGCAGGGGTCTTGGCGAGCGTCGCCTGAAGGTCTTGCACTTTTTTGAGCGCATCTTTTTCGCTCGTCGCGGCCTTCGCGTTCTCGGCCTCGATGTCCGCAATAATCTTCTTTGCTTCGGCCACATAGTCCTTTTTACCGGCCGCCTTCGTCTGCGCATCGCGCACCATCTTGTCAATCAAGATGCCGTTCTCGAACTCAGCGCGCGCGCGCGCCTCGCCGAGCGGAAACTTCTTGTAGAGATCTTCCGCCGTCTTCGGCGCATCGGGCATACGCGCAGCCGACTTAAGGAGTTCTTCCTCGCGCGCCTTGCGCTCAGCCTCAGTCACCACAAAGCCCTCGGCCTTCGCCTTCTCAACAAGGACCTTCTCAACGATATAACCCTGAACGAGCTGACGCTCAAGCATCTGGCGAATATAGTCAACCTTATCCGCCGGAATCTTATCACCCTGCGCCGCGAGGATTGCATCAACATCAGCCTTGATTGCGCCGCGCGTCAGAACTTCGCCGTTGATCTTGAGGACACCCTCGTCAGAAGATGTCGCGTTTGAAGAATCCTTCCCGCACCCGATGACAAGCGCACCGAGCATCACGGCCATACCGATTTTCTTGATATTCATTTGTTTACCGACTTGTTTTATTTTGAACCATCTTGAGAACGGCTCGCCGAACGTCGGACACGCCGTCTACGTGAAATTCATAGTATACACCAAGAACCCGCGCCGCGTCAAGGGTTAATGCGTCCGAAACGTTCGCGAAAGGCGCGGTAAGCGGCTCAGAAAGCGACGTAAAGCAACGCGCGAGATCTGGCGAGACAACGATCTTCCGCTCGCCGCGTAGCAGGAACGCGCCCGCCGAGGCCTCCAAGGCTGGGTCAAGCCCAAGGAGGCGCAGAAAGAGAAGCTCCGCCTTAAGCATCAGCGGAATGCTCGCGCCCTCTTCGGCGAGGCGATCAAGAATTGCGGCGAGAGACAAATACCATGCCTCACACTCCTCGCCAGGTGGCGCGAAACGATCGGCCAAAAGCCGTACATAACCCGCGAGCGCGAGCGCCACGAAGTCGCCCCTTAAACGCTCGCGGAAGACGCGCGGCGAGCACTCGCGCAAGGCGTGGAGATCCCCCTTTGCACGCGCGTAATAAACGATCTCGCACGTATAGTTGAGGTCATACTGACCCAAGAACGCGCTCTTTGGGCGGACAGCCCCCTTCACAATCGTCCCGACGCGCCCCGTGGGCGTGAGCCACGCGACGACGTGGCTCGTGCGCGACCACGGCGCAATCGAGAGGCAAATCGCCTCAGACTTGACCGTCTCGCCCGCCACGCCGCGCTAGAGGAAGAGCCCCTTCGCCTTCACATCTTCGGCATCAAGCGCGTAGGCAGGGTCGATCTCAAGCGGCATCGTCTCGGGGACGCACACACCCGCCTCGGCGAGAATCTGGCGCCACTTCGCTTGCATGTCGGCGCGGCACGTCGCAGGCGAGTCAGATCCCTCGGCGTTCTTGACGGGCGAGAATTCGCTCTTCGTCTCAAAGGCCATAAAGGCGGTCTTCTTCGCGTTCGGCAAAATATCGAAGATGAACTTCTCGAACTTGTAGCCGTTCGGCTCTGTTGGCTTGACGACCTTGCCGTTGACAACCGTCGGAATCTTCTTGAACGCGAGGTGAAGCGGCATCGTCTTCGCGCTCTCGCGCTCCAAGAAGGCGCGGTCAAAGACATGGATCGCGGGCGAACCATAAAGGAAATAGAGTTTTCCGTCCTTCGCTTTGCGCTCGCATTGCTCCTTCGTCATCTCGGTATACTCAACCATGCGGCACGTTGAGCCGAACTGCATCGGCATACCCAGTTTCTCGTAGGGATCGCGCTTCGCGCAGAGTTTAAGCGTATAGTCCGACTTCTCCGCGACATGATAGCCGATGAATGCGGGCTCGGCAATCTCAACAAGCGGGTTATCGACCTGGAAGAAGAAGACCGACTTGATGCCGCGTTTTTTCATGTCCGCGAGCGCGCCCGAACGCTTCAGCGCCGCGAGGAGGCCGCCGTGACCATCAGGGCTCATAAAGACGTGACCAGGGCGATCAAGAATAATCTTGCCATCCTTCGTCATACCCGGCCACATGCCCTGCGTAAAGAAGAAGACATCCTTTGGATTAAGACCAAAATAGCCATGCTCCTTGAAGCACGCGACCGTCGCCTCGTTGTTGGCCTCGCTCGTCATCACATAGAATGGAATCGGCTTTCCATAGCGAATTGAGCGCGCGAGAATTTTGCGTGCATGGAAGTAGAAGAGCGGCGCGCCTGTGATTGGGCCAATCGAGTAGCATCCCTTCGGACCGTCGTAGCCAAGGCGCGAGCCCTGCCCGCCCGCGACGAGGAGCGCGGCAACGCGGCCCGCGCGAAGTTCCCGTTCGCCAATTGCCGTCGCCTCTTTAAGCGCCTTGCCCTTCAGTGCCGCAACCTTCGGCGCACGACCCTTCGACGAGTCAAAAACTTCGCCGCCTGATTTAAGCGCGGCCGCACAGTGGCGAACGCTCTTCGGGTCAATCTTTGCGATCTGCTCCAAAAGCGCGGTCTTGTCTTTTTTTGAGAGTTTTGAAAATCCGGCGAGGACGTGTTCCTGACCGCATTCTGTGAGCATCTTGCGCGCAACTGATTCGTTCATTTTTATTCTTTTCCTTTGACGGGTTCGAGAATCCAACGTTTATTATACCAAAACCATTCATGCGGACGGCGGCGAACCTCCGCGTCCAAAAGACGCATGGCCTCCTTCGTGAGGCGCACGGCCTCGGCGCGCACGTCGGCCGCCTGCGGATTGGGTCGAAGCGTCGCCACGTGCGTGAAGACATGCCGACCGCCCTGACGCGACATCGCGGCCACAACGATGGGGGCATGCGCACGTACGGCGAAAAGCGCGCCCGCGTGACTCACGTTCGCAACGCCGCCCAAGAACGGCGCGGCGACATCGGGGCGACGAACACGCAAATCAGGGAGAATCGCGAACGCGCGCCCCGCGCGGAGAAGATCCTTGATACGCACAAGCGTCTCGCGGCAGTCGCGATCAAGGACTTCAATGGCGCCGTATTGACGATGCATCCAGGCATCAAGTTTTGGATTACGCTGGCGCGCGGCGAGCGCGAAGAGTTTCAGCCCATATTGTGCCATTGACCACGCCGCCATATACCAATTGCCTGCGTGCGGCACCATAATGACGACACCATGCCCTTCATCGACGAGCGCTTGAAGTTTCTCCTTGTAAAGAAGGCCGTCTACGACATGCTTGTCCATCCACGCGCGATCGAGGGACGGAGCGCGCATCATCTCAACCGCGTTCATAAAAACGTTTTGCAACGAGGCGATGGCGATGGCGCGGATCTCGGCGCGGCTCTTCTCGGGAAAGACCGAGGCGATGCGCGCAAATGTCCGACGGTGCTTAAAGCGGAGAACGCAGACAAAGAACCAACCCAAAGCACGGGCGAGCGCGATCGCGACAGAATAAGGAAGCACATTGAGAACGGCCGTGAGCGACCGCAGAAGGCCATACTCTAAGTTGATTGCAACGCGTCCCTTTGCCATATATCGCGCCTCTTAGAAGCCGAGAAGCCGAAGATACCACGAGACGATTTCACTTCCGTGAAACATATAGACGAGGCAGCCGAGGCAGATGTAGGGACCAAAGGGAATCTCAACAAAGCGACCCCTCTTCGTCTTTGAGAGGGCCACCAGAGTCAGGCCAACGACCGAGCCGAAGACGGACGAGAGAATGACAGTGAGGAGAACGGCAACAGGTCCGAACATCGCGCCGACCGCGCCCATCAGAAAGACATCGCCGAGCCCCATCGCCTCGCGCTTAAAGACGAGCGAGCCCAAGAGACGCACGAGATAGAAGAGACCGAAGCCGAGCGCAAGCCCCGCAAGCGAGACGAAAAAATAAGTCCAAGGGCAGTGAAAGGCAAGAACGTAAACGAGCGAACTTACGAGACCGAGAATCATACCGCCGACCGTCGTGAAATCTGGGAGTAACTTATGATCAAAGTCGATAAAGGAACCCGCGATCATCAGCGAGACCCAAATCCACATGACGACAACAATGAATGCGGTCTCAAATGTCGGCGGATAGAACGCCGCAAAGCGCACGAAGACGAACCAAAAGAGAAGACCGCCGAGCGTCTCAACGAGGACATAGCGCGCCGAAATCGGCTCGTGGCAGTTCGCGCACTTGCCGCCAAGCGCGAGGTAGGAGAGAATGGGAATATTCTGGTGCCAACGAATCGGCGCGTTGCACTTTGGACAGTGGGAAGCCGGCTTCACAATTGATTCGCCACGCGGCACGCGCCAGATGACGACGTTCAGGAAGCTCGCGATTGAAGCGCCGAGCGCGAAGACGAAAACGGAGATGATCCAAAAAAGTTCGCGATCCATCGCCCTTACTCCGCCTTCAGCGCGCGGTTCATCATCGCCGCGCACGCATTCTTCGAATCGTAGCCCTCGTGGCAGAGCGCGTAGACGAGGTCGCAAATTGGCATCTCAACCTTGAGTCGCTGAGCGATTTCGTGCACAACCTTCGCGTTCCAGACGCCCTCGGCGACCATCTGCATCGAGCCGAGGATGTCCTCAATCTTCTCGCCCTTGCCAAGCCGCTCGCCAACGGCGTGGTTACGCGAGTGGACGGACGTACAGGTGACGATGAGATCGCCGATACCAGCAAGACCCGAGACGGTCTCGGGAAGCCCGCCGTAGGCGATCACAAAGCGCTTCATCTCAACGAGTCCGCGCGTGATGAGCGCCGCGCGCGTGTTGTCGCCGTAGCCCATCCCGTCCGAGCAGCCGACCGCGATCGCGAGCACGTTCTTCACCGCGCCACCGATCTCAACACCGACAGGGTCAGATGATGTATAGACGCGGAAAAGCGGGCCCGACCAAATCTCCTGCACGCGCTTCGCCTTCTCGGCATCGCGGCACGCGGCGACAATCGCCGTCGGAATGCCGCGCGAGACTTCCTCCGCATGCGTTGGACCGGCGAGCGCGACAATGTCCCCAAGGCCAAGGATCTCCGCGCCGAGGTCCGTCATGCGGCGGTTCGTCTTCTCACAAAGACCCTTCGTGATCGAGACGACGAGCGCCGTCGGCGCGATCAGGCCCTTGAAGCCGCTCACAACAGACGTGAAATACTTTGACGGCGGAGCCAAAACAACGACATCCGCACCCTTCACAGCCTCGGCGCGGTCGGATGTCAGCTTCAACGTCTCGGGCAACGCAACACCCTTCAAGAACTTGTCGTTGCGGCGCGTCCGCTTCATCTCATCAATATACTCGGGGAATGCGCCCCAGAGCGTGACATCGTGTCCATAGCCCGCGAGAAGAAGCGCGTTCGCCGTGCCCCAGCCGCCATCACCAATCACCGCAATCTTCATATCAAGTGCCCCATCTTTTCGCGTTTCGTGTCGAGATAGCGCTTGTCGTGCGCATTCGCTGGAATAACAATCGGCACGCGCTCAACGATCTCAAGACCATAGCCCTCAAGACCCGCAATCTTGCGTGGATTATTCGTCATCAGGCGCAACTTGCGGACGCCGAGATCCACGAGCATCTGCGCGCCCTCGCCGTAGTCGCGCAGGTCGGGCGCAAAGCCGAGCGCGACATTCGCCTCAACCGTATCAAGCCCTTCTTCCTGCTTTTTGTAGGCGTGAAGCTTGTTCGCAAGCCCGATGCCGCGCCCCTCCTGACGCATGTAAAGAATGACGCCGCGCCCCTCTTTCTCAATCATCTCCATGGCCGTGTGGAGTTGGTGACCGCAATCACAGCGTTCCGAGCCGAGGACGTCGCCCGTGAAACATTCAGAATGAACGCGCACGAGCACGGGCTCATCACCCGCGACATCGCCCTTCACGAGCGCGAGATGCTCAAGACCCGAAATACGGCTCTTGTACATTGTGAGGCGAAAGTGCCCGTGATCCGTCGGCAAATCAACATTTTCCACGCGCTCAACGAGCTGGTCGTAGCGACGGCGGTACGCAATCAGGTCGGCAATCGTCATCACCTTAAGACCGTGCTTCGCCGCAAACGCCTTAACATCAGGAAGACGCGCCATCGTGCCGTCGTCCTTCATAATCTCACAGCAAAGACCAACTTGCTTCAGACCTGCGAGACGGCAGAGGTCAACCGTTGCTTCGGTGTGCCCAGCGCGGCGCAAAACGCCACCCGCACGCGCCTCAAGCGGGAACATGTGACCTGGACGGCGAAAGTCTTCTGGCTTCGCGCCCTCGCGCACCGTCGCAAGTGCCGTCATTGAACGCTCGGCCGCCGAGATGCCCGTCGTTGTCTCAACGGCATCGATTGAGACAGTAAAAGCGGTTTGATGGTTGTCGGTGTTCGTTCTGACCATCTGCGGCAGGTCAAGCTTCTGGCACCACGCGGCACTCATCGGCATACAGATGAGCCCCTTCGCGTAAGAAGCCATAAAGTTCACATTCTCAAGCGTCGCGAACTCAGCGGCACAAATGCAGTCACCCTCGTTCTCGCGATCGGCATCATCAGTGACGAGGACAATCTCCCCGCGCTTCAGCGCCGCAAGGCAGTCTTCGACGGAATCAAACTCAACATTCATCTTAACTTCTTATTATACCAAAAATGCGCCACCCCGTGACACCGAACCACGGCCTTTCAACATTTTCTACTGCGCGTTCAAAAAATAAAAAAGCCGGCAGCGTCCTACTCTCGCACGGGCGAGTCCCGCACTACCCTCGGCGATGGAGCCCTTGACTTC
>CAVHJW010000062.1:0-8674 GCA_963636335.1 bacterium
CGGCGACTTTCAGCAGCGTGTCGAGCGTGACGTTGCCCTCGCCCGTCTCCAGGTTTGAGAGCGTATGGACGGAAAGCCCGCTCACACGCGCCAGCCGCGCCTGCGTGATGCGCAGTTCGTCTCGCCGCTCAACAATCGCCTTCCCTATCTCTTCTTTGTTCATTACAATGAATATTATACCAAAACTTTCCTCACCGCGCCAATCACGCCGCCAAATTATTCATCATAATGAATCATCAAACGGGGTCTGTCCCCAACGCAGATGGGGCCTGTCCCCAACACTTAAGAACAAATCGCGCCGTTGGCCTATCGCCCGCCAAACAAAATCGCAGCGAGGCGCGGCGACGCGAAGTGGATCGCCTTGCTGACGAAGATCGGCAGGAAGACCTCGAGCGCGAGGATGAACAGGCATTCGCAAAGCCCGCGTCCGCTCCATCCGCGAAAATGGCAGTAAGTCTCGAGGACGATAATGTGCAAGAGGTAGACCGGAAACATGACGCCGCGAAAGAGCGACGGAAGATTCCATGACGGCGCAACGTGCCACAGGAACACGGTCAAAAACGGCGCGATGACGGCAGACGGAAAGACGTCACGGCACCACGGGAAGCGCACGCAGACAAGATACAGAAAAACAAGTGTGACCGCCACGAGACCGCAGACGCGGACGGCGCGCGCGCTTAGACGCGGAAGCGGCCTCATCGCCAAATAGATGCCAAGAACAAAATAGACGAACCCGTCAAGGTTGAAGCCATACCAGAAGAAACTGCCGACATACGGCGTTTCCATTCCAATGACACCCAAAGCGACGAAAAGCCAGTAAACGAGATTGAGCGCATAAAGCATGGCGATGAGCAAAAGCCCTCGTCCCGCCGCGACCGCCTTCACGACGAGCGGACTCACGAGAACGAAGAGGAAGAGACACCGCATAAACCAGTACGGGACGAGGCGCGGCGGATTCCAAGGGACAAGCCCCAAGACGCTCGCGATGCCGTTGTAATGGAAGAATGAGAACTCGGGGCGAACGACCGTCGTGAAAAAAGCGAGAAACGCGAGAAGCCAGATGCAATAAGGCCCTCCTAGCGTGAAGACGCGCTTCGCAACGGCTTGCCGCCACCAGCCTGGTTCTTGGGCATGCCGTGCGAGGAAGTATCCAGCGAACGCGAAGAAGAACGCGAGCGCCGCTGGACAGACCGCAAGAATGGCGCGCCCAAGAAGCCGCGTTGCCTCCGAATCCACCGGCCACGGGACGTGTAGCAAACAGACGCACACCGTCCCCGCGAACGAGAAGAGGCTGATCTTAGCCGAGACCTCTGGCGAAATCTTCGTCATCTCGTCTTCCGGGTTGAACTTAGTCGGCGGACGGGAGCGGCTTGGGAAGCGGCGAGTCGTAGAGACCACTGCCGGGGCCGAGACGCAGGACAACGCAACCATCAATGACGGCGACGGAACCGCGCTCGGGCCAAAACGGCATCTCCAGGACACGCGGATCCTTTGCGAGCGCGCGACGTTCCTCAATGGTCACGAAGCGGAAGCCCTTCTGGCAGTAGTCATTGATTGTCGCCGTGATGACACTCTGATTGACGATATGGTCATCGGGGCGCAAAAGCGAGCCGTCCGTCATACCCGTCAAGTCCAAGCGGACGTGCGTCGACCAGGCCGCGCTATCGGGTTTAATGCCGAGGACGGCGAGCGTTCTGCACCTCTCCGCGCCCGGCGTCTCCTCGATGCGGTTCGCCATGCGGACGGCCTCGCCGTAGGATGAGAGAAACGCGAGCTGAAGCTTGTGGTAGCCGACGTTCGCGATGATGACAAAGTCGTAAACGGCGAATGCACCGACAACGATGACGAACCACTTCTTGAGCTGTTCAAAGTCGGCGCGGCCAAATATCTGCCGCTCATAGAAGAGAACGAAAAAGACGTACGCCGTGGCGAAGCCCATCGTCATCAGGTTGTGGTAGTTCATGCTCGGATCAAGCAGGAACATTGGACAGGCGCAGACGGGCGCGGCCGCGGCATAGGCGAAGAAGACGACGATGCGAACGGGGGAACGAAAGACGCGACCGTGAACGGCGGCGCGCAAGACGAGCGCGCCGAGCGAGACGAGCATCAGCGCGTTCATGACCACGTGCATGTTGAGCCCCCCTCGGACATCAAGGAAGAACAACTGCACGCTGCGGACGCTATGCCAGAGGACGCGAAGCGGATAAACGGGGGTCAGAAACGCGCGCGCGCCTTCCGCGGTCACGCCGTATTCGGAAAGATGCGTGTCGGTCAAGGCGAGGACGAGTTGGAGGACAATCACATAAGCGAAAACAGCCAAAAGGCCGCCAACCAAAAAGCGCCCGGCGCGGCGGAGCGAGAGGAGGGCACGCTCGCGGCTGAAAACGAGTCCCTCAAACTGAAGGACAAGCAGAAGCGTGATCGTGACGCTCACATAGGCCTGATAGATGCCGAGCGAGAGCGTGAGGGCAACGGCGCCGAGGAGTAGGTTCTTAAGACCGCGCGCGTTGAATAGCATCGCGCTGACAACGGCCAACAAAAAGGCGAGAGCGTAACCGTCCGCCACGTAGCAGTAGGTCAGCGTTGAGGTGACCGTTGGGAACGTCGCAAGAAGCGCGCCGACGAGCGCGGCGGCGACCTTCGTCCGAAGGCGGAAGAGCGCACAAATGCAGACGGCGGCGATGGAGATGTAGAAAATCGCGAGCGCCCCGCAAACCCACGGCAAATCGTAAAAAGAACTCGGTAGACAGGCGATGGAGAGAAACCAGCGCCCAAGGTGCGTCATATTCTGCGCGTTATGACGGAAAACAAGCGAGTCCCAGTTTGGCAGCCAATTGACGAGCTTGTAGACGTGAGTCACAAGAGCACAAACAATCGCCGAGATAAAGCAGGCCTTCCATTCTGGACGAATCCACCCCCAGACGGCGGCGAAAAAAGCCTCGGGGGACGAAACGCCCCCCTCGCGACGCTTGGGTTCTTTCTGCATCTTTTTCATTTTCTATTGGTGCGTAATATTATATCAAATTTATGGTATAATCCTTCAAGACGATGGAACAAGACGAACGAATAAAGGACAGCGGTCTATGAAGCGACAAATTATTGAAATTGACGAGGCGACATGCAACGGTTGCGGCCTCTGCGCAAAGGCCTGCCACGAAGGCGCGATCGGCATCGTTGATGGCAAGGCGAAACTCCTCCGTGACGACTACTGCGATGGTATGGGCGACTGCCTGCCCCAATGCCCCACGGGTGCCATCCGTTTCATCGAGCGCGAGGCCGCCGCTTATGACGAGGAGGCCGTCCGCGCCGCACAACGGGCCAAGACCGAGACCGCCGCGCCGCGCGCATCCGAACTCGCGCAATGGCCGTGTCAAATTCGTCTCATCCCCGCCGACGCACCCTGCTTTGACGGCGCGAAGCTTCTCATCGCGGCCGACTGCACCGCCTACGCCTACGGCGACTTCCACCGCGACTTTATGCGCGGCAAGGTGACAATCGTCGGCTGCCCAAAACTCGACGATGTTGACTACGCGGAGAAACTCGGCGAAATCCTGCGCGAGAACGACATCAAGTCCGTCACGCTCGTGCGCATGGAAGTGCCTTGCTGCGGCCACCTTGAAATGGCGCTTGAAGAGGCTCTGCGCGCCTCTGGGAAAGTCATTCCGTGGAGCGTCGTGACCCTCGCGCGCGATGGTCGCATCCTCGAAGAGACATGATCGTCTGGATTGTCAATCCCTTCGACAACCTGCCTTCGGAAGGCTGCCGCGCCCAACGCTACTTCTTGATGGCGCGCGCGTTCGTGCGATCGGGCGCGCGTGTGCGTCTTTGGTCAAGCGACTTTAGTCACGCGCGAAAGGCCCCACGCTCACTCGGCGGCGAAAAGGAGATTGATGGCGTTGCCTTCTCGCTTATCCCGACACATCCCTATAAAAAGAACGTCTCCTTCGCACGCCTCCGTTCACACCGCGCCCTTGCGCGTGATTTTCTGCATCTCGCCTCGGCGCGCCTGGCAAACGAAACGCCCGATCTTATCATCGCCAGTGCGCCGCCACTCGCGCTCGCCGGCGCCGCGCAAAAAATCGCGCATCAATGTCACGCGCGATTTGTCTGCGACATTCAAGATGCGTGGCCTGAGACATTTTATCGTCTCTTACCGCGCCCCTTCAAATTTCTCGGTGCCCTTCTCTTTCTGCCGCTCCACCGCGCCGCGCGCCGCCTCTACCGAACGGCCGATCGCGTGACTGGCGTCTCAAAACGTTACGCGGTGCTTTCACGGCGCGACGACTTTTTCCTCGCCTACCACGGTATCGAGGGGACAAGCACCGCGCGCGCGCGAACGACGAAGACGCGCCTCGTCTATGCGGGCAATCTCGGCGAAGGCTATATCTTGGAGCCGATCTTGGACGCGCTTCAAGAACGGCCGAACCTCACGCTCGATATCGCGGGGCTCGGCCCGCGCTTGGACGCCTTGCGTCGAAAAGTCGAGGCTCTCGGTCTCACGGCGCGCGTCACGTTTCACGGCTACCTCAGCGACGAAGCCCTTCGCGCCCTTCTCACCACCTCGGATGTTGGGCTTGTCCCCATGCGCGATGACAGTTTTGTTGGTCTCCCCTACAAGATTTGCGACTATCTGCTCGCGGGGCTTCCTGTCCTCTCGTCGCTCCACGGCGAAGCGGGTGAGCTTCTTCACAAGACGGGGTTCGGCGAGACGTATGACCTTCTTTCGCGCGACTCGTTCCTCGCCGCGCTCGATCGCCTCGAATGCCGCCCCGTCACATTGCCGAGTGCGTTAAAAGCCGAGACCCTCTACCGCGACTACGTCCAGTTCGTCACAAAAGACCTGTGACGCGCGAACATCTGCGTCACAAATAACTAAAGATGGACTTGCCTGCGATCTCAACGTCTGTGATGACGACGTTTCCGTCCTTGACGCGATAGACCGCGACGATGCCGTCGGTCTTCGTCTGAAGGAGTCGCTCCGCTTCGGGGGCGAGTCGTTCGTTCAGGAAAAGCTGGCTCGGAAACTCCACGCGCACGCCGAGCGCCGCGTCCGCCTCGCTGTCGCGCACAACGCACGCAGAAGACGGCCGCGCCCACACGCCCTTCTCGGTCGGATGGAGCGAAACTTCCGCGAAGCGCCACACACCCCTTGATGATGGTGCCAGGCGGACGAAGAGATGCTGACAGACATCACGCGCGTCCTTATCTGTGCATGTCGGCGCGGCGAGGACTGAAACAACCGACGTATGGAGGTTCGTCACGGTCTCGCCGACGCGCACACGAAGATAGCGGCCGCGAAAAACATCCATCGGGTCATGAGCCTGACAGACAAGGCGAACGTCAGTCCCCTGACGCACAATGCGTTCGTAGCGAAAAATGAGAAGCCCCAGCGCAAGAAGCTGCACGACGAGCACGAGCAGAAGCAACGAGGCCTTTCGACCCGCTTTCATTTCGTCACCTCCCGATGCCGCTTGAGGCGGATCATAAAGACGTTGAGGGCGATGAACAAAACGCCGCCCACGAGCAACACGACGCCCTTCAGCGCAAAACTCGCGTGACTGAAACAGCACTTCATAAGGACGAGGTAAAGAAAGAGAATCGTCCCGATGTTCATATAAGAGAGACGCCGTGTGTGGATGCCATAGGCTCCAATCGTGAGCGAGAGGACAATGGCGAGCACGAAGACGAACGGCAGGGCAAACGGTGTCGCAATCGACAAGGCCGCCGCGACGATAATCGGCATCTTGACCCATCCGCGAATATGGAAGAAGCGACCCGAGAGAAAAACGAGAAGCGAGGCGAGATAGGCGATACCCGTGTAGACCTCAATGAGGTGCTCACCCGCGGGGATTGCCGACGAGGCGAGAAGCGCCGTGCCGAAGGAGTAGACGAAACCTGTGAGAGATCCTGCGATGAGGCGCGCGATGGACGAGGTTGTGCGACGGCGCGAGAGTAGAAAGGCGGGAAGCGAAAGCGCCATGAAAAGAAGGGCCCCCATGAGAAGCGCGACGGACGGACCCTCCTCCATTCGGACGGCGATCGTCCAGACGATGGGGAAGAGCGGCCAAAGCGCCATCGCCGCGACGGAGGGAGTCGCAAGGGCAATGGGCCACGCGAGGACGGCCACGAAGAGAACGAGCGCACTCGCCGTGCCGCCGATGTTGTACGTCTGCGCGACGAGGCATGCGGCCGCGGCAACACTCAGGCACCAAAGAAGGCCGAGCGGCTCCCAGAGAAGCGGCGTCCGCCACGCGCGGACGGCGGCGTAGGCAGCCAAAAGGCCACACGCAAGGACGGGCGAGACAGCGAGAAAAGTACGCGCCGCGCGGCCGAAGACATCCCAGTTGACAGCGAAGAGCGCGACAAGACCAAGGGCGACAAGGATGCCACCCAAGATGCCCGAGAGAAGACCACACCAAACGAGGCGCGAGGTCTGGTGGGCGTAGCGCGCGACGAGAATGTCGGCGACGCGCGCATCCACGAGACCCTCCTCACGCCAAGAGGCGATCTCGCCCCGAAGCCAGTCCTTGCGGCTCATCCTACCGCTTGGCGTTCGGCTTCGTCGGCTGCTTTTTGACGCGAGGTCCCATCCGCGCCGCGAGCGACTCTTCAAGATCCTTCAAGTACGCGACAGGCCCACCCGCGTGATACCCCGTCTGATAGATGACCTCGCCGCGACGATCCAGAATGAGGACGGTCGGGAAGCCGCGAATGCCGTACTGGCGCACGAGACCCGGGTTTTGCTCGGCCGCCTTTTTGCTCAGGCGTGTCTTGTCGTTCGGCGAGTCAATCATGAGGAGGACGAACTTGTTCGTCGCCACCGACATAAACTCCTCCGTCGCAAAGACTTCCTTGTCGAGGCGCATGCACCAACCGCACCAATCACTCCCCGAGAAGTCGGCCAAAATGAATTTCTTTTCCTTTGCCGCCTGACGTTTCGCCGCGACAAAGTCATCCGTCCAGCCCGTGGGCGTCGAGGTCTTCGGTGGCTCGGGTGGCGTAGCAGACTTCGGCGTCGCGGCACCAGCGACGAGTGAGAGAGAGGCCATCAGAACGAAGAGCGACGATTTCATTTCTTTTCTATCCTTTCACTTGACATGACTCTTCTATTCTACCACCTTCCGCGCCGAAACTCAAATGCAGGACTCAAGCGCGCCCACCGCGTCTGCATCGCGGCGCAGGACGGATGCGAGCGAAACCTTCGCAAGTGTCGCAACGAATGAGTCGTTCACGTCCGACCAGACGCGCCGCGCGAGGCATGTCCGTTGGCGTGAGCATGTTGCGTCTGGCGCAAGGCAGTCCAGAATCGCCACCGAGCCTTGTACCGCCTCAATGACATCGAGGAGACTGATGTCATCAGGGCTCGCCGCAAGACGGAAGCCACCGACATTGCCGCGCACGCTACGGAGAAGCCCCCCGCGACGCAACATCACAACGATGCGCGAGAGGAACTTCTCGGAGATCTGCTGAGCCTCGGCGATTGCCGCGCCCGTGCGCGGTGTCGTCTCGGATGCGAACGTCGCGACATCCAACAAAATGCGCAGTGCGTAGCGCGCCTTCGCTGAGATCTTCAACGCCTTCTGCGAACACGGCGATGTGCGCCGCCCTTTCTTTGATTGACTGCTCATTGATTACAAAGCACGTTCTACGCGAAGAGCCAAGTTGAGAGGTAGCGCTCGCCCGTGTCAGGCAGCAGAACGACAATTGTCTTGCCCGCGTATTCAGGCGTCTTCGCAAGCTCAAGCGCCGCATGAAGCGCCGCGCCAGACGAGATACCGACGAGAAGCCCCTCTTGCGATGCCGCCGCACGTGCCGCGCGCCCCGCGTCCTCCGCCGAAACCGGGATCACCTTCGTGATGAGGCTCGTGTCAAGCACCTTTGGGACAAAGCCCGCGCCGATGCCCTGCAACTTGTGCGGACCCGCCTTGCCCTGCGAGAGGACGGGGCTCGTATCTGGCTCGACCGCGTAGAGCGCGACAGACGGCTTCTTCTCGCGAAGATACCGGCCCGTGCCCGTCAGCGTGCCGCCCGTGCCGACGCCCGCGACGAACGCATCGACCGCGCCGTCCGTGTCCGCCCAGACCTCCGGCCCCGTCGTGCGGTAGTGCGCCTCGGCGTTCGCCGGGTTCTCGAACTGCTGCAGGATGATGCCGCCGCGCGTCGAGGCGATCTCGTTCGCCTTGGCGATCGCGCCCTTCATGCCTTCCGTGCCGGGCGTCAGGACAATCTCCGCGCCGTAGGCCGCCGCAAGACGGCGGCGCTCAATGCTCATCGTCTCAGGCATCGTGAGGACGAGGTGATAGCCCTTGATCGCCGAGACGAGCGCAAGGCCAACGCCCGTATTGCCGCTCGTCGGCTCAACAATCGTCGCGCCCGGCTTCAGCAGACCGCGCGTCTCGGCGTCCTCGACCATCGCAAGCGCAATGCGGTCCTTCGCGCTGCCACCGGGGTTGAAGAACTCGACCTTCGCAAACACGCGCGCCCCGCCCTTGTTGAGTTTATTTGAGATCTCCACGAGCGGTGTCTTGCCGATTTCTTCCAAAACAGTCTTCGAAACCTTCGCCATCTTTCTGCCTCGCTTTCTTTTGTTCTTCTTGTTTCCCTACCGCTATGGTAGTAAAACGCCTCCTAGTATATCACATCTTGCCGCTCGCTGTCAACGGAGAAGACCGAA
>CAVHJW010000063.1:0-8598 GCA_963636335.1 bacterium
TACATCCGCGAGGTCGTGCGTGCGCTTCGCGCCGAGGGGCATGACGTCACGTGCCTCTTCGAGGGCGAACCGCCAAATGAAGACTGGGTTCAGAATCCTATTTCGATTCCAAAGCACGGTGCGCTCTTTTCGATGCTTTATCATCTCTTCATTTTGCCGTTTCGCGTCAAGAAGTTGACGTGTGACGGCTGTATTCTGCCTGCCGCGAATCGTCGCGCCTTCTTTCGCTATCCATTGCCGACCGTGGTCGTTGTGCATGATCTTTCGCAATATCACGTTGAAGCGAAATACGACGTCTTTCGGATGTTTTATGTGAAGCATCTCTTGCCGTTCTTCGTGCGTCGGGCGCCGTCTGTTGTCGCGATCTCGAAATCGACGGCGAAGGATCTCGTTCAATTTTGGAAGATTCCCGAAAAGAAAATTTCGGTTGTCTACGATGGTTTCACGCCTGTTGCGGCGGTCAGTGGAGCGCCCACCCTGCCGAAGTTGACGCGCTCGACGATTTTCTATCTCTCGCGCCTTGAGCATCCCGGGAAGAACCACGTCAACTTGATCCGCGCCTATGAGAAATTGCCGGAGGATCTTGCAAAGGCACACCCACTCGTTTTGGCGGGTGGCGATTGGAATGGCGCGGAGGCGGTGCATGCGGCGGCGGAGGCCTCGCCGCGTCGCGACTTGATTCGGTTTACGGGCTTCGTTAAGAACGACGATCTTGCGACGCTTTGGTCGCAGGCGGCGGCTTATGTCTTTCCATCGCGCTTTGAGGGCTTTGGGCTTTCGCTGCTCGAGGCGATGTCCGCCGAGATTCCCTGTGCGTGCTCCTCGACTTCTTCGCTCGGCGAACTTGGCGAGGGCGCGGCGGAACTTTTTGACCCCGACGATGTGGACGCCATCGCCGTTGCTCTTGAGAAGATTTTGACGGCGCCCGATGCTGCGAAGGTCGCGGCAGGGAAGGCGCGTGCCGCTTCATTCACGTGGGCGCGGTGCGCGAAAGAACTTGTTGCGGCGTTTGCTCCCGCGCGTGTTTTTGGCGTTCCCATTGACTGCACGACTGAGACCCACGCCGTTCGCGCTCTTATTGATGCGGCGAAGGGGGTGCCCGCAGGCGCGGAAGAAGACAAGATCCAGACAGAGGCGGGCGTGAAGCTCTTCGCATTCGTGAATGCGCACTGCCTCAATATTGCCTACACAAATGCGCGTTATCGCAACGTGCTATGCCACGCATCGGCGGTGTGGCCTGATGGCACGGGTGTTCGTATGGCGGGCGCGAAATTAGGCTTTCCCGTCCCCGAAAATGTGAATGGGACAGATCTCTTTGAGCTTATCTGCCGCGCCGCTGAAAAGGAAGGCGTTTCTGTTTTCTTCTACGGCGCGCGCGCGAAGGTTGTTGAGAAGATGGTTGAGAATGTGCGGCGCGATTATCCGCTCCTTAACGTTGTGGGCTTCTGCGATGGCTATCAGGATGACGCGACGGTGATCGAAAAAATTCGCGCAGCCAAGCCCGATCTTCTTTTTGTGGCCAAAGGCGTTCCCGATCAAGAACTTTGGATTGCCGACCATCAACGCGAGATTGCCGCCTCCGCGGCCATCGCCGTGGGCGGGCTTTTTGACTTCGTGTCGGGGCGCATTCCGCGCGCGCCGCTTTGGATGCGCCGCCTCGGCATTGAATGGGCGTTTCGCCTTTATCAAGAGCCCGTGCGTCTTTTCCGTCGCTACGTGATTGGTAACCCGCTCTTCCTCTTGCGCGTCGCGAAAGAAGCGCGCCAACGATAATAATCTTGGGCGGCGCACTTGACGCAAAGAGGCGTTTTTGATATACTTTTCATTCGTTTTGGCCGTGAGAGTGTAGCGCGTGTGCGCGAGAGTATCGCGGAAGATTACCAGAAAAGGCAAGTTAAATGGATCAAATCAAGATCAGCGCGTCGCCGCGTACCGAACAGGGTACGGGAGCGGTGCGTCGGCTTCGCCGCGCCGGGATGATTCCGGGCTCGGTGATGAAGATGAACAAGGCGGGGACGGAGCTTATCAAGCTTCCTGAGCACGCCTTTATGCTCGCAATGCGTGGACGGACGGGCAAGCAGGTCCTCGTCACGCTCGACATGGACGGTAAGGAAGTGCCGGCGCTTCTGCGTGAGATGCAGAACGACGTTCTGAAGGGCACGCCGACCCACGTGGACTTCAGCGAGGTGTCGCTCACCAAGAAGGTGCGCATTACGGTTCCGCTTTACCTCGTCGGCGAGGCGAAGGGCGTCAAGCTCGGTGGCGGCGTTCTTGAACAGACGCTCCGCACGATTGACATCGACGTTCTTCCGACGGACATTCCCGAGAAGTTCGACGTTGACGTTTCGGCTCTCGATCTCGATCAGACGCTCTTTGTGCGTGACCTGAAGCTTGGCGACAAGTACACGGTTGTTACGCGCGGCGAGTTCGCGCTCGCGGTCGTCAAGGCTCCGGATGACGTGCCGGCGGCTGGCGCGGCGGCGGCGGCGACGACAGAGGCGGCGAAGGCCCCTGAGGTTATCAAGAAGGGCAAGGAAGAGGAGGCCGCTGCGGCCGACAAGAAGGAGGAGAAGAAGTAATGAAGACATACGATGCTCTTTACATCTTCGTCGGCGTCTCGAAGGACGACGCGGTCGAAGCCAACCTCGAGAAGGCTCTCGCAGAGGTGACACGCCTTGGTGGCACGGTCATCGCGAAGGATTCGCTCGGCCGTCGCAGCTTTGCGCGTCCCATGAAGAAGCGCGAGAACGGCGTCTACGTGAAGGTCCGCTTCGAGCTCGACCCCAACAAGGTGAGCGAACTCGTCAACCGTTATCGTCTCGTCGAAGAGGTCTTCCGCGTGCAGATTCTCGCGGTCGACGCGCGTCGCGAGGAGAAGATCGCCTCTGAGCGCACGGTGCGCGCGGAGCGTCAGGCGAAGAAGGAGGCCGCGCAGGCCGCCGCCCTCGCCGAGAAGACGGAAGCGGCTCAGTAACATCAACGTCAAGGAATCCGAAAAATGGCTTTCAAGAAATCTAACAGTTCGGCCGGCGAGGAATTCGCCGCGCGTAAGCGTCCGCCGCTCGGCAAGTTCGACCAGATCGACGTGAACGACATCGAGACGCTCAAGTACTACATCACTGACTACGGCAAGATTCTGCCTGCGCGCATCACGGGGGTCACCTCCCAGCAGCAGCGCCAGATCCGCCAGGGCGTCAAGCGCGCCCGCAACATGGGCCTCATGGCCTAAGGGAAGGAGCACGACAATGGCACACATCGAAGTCATGCTCATGGATAACGTGAAGAAGCTCGGCAAGGCGGGCGAGATCGTTAAGGTCGCGCCGGGCTACGCCCGCAACTACCTCTTCACGAAGGGTCTCGCGGCGGTCGCGACGGAAGCGGCGAAGCGTCGGCTGAAGAAGCTTGAGGCGGAGCGCGCGGCGCGTGCGGCTGAGGAGAAGAAGGCGGCGCTTGAGCTCGCGAAGAAGCTCGAGAAGCTCGAAATCACGGTTTCGGCGCACACGACGGACGGTCAGCACCTCTACGGTTCGGTCGGCATTTCCGACATCCTCGGCGCAATCGAGGCGAACCGCGGCATCAAGCTCGAGCGTCATCAGCTCGATCTGGACGAGGCGCTCAAGGAAGTGGGCGTCTACGAGCCGACGATCGACCTCGGTCACGGCGTCAACGTTACGTTCAAGATTACGGTCCTGGACGAGACGCCGGCGGCGGAGTAATATCGCGCGAAGGCGAAACCAAGTCCGCGCCCTGCGTCAAGTCGACGCAAGGCGCGGCTTGTTCTTCTTCTAAAAGCCCTCTCGTTTTTTTGGTATAATAGTTTCTCTATGGATCGATTGGCGTATCTCCTGCGGCGACTTCTTTTGGTTATTCCGACCTTTTTAGGCATCACCATTGTTTGCTTCACACTCACGCGTTTTCTCCCGGGCGGCCCCGTTGAGATTCGCCTTATGCGCATGAAGGGCTTTGCCGCGCAAGGCGGCGCAGGCGAGAGCGCGGGCTCGTCCTCCGTCGCGCACGTGACGGAGGAGTATAAGAAGCAACTTGAAGCGCAGTTCGGCTTTGACCGCCCGATTTACGAGCAGTATTGGAACTGGCTCGTTGTCAACCGCATGGGCATGCGCCTGCCCTCTTACGACTACCCAAACAAGACGGCATGGGAACTCATTCGCTCGCGCATCCCTGTCTCGCTTTGGTTTGGGCTTGCTTCATTCATCCTCACCTATCTCGTCTGCGTGCCGCTCGGCATCTTAAAGGCTCTTTATCATCGGCAGACGTTTGACGCGATTTCGTCTGTCGGCGTCTTCATCGCTTACGCGATTCCGTCGTTTGCGCTGGCGATGATCTTAAAGATGTTCCTGTGCGGGACGATTGAGGGCCTTTGGGACATCTTTCCGCTCGGCGGCGTCGCCAGCGACTTTGATGTGGAGGTTGGCTTCTTCACGGCACTTGCGGATCGCGCGTGGCACATGGTTTTGCCTGTCACGTGTTATGTCGCGGGCTCTTTCGCGATGCTGACGCTGCTCATGAAGAACTCGCTTTTGGACCAGATTTCGGCCGACTACGTGCGTACCGTCATCGCGAAGGGCGCAACGCGTCGTCGCGCGATTTGGTGCCATGCGTTTCGCAACGCCTTGATTCCCATCGCGACGGGCTTAGGCCCTATGATTGGTCTTCTCTTTGCGGGCTCTATTATCATTGAGACAATCTTTGAGATTCCCGGCATGGGGCGTCTTTCATGGGATGCCTTGATCGGCCGCGACTACGCCGTCTTTCTCGCGCTTCTCGCGCTGACGGCGAGTTTCCAGCTGATCGGGAATTTGATCTCGGACGTTCTCTATATGCTCATTGACCCACGAATCGACTTTACGAAGAAATAGTCTTTTTATGCGTCTCGACCGATTCCTCTCGCCTCTGACGATCAAGCGTTTGCGTGCCTTTTGCCGCATCCGCCGCGCCCTCTTCGCTCTCATCGCGCTCGGGGTCATCTTCGTCTTCTGCCTGCTCGCTGATTTTGTCTGCCCCTGCGACCCGCGTGCGGTCATTGACCCCGCGAGCCTTGAGGCCTATCGCGAGGATGTCGTCGTACGCGCCTATGACGTGCGGACGATGCGCTTCAACCTTTTGGACGATGGCTCCGTTGCGCTCTACGAAGGGCCGAGGGATGAGGCTGCGCGCACGCTTTTAGATGCCATTCGCCGTGGCGAGCGTCCCGCGGGTTGGACTGTTCGCACAACGCCGCGCGCGGGCTATGTACGCTTTTTTGTTGAGCCGACAGAGTCCCCCATTGCGCGCGAGACGGTGCTCGGCAAGAAGCCCGTCACATTCCCGTTTCGACCCGTTCCCGAGCATCCCTTCGGTATTGATGCGGGCGGGCGCGATGTCTATGCGCGCGTCGTCCACGGCATGCGCATCGCGCTCCTCTTTGGTCTCGCGCTCGCGTTCTCGGGGATGTTCATCGGTCTTGTCGTCGGCGCGATTGAGGGTTACTTCGGTGGCGCGACCGACATCACACTTCAACGCTTCACCGAAATTTGGAGCGCGATTCCGTTCCTCTATGTGATGATCTTTATCGGCTCGACGATGGGGCGTTCGTTCACAATTCTCCTCGTTTGCTACGCGATTTTCAACTGGATCACGGTTTCGTACTATATGCGCGCGGAGTTTCTGCGCCTTCGTATGCGCACCTTTGTTGAGGCGGCGAAGGTGCAGGGCTTCTCGCCCTTGCGCATTATCTTTGGACACATCCTCCCGAACGCCTTGACGCCGCTCGTGACGCTCTTCCCGTTCCTTCTCATGGGCGCGATGGTTTCGCTCGCCGCGCTGGACTTCCTCGGCTTTGGCTTACCTCCGATGACGCCATCGTGCGGTGAATTGATGCAAGAGTCACGCCAGTTCCGCGAGGCGTGGTGGCTAATCCTCTTCCCGGGCGCGGCGCTCTTTATTGTCATGCTCCTCACGGTGCTCGTGGGCGAGGGTCTTCGCGACGCCTTTGACCCGCGGCAGAAGGCGCATCTGGAGTAGAAGAGGAGAAGGAAAAGAAACATGACTGCGTTCTCAAGTCTCGTGCTCGCCGCGCTCGTTTGGTACCCTGCGACGAATTGGGTTGATCAGGTCGATCCCATCGCAGATCCCCACGCGCGCAAGGGCGGTACAATCCGCTTTAATGGCTCGCGTCCACCCAAGAGCCTCAACGCCTACATTGACACGAACACCTACACGAAGATGATGTTCGATCTCATGTTTGAGAACTTGATTGGTGTTGACTCTGAAACGCTGGAGTTCACGCCCGCGCTCGCGCGACGTTGGGCTGTCTCCGAGGCGGGCGATGAATTTATCTTCGTCATTGACGAGCGTGCGCGTTGGTCCGATGGTGTTCCCGTCACGGCCGATGATGTGAAGTGGACCTTTGATGCGGTCATGTCGTCCACGAATGACACGGGTTCGTGGAAGACGCTTCTCGGTGTCTTTGAGAGCCCGGAGATTGTCGATCGCCTCACCGTGCGCTTTCGTAAGAAGGGCGCGTCTCCGAAGGATTGGCGCGACATCCTGCACTGCGGCATGTTCTACATTTTGCCGCGCCACGCGCTTGAGGGGAAGAATTTTAATGCGCTTGACTTCGAGACCGTGCCCGTGAGCGGTGCCTACCGCGTTGCGCGCATCGCTGAGCAGGTTGAGACGGAATATGTGCGCGTGAAGACGTGGTGGCGGCGCGATTTTCCGAGCCTCAAGAATGTGTGTAATTTTGACCGCATCCTGCTTCGATATCACGCCGACAATGAGAACGCTTTTGAGGCGCTCAAGAAGCGTCAAATTGACGTCTACCCCGTCTACACCGCGCGCATCATGAACGACGAGACGCACGGCGAGAAGTTTGAGCGCAATTGGATCTTGAAGCGCGTTGTCCATAACCACCAACCCGTCGGCTTTCAGGGCTTCGCCATGAACGCGCGCCGTAAGCCGTTTGACGATGTGCGCGTCAGAAAGGCGATGGCGCTCCTCGTCGATCGCGAGACGATGAATCGCACGATGATGGCAGGCGCGTATGATCTTTTGGATTCCTATTTTCCCGACCTCTACGGTGACGCGCATCCCTGCCCGAACGAGCGCGTGCGCTACGACCTTGAAGAGGCGAAGCGGCTTCTCGCCGAGGCGGGCTATGCCGACGGCTTCACGTTCACCTTCTTGTCGCGCGAGGCGGGCGAAGACAAGTTTCTCTCACTCGTCAGCCATGCGCTCGCGGCGTGTAACGTGACGATGAAGATCACGCGCAAGGACTTTGCGGGTTGGATGCGCGATATGGACTCATACGCCTATGACATGACGTGGGCGGCGTGGAATGCGCTCGTCTTTCGCAACCTTGAGACGATGTGGAGTTCTGCCGAGGCCGACCGCTCGGGCTCGAGTAATCTTCCAGGCTTTAAGAACGCGGAGGTCGATCGTCTGATTGAGGCGGAGAAGCGAATGGAAACGATGGCCGAGCGGCAGGAGGCCTATCGTCAGGTTGATGCCCTCATCGCGAAGGAGCACCCGTACGCGCTTCTTTGGAACACGCCAACAACGCGTCTTCTTTACTGGAACAAGTTCGGTATGCCGCGAACGATTCTCTCGCGTTATTCGGACGAGCAGTCGATTCTCTCCTACTGGTGGTTTGACGAGGACCGCGCGGCGGAGCTTGAGCGCGCCCGCGAGACGCATACGTGCTTGCCCGCTGTCTCCGAACACGTCTATTTTGACGAAGAACGATGACACGCGACGACTACGAACTTCTCGACTCTGGCGACGGGCGCAAGCTCGAACGCTTTGGAACGATTGTTCTCGCGCGCCCTTGCTCGCAGGCGATGTGGCGCCCCAGCCTTGGGCCCGAGGTGTGGGCGCGGGCGGATGCCTCGTTTGATCGTGAGGACGGCAACACGTGGCATGGCCGCGCGCGCCTACCGAAGGCGTGGCAGATTGAGACGGCGGGCGTCCGTTTCAAACTCGGCGGCACGGACTTTGGCCACCTTGGCATCTTCCCCGAACAGCGTGCGCAGTGGGCGTGGCTTCGTGAGCACGCGCGCGGACAGATCCTCAATCTTTTTGCCTACTCGGGCGGTTCAACGATGGCTTCGGCGCTCGCGGGCGCGGAAGTGTGTCACCTTGATGCCTCAAAGGGTATGGTCGAGTGGGCGCGCGCGAACGCGGCGCTGAACAACCTTAATCAGCATCCGATTCGCTGGATCGTGGATGACGCACACAAGTTCATGCGCCGCGAGATTCGCCGTGGTCGGCGCTACGATGGCATCATTCTTGATCCGCCGAGCTTCGGGCGCGGCGCGGGTGGTGAGATGTACAAGATTGAGCGCGACCTCAAAGAGACGCTTTCTCTCGTGCGTGAACTTCTTTCTCCGAACCCCGCCTTCGTTCTCTTCTCGTCGCATACGCCCGGTCTTTCTGTCCGTGTCGCCGAGAACATCCTGTCGCAACTTTTCCCCAAGGCGACGGTCGAGGCGGGCGAGATGCTCCTTGAGGGGAAGGGGCTTGCCTGCCCGAGTGGCGTCTACGCACGGGCGGTTTTCAAGGCGGTCTGAGTCTGAAATTTTTTTGGTTAAAATTTCCGCT
>CAVHJW010000064.1:0-8272 GCA_963636335.1 bacterium
GAATACGTTTGGCGGCGCGGGCGCAAATGGCATTGTCATTATCCGCATCTTGCAGGCCTATGAGTCAAGCGTGACATTCCCGGCGACGCGTACGTTTACGTGGGATGGCGACGAGCACGTCGGCGTTGATTCGTCAATTGCCTATACGTGCGTGAGCGGCACGACGACGGCGACGAAGCCAGGGACATATACGTGCACGCTGAAGCCCGCCGACGGGTTCACATGGCGCGATACGAAAGATCGTTCCGAGCGCACACTCACGTGGCAAATTCTTTCGGTTGAGGTTGAGCGGCCGCGCGTACCCGATGCTAATAAGACGAGTGTCTATGACGGAAAGGAGCATACGGCTGGCATTGCGGGAAGCGACGCATGGTCGTTGACATCGGGTTCAACGAACGCGACGCATGTGGCCAGCTACACGTTCGTTGTGACGCTGAATAATCCCGAAGGTGAGACGCGCTACGTTTGGAAGATTGACGCGGGCGAAGAGGAGAGCGTAAAGACCGCGCCGTTCTCGGATGTTTGGTCAATTACGAAGGCCTCAAACGAGATCACGTCGCTCTCAATTAACTCTTATCGTGCGGGCGCAACGCCGAGCACGCCTCAGGGCGCGGCTCGCTTTGGAACAATCATCTACACGTATGCTGCCGACGAGACGGCGAGTGAGTGGAGCGTCTTCGCGCCGAAGACGGCAGGGACGTGGTATGTGAAGGCAACGGTCGCAGAAACGGATGACTACGCAGGTGCGACCCAAACGCTCGCGTTCACCGTCTGGGACGACCCTGCGAATGTCTTCAAGGATCACGTTGAAATTTCGGTCGCGGGCTATACGGGGGCGGCGCTCACAGATTTTCCTGTTCTCGTCCGCCTTTCAGAGACTTCTTTCTCTGGCCTTATGTATGCGCGTGCGGGTGATGGCTCAAATCTCGCGTTCATCATGGGCGACAAGATGCTTGACTACGTTGTTGAGACGTGGGATCCTGCTGGTGAGTCGCTCGTCTGGGTGAAGGTTCCGACGCTCGAAGCGAACGTTGCATTCGAGATGTGGTGGTGCCTGAAGGACGGCGAGACAACGTCGGGTCCTAATGCCGAAGGCGTGTGGTCAGCCTACACGAAAGAAACCGCCCTTGCGGCTGTTCCCGCCGTTCAAGAGGTGACCTTCTTGTCTCATGGTCTTGTTTATCGCAACGGGCTCAAGGTCAATGTGTGGAAGACGAACCCGAACGTCACGCCGCGTTTCTTTGACCTTTCGACGGGTACGCCGACGTTCACGGTTTCAATGGGTGCGCTCGCTGAGGGCGATGTGAAGGTTCGCTATGTTTCAGCCCTTCGCCCTGATGAGGATCTTGCAACCCTTGACGGGCTCACAACGGCGGGCACCTATTACGCCATCTTTGAAATGGCGGATACGACGGGCTATGAGCCGTTTGAGACAAAGGTTGAGGTGCGCACGTATAACCATGCGCCGCGCACGGCGATTGGCGGAAACAATGGCGACACGGGGCGCGTCCTCTTGATGAACCGCGACACGAATGCGTCCTGCCCCATCGGCCGTCAGGGCTACTACGACACGGGTTCGTCCCTCGCGACCTACTGGCAGCACCTCAACACGACGGCGCCAGACATTCAGATTTATAACCTCCAGTCCGGTACAGAGAGCGTCCTTTGGAAGAAGGGGCAGTCGGAGCGTCTCTGGCACCTGAAGGACTGCCGCCACGGTAACATGTTCCCCGCAGGCGATGATGAGACGCTCTCGCCCGCAAAGAACTACCTCCCATGGTCGTCCGAGACGGCGTATTCGTTCAAGTCGTACTCAACCCCTGTCAAGAATGTTGGACGTGCGGGCGCGGGTTGGGTCGTTATGCAGAACCGCCTCAATGCGGCCATCTACTCAAAGTATTTTGAGGACGGCATCGGGACTGTCTACTTTGACGCGGTGAACGACCGCATTGAGCCCGTTGGCGCGGTCACGAGCAATTACACGCTGCGCGTTGAATACGCGACTGTGACGACGTTGGGTGATGCGGCGACAGACGAGAACTGCGGTGATGCTGGAAATGAGGACTCAACCGAATGGTATTCGAATGTCGCGTGGAAGCCCGTTGAGAGCCTCGTCATCTATAAAAAAGACGGCACGGACGATTTTGTTGAAGAGCGCCTTTCAACGAATATCGTTGTTCTCGCAGTTGCAAATGGCGGCACGGACCAGAACTTTTATCGCATTGCCGTGCCGTTTAATCGGCGTACGGGTGTTCGCTTCCGCATCGTGCGCGACACGATTGAGACCGAGCGTACGCCGAGCGATGATGACTGCGTCATCATCCTTGATAACCTCATTGTTTCGTATCCGACGATGGGCGCGGACTTGGTGCCGACGGGCTTTTACGATGTGGAAGACAAGACGAAGCACGGTGCGCTCTTGCTCGGTCAGGAATTGGCGACGACCGTCCCGTTCCCAGGTGTTGGCGAGACGGCAGCCTATGCACGCGCCGCGCTCAAGGCCTACACAAATGGGCTTGATGCGGCGGCAGATCCTGCCACGTTCGTGACATCGGCGCAAATGCACTACCGTTGGCGCTACCTCTCACAGGAGGTGGACGAGTGGAAGACGCTGGACCTTGACCCGATGAACGACTTCATCTCGACGCGGCCGATGGAGTTGCCCGCGCGTCAGGGCGATGTTGAATTCTTCTTTGAGTCCACGCTCGCTGCGCCTTATTACGCTTACGTTGACTATACGGGGCTTGACCTCGGCGTTCCCTATTCTGAAGAGTCGTCCACGCGGACGAATGCGCTCAATGAGGCGGGTCAGCCGACGGGCGGCCATGACTGGTTCTTCCGTCTTCGTCGCGGCGCGAGTGCCTGGGAGGGCGTGAACGTTATCGTCTCGGGCGGAACGGGGCTTGACGGCACATATCCGATGGAACTTGTTTCGGACGACATGTGGCGCGCCCTCATCCCCATCTCGAGCGCGTCGAATGGTGTCGCATCTGTGCAGTTTGCGGGCGTGAGCCAGACGGCGTCTGGCGCGAAAGATGTTTCGGGCACGGAGATTCTTTTTGGGCCCTCTGTGTCGGCAACGAACACAATTCCCGCCAACGGTGTTGCGGTTGAGAAGGGTGCGAAGGTTTTCTTTGAGATTGACCACAATGCGAACTATTATGACTTTAAGTTCTCAACGAAATATATGACGTGGAGCGTCTCGCGCGCGGAATACCAAAACTTCAACCACTGGCACGATGCGGTCGCGCCGCTTGATACATTCAAGTCAACGTATCCGGTGAATGGTGTTGACGATGTCTCAATGATTACGTCAACGATGGACGCGAGCGCGTGGGATGAATACACGAACGCCAATAGTGCTTGGAATGAGCCGTTCTACCTTGCGAACAGCGACGACCCAGGTTATCCGAAGGATGTCGCCTACTCGTCGCATCTGACGCCGAACCAGTGGACGGCACATAACTTCACGTTTGTCTCCACGCGCTTGACATCGCAGGACAATCATTCGAAGGCGACCAACGCGGACGGCTCGGGCATCGCGGCGAAGCTGGAGGGAATGGGTGAGGGCTCGCTTGAGTTCTTAAAGCAGAACGCGCCGAGCGGTCTCGACAAGGTGACGGTCTCGGCACGCCTCGGTCAGAAGCATGCCCTCGACACTTTCAGCTGGGCGGCGAAGACGCTTTGGAACACAAACTACACATTCTTTGCACCCGCGACGATGAGTCAGCGCACGGCGCAGGATGGCGGGACGCTCGGCGAGATGGCGGTGGGCGCGGCCGTCTCGGTGATTGGCTACTACTATCCAGGTGCGGGTTGCTACGAGTTTCGTGTCGAGCGCGTTTATTCGAACAAGCCGATTCAACTTGCTCTCTACAAGTGGTCGGCCGATGGTTCTGCGAAGCGTCTTTGTTCAATGGACTGGTCGGGTCGTTGGCTCTGGCAAAATGTGAACGGCTCGGGTGAGATCCAGAATACCTTCTTTAACCTCTTCATGTCGCTTGAAAATCTTGAAGATGGCTCAACGCGCATTATTTGCGGTCGTTCGGATGGCAAGACGCCGAACGAGACGGCGAGCGACATCGCGACCTTGTACGGCGATGGAACCGTTGATCACATCGGCCTTTATTACATCGACAAGGAGAATCCGCTCAAGCGCGGCGCGTACGGCGTCGCCGCGCGCGACTGCCCGGCTGAGTTCGTCAATATGTTCCATTACGACAAGCCGCTCTTCAACGACCAAATCACCGATAAGCGTACGCCCACTTACTCGGCAGGGGATGGTTATTATTTTGACAATAAGAAGCTCAACTATCCGAATGAGGGCGAGGCAACGCTTGTCTTTGACCGTGGCCACGATCTTGAGAACTACTGGATTACGATTCCAGGGCATAGCGAATACTATTCGTATCCGAAAAAGGTGCACTGGAGCGGTCTTCGCGTGCCGACAACGCTCACACAGACGCTTGACCTCTACCTGTGCCCCAAAGACGGCAATGCGTTCACAAAGTTCGGCACGCAGACGGTGACGGGCTATGCCTTCCAGAATTTGACGTTTAACTTGTGCACGACGGGCTCGTGGAACATGAAGCTCGTCACGGGTGCGAACAACCTTGACGTCGTCATCGGAAACGTCGAGCAGACGCAGTGGCAAGCACCCGACTACGAGAAGATCTCGTCTGCCTCGCAGAGTTTTGCCTATACGCAGGGCATCGTCGCCGACGCAGAGGTGACGCTCCAGCCTGCGCGCGGCGTTGCCTCCCGTCCGATGTCTGTGCGCTCGCCGCTTGTCACGGGTCTCGGCAAAGTCTCGTTCTCGTACAAGGATGTCTATGAAGGCGCGGAGGTCTGGGTTCAGATGGCGACGAATGCGGTGCGCTACAACTTGACGGGCGTGGGCGGCTACAACGATTCAATCTCGTCTGTCAATCTGGACGATGTCGTCGTGGGTGATGCGACGGAGCCTGTTGGCACGTGGATCACTCTGAAGAAGTATTCCACCGCCGAACTTCGCAGCGACTACGGCCAAACAAAGACCTATTACGTCGGCCTCCATAACGTGACGAATAGCCCCATCACGGGCGTCTTCCGCCTCTTCGTGCCGACGGGCGTCGTCGCGCGCGCGGGCATCGCCGCGACGAATGCGACGCGCAACGTGAACTACGGAAAAATCACGATTACGGGCATGACGGTCTCGGATGAGCCCGCGCTCTCCGACACGAGTTGGTATGGCTTCAATCTGCGCGCGATCGGCGATAGAACCGATTCTGAAAAGCGTATGTTCCTCATGGACACGACCCTCCTTGGCGAGACGGGCGCCGGTCTTGACCTTGGGCTTAATAACTCGCTCCTCGGTGTTGAGGCGGAAGATCTTGAGCGGGCGCGTGCGAACTATCCCGCAATCATCTCGCCGACGATGAAGAACATGGACGCGAACACAAAGAGTGGCGTCGGCTCGGTGACGTTCAAGGCGCGACTCTATTCAACAACGGGTGCAACGACCGAGAAGGGTGGCGAGGTCGTCCTCTACGGCGCGAGCCACTCGGTGAACGGTCGGTGGGACGTTCTTCAGACGAATCGTATCACGTCAACGACATTTGAGGACTTTAGCTGGGAGTCAAAGGGCAAGGCCTACAAGGCCATCAAACTTGAGGTTGTCACGCCCGCCGCGAAGTCCGCAACGATTGCCGCGGATCTGGATCGCATCATTCTTGACGAGGTCATCGTGGGTGAACGCATCCAGCCTTCGGTCTCCTTTGAGTACATTAGACCGTTCCGCGACAATCTCATGTCGACGGAGCCGATTGCGGACATCCTTTCTCCGAACGAGCAGCCGCTCGCGGGAGAAAGCTGGGGTATTCAGACGAAGATTAAACTTCATCAGTTCTCGGACGAGATTGATCCCGAGAGCCTGAAGGTGACATTCGCTTACTACACGAGCCGGTCACCGTGGGGTTATGAGAACTGGAAGGCCGCGGGGTCCGTTGAGATTCCGCTTACGCGCGCGACAGGAACGGATGAACTCATTTTCCGCTCGGTCGGCGAGAACGCCGAGTCGCTCGTTGAGCCCGTGGCCGAGCCAGGCAGCATTGTTCAGTTCCAAGTTTTCGTCACTTACACGGACCGCGACGGCGTTGCGTTTGATCCCGTGAAGCTCGAAAGTCCCGATGACTGGACGCCGCCCGAGTGGTATTATCCCATCGACCTCAATACGAGGTATGGCTATAGCGCGTCAACGCCCGATCGCTTCTCGGCGTGGACGATTCTTGATTCTGTTAGTCCTGGGCGCGCGTGGATCAACGAAGTCAATTTCAATGATGGCACGCCCGCTGAGAACGGTGATAAAATCCAGCGCGACAACCAGTTCATTGAGGTGTGCGTTCCGTCGGGTGTGGATATGACGGGTTGGTTCCTGCGTCTCACCGATATCAACCAAAAGAGCTGGGTTATGGCGCGTTTCGGCGATGGCGAGCGCCTGCCGAGTTCCTCAACGCGCAATGAGACAAACAACTTTGCTTTCGTCCTCGCAGGAAGCCCCGAGACTGAAAGCGCAGGCGGTGCGCTTGATGCCGACGGAAATCGTGTTCAGGTTGATGGCGCGTGGTATTCCGATGGACCGAACGGCACGGCGGAGAGTGGCTACCTCTCATACTCGCACCCGTTCCAGTTTGAGCTTGTGCGTCCCTCGGGTGCTGTTGAGCATCAGTTCGTCCTCGGCGGCACGAACGTCTACGCGTCAAAGTCCTACGGCGCGCGCTATAACGCAACGAATTTCTTCGCAACGCTCAATGAGGCGAGCCCCTCGTCAATGCGCTTCCTCGCGGGCGATGATCTCGCACGCCTCGACGATGCCGTTCGCCGCGCCTCGGCAGGTGTCATCACGGGAGACGTTGAGAATGCGGAACTGAACCCGGGCAAGGCGGCAACGTGGTCGTCAAAGCTCGTCCTGACACCGGCCTCCCTCAACAGGACGCAGACAGGTGTTTCGCAGACGATCCCCGAGGACTGGTTCGTGACATCGAATGGAACGAATGCGTGGGTGACGATCAAGGTCTTGGGCTCGCATATCTTGCAGCAATTGGGCAACATCACGAACGCGACGTACAAGTTCGTCTTGCCGCAGGGCGCGACGACAAACGTCACCTACACGGCAGATCCATGGTACGAGGTTCAGTCCATTGTTGTTGATGGCGAGACGAAGCATGAACACGTCGCGCAAGGTTCGTCGTCCTTCGTTTACACGATTGCACCGACGGGGCGGACATGCACGGTCGTTGCGACGGAGGGCGCAGACGCGCGACTGGACGCCTACCTCGACCGCGACAATGAGTATACGCCTTCTGTCCTTGAATGGCTCGCCGAGACGGGCGCGGACAAAGACGTTGACGATTTGAGGCTCGCCGTCGCGAAGGAGATTGGCGGTGGGGAGACGGAAACAAAACTCGACCTTGTTCAGATGTACTGGCTGGATATCCCGGCCTTCGCCGCGAATGAGGCGGAGGCGGCCGCCGATCCGATCTGGTATTTCCGCTATGGCATTGTCGACCCCCTCGCCAAACAGGTCATCCGCACGCGCACGTCGGCGACTTCCACCATCGCCTTCACGAACGTGCAGGTCAAGGTTCAACTCTATCTCACGAACGTCGTCTCCAATGCCGCCTATGCGCCGAAGCACTTGCAGGGTCTCAACTACACGAAGAGCGATGAGACGACGGAACGTTGGACGAGCGAGTCGATGCAGATTATGGTCGCGCTCTTGAACGGTCAGGATCTGAACCAGGGCTTCTTGCCGTTCCGTTTCTTCACGTTCGACGCGGGCTCGTTTACGTCTGCAACCGATGCAGAGCCGTTCACCTCGACGATTGAAATCGTTGATCCGTTCTCAACCGAATCGCCGGGCTACAGTTACGGCTTCTACCGTTGGCCGAACTCAACGCCTGTTGCCTTTAAACTTTCTATTTCAACGAATGCCGTTCCCGGGACGATCGAGCGCCTCAAGGCTGACTCGACTTACGACCGTGGGTTCTAGAAGAAGGAGTCCGATGACACTTGATCCGACGAAGATGAAGGACTGGCAAATTGCCGAGGCCGCCGAAGAAACGCTTAAACCTGCCGCGACGCTCGCCGCCTCGCTTGGGCTTCAAGATGACGAGTGGGACGCCTACGGGAAGTATCTCGCGAAGATTGACGTCACGAAGGTCTTAAAGCGCGTCGGCGCGGGACGCAAGGGCAAGTACATCGACGTCACGGCCATCACGCCGACCGCGCTCGG
>CAVHJW010000065.1:0-8265 GCA_963636335.1 bacterium
AGTGCCAGCCGAACGACTTCATCGCGGTCAGCGACGCCATCAAGGCGGCCGGCATTGCGATTGACGAAGAGAACTCGAACGTTGGGCTCGTCCCGAACATGACGAACCCCGTCTCCGACGTTGCAATCGCCAAGGCGATCAACAAGTTCGTTGATATGCTTGAGGATCTCGAGGACACGCAGGACGTCTACACGAACATGGAGACGACCGACGAGGTTGACGCGGCGCTCGAAGCCGAGGGCTGATGTCGCGCCTCGACACGAGAATTGAATCAAAAAAGGCGGTGCTTTGACTTTTGACGGGCACCGCTTTTTTATTGCCTCGACCCGGCACCCGTACGGAAGAATAATGAAGATTACCCTCATCACGGCTTCGTTCAAGAGCGCGCCCGTTCTCCCGACGGCGCTCGAAAGCGTTCTCCGTCAGAAGGGCGTTGACATTGAACTCATCGTCGTTGATGGTGGGAGTGCGGACGGCACGGTTGAGGTGTTGCGTCAGTTTGAGCCGCGCTTTGCGGGTTGCCTGCGCTGGATTTCGGAGCGCGACGACGGGCTATATGACGCGCTCAACAAGGGCATTAAAATGGCTACGGGGGATGTCATTGGCATCTTGAACGCTGATGACGCGCTGGCCTCCGACGATGTCCTTCAGCGTGTCGCGTCGGCCTTTGAGGCGGACGAGTCGCTTGATGGCACGTTCGGCGATATCCGTTTTGTGCGCGATGGCGTAACGCCCTCGTGTCTCGATGACCTGCGCGCGCTCAAGACGGCTCGCTACTGCTCGGGGCGGTGGTTTCATCCGTGGATGTTCCGCTTCGGTACGCAGACGGCGCACCCCGCCACGTTCTTCCGCGCGTCCACGTTCGCACGCTGGGGGAACTACTCGCTTGACTACGGTATGTACGGCGACTTTGAGCTTCTCTTGCGTTTCATCTGGCGGCATCGTGCGCGGATGCGTTACTTGCCTCTCTGCACGACGGTGATGCGCCTCGGCGGCGCTTCGACGAACGGCTGGCGCACGACGCTTGCCATCAACCGCGCCGACCGCCGCGCCTTGCGCGACAATGGTTGTTGGTCATGTTATCTCTTTCTTTACGCGCGCTACCTCTTCAAGATTTGGGGATGTCTTTTGCATTCCACCAAGGCGTCAGATTTTGGTAAAATATCAATCTGATGTCTTTTGAGATTGTAAAGGAAGATTTGCACACGAAGGCGCGTCGCGCGCGTCTTAAGACGGCGCACGGTGTCGTCGAGACGCCCGTCTTTATGGATGTCGGGACGCTCGGCACGGTCAAGTCGCTTGAGCCGCGTGACCTCATTGAACTTAAGACGCAGGTCGTTCTCGGCAATACCTACCATCTTATGCTCCGCCCCGGCCCCGAGGTTCTCACGGCGGCGGGCGGTCTTCATCACTTGATGCACTGGGACGGCCCCATCCTCACAGACTCGGGCGGCTTTCAGGTCTTCTCGCTCGCGAAGATGCGCAAGTTCACCGAGGAGGGTTGCCACTTTCGGTCGCATCTCGATGGCCACGCCTTTTTCCTCGGCCCCGAGGAGTCGATGGCGATGCAGAAGACGATTGGCTCGGACATCGCGATGGTCTTTGACGAGTGCCTTCCCTATCCGTGCGATCGCGCGCGCGCGGAGTCATCGGTCGCGCGCACAATTCGGTGGGCGCAACGCTCAAAGGACGCGCCGCATGCTGACGGCCAAATGGTCTTTGGCATCGTGCAGGGCGGCGTCTACGACGACATTCGTCAGCACTGCGCCGAGGAGCTTGTGAAGATTGGCTTTGACGGCTACGCGATTGGCGGTGTCTCGGTCGGCGAGCCAGAAGAGATGATGTACAAGGCGGTTGATGCGTCCATTCCCTCACTCCCCACGGACCGACCGCGCTATGTGATGGGTCTCGGTGTTATGCACCAGATGGCGGAGTGTGTTGCGCGTGGTGTGGATATGTTTGACTGCGTCATTCCAACGCGCATCGCGCGCCACGGCACGGCCATCACGCGCAAGGGAAATGTCGCGATTAAAGCGGCGAAGTGGGCGTTTGATCAGGGCCCCGTTGAAGAGGGGTGCGATTGTTATTGCTGTCGAAACTTCTCGCGCAGTTATGTTCGCCATCTTCTTGCGTGCAATGAGATCTTGGGTCTCAGGCTTCTCACGATTCACAATGTCCGCGCCCTCAATCGCTTCATGGCCGACATGCGCGCGTCCATTGAGGATGGCACGTTTAAGGACTTCCTGGCTGAGGCGCGTGCCTATTCGAACTGATTTCCCAAAAAATAAATTGAAAGACAACGAAAGGAAAGAAAAGACATGAATCTTCCACTTCTTATCTGTGACGCGGCGGCGGCCACACCAGCACCTTCGGCGGCGGGCGGCGGCATGGGTATGCTCATCCCGATGCTGCTTATTCTCGCGATCTTCTATTTTATGATGATCCGTCCTCAGCAGCGCAAGGAAAAAGAGCGTCAGAAGATGATCGAGGAGTTGCGCGCGGGCGCGAAGATCGTTTTTGCGGGCGGTCTCATGGGCACGATCCTCGAGGCGACGGAGAAGACGTTCAAGGTTGAGATTTGCCCGGGCACGACGATTGAGATCGCGCGCGCGTGCGTCTCGGGCGTCGTTCCGACGGCGACCGAAGAACCGAAGAAGTAAGGTGCTCGAGCGCGGACGATATGGCGTCGAATGGACGAAACGGCCAGAGGATCGCGAACTTTCGATCTTCTGGCCCGTCGTCTTCGTCGTCTTCGTCCTTGTGCTCGTCTCGTTCGCGGTGACACTCTTCCGCCGCGTGCGTGAGGAGGCTCGTGATGACAACGCGACGAGCGAAGTCGCCGTTGTTCAACCTCCCGCCGCGCCCGCCTCAGATGCGCCACGCGCCGCTGAAAAGACCTTCGCGCCGCCACCAACGGCGGCAAACGCGCGTCGTCCGCAGAAGGTGCGCAATCTTTTGATGCGCCTGGAGGTGGCCGAGTCAAAGCGCGATGTTGAGATGGCGGTGACGACGATTGAGCAGTTGCGCGCCTTGCCTGGAGAACCCGCGGCCGATCTTGATGATGCGCTCGCACGTCGGCTGGGGACGCTCAACGGGCGGCGACTCTTCACGCTCAAGAATGCGCAGTGGGTGAAGACGGTGACGGTGAAAAGTGGCCAGTCGGCTTCGCGCATCGCCGCCGAGAATGGTTCAACCTTCGCCTCGCTCGCGAAACTCAATGGCGGCATCGCGGCGGTTGAGACGATTCGCCCAGGCCAGTCGCTTTATGTGATGGATCACCCGCGCTTTGCGCTCGTCGTTCGTCGGCGGACGCGGACGGCGGACCTACAACTCAATGGCAAGTTCTTTAAGCGCTACGACCTCGCGGCGGAGGCGGGGTGCGATGGCGCGTACGAGGTGACGATGCCAATCCGTGACTTCTGGGACGAGATCGGTGTCTCGTTTAAGCCTGTTGATCGCGCGGAACTCGAGCTCCTTTTGCCACAGGGCGCGTCTGTCCTCGTCTCGGAGATTTAAATGCGCATTGCAGGCGGACAATTTCGTGGGCGCGTCTTGAAGGTTCCGAAGTCAGACCAGATTCGGCCGACGGAGGAGCGCGTTCGCGAGGCGCTTTTCAATATCGTGCAGACGGAGATTGTGGGTGCTGATTTTCTTGATCTCTTCGCGGGCTCGGGCGCAGTCGGGTTAGAAGCGCTCTCGCGCGGGGCCGCCTCGGTTACATTTGTTGAGGCGGCGCGCCGCCACATCGCGGTTCTCAAGGAGAATCTCGCCACGCTGGGGCTTCACGCAACCGTCGTCGCCTCCGATGTCTGGCACTATCTCGCGCGCTATACGGGGACAGGCTTTGCCATCGTTTTCGCCGATCCGCCGTATGCGCTTGGCGTTGAGCGGGGCTATCGCGAGATTCTTGGGCTTCTCGCGTCGCGCGGCATCGTCCGCTCCGGTGGGCTTTTTGTCGCTGAGATGACAGCCGCGCAAACGGCGGACGAGGCACCAGGCTGGACGCTCGCGCGCGATCGCACGTATGGTCGCACGCGCCTCTGCCTTTGGCGGCGTGAGTCTTAGTCTCTCAACATCACGTTTTGTGCCAATCTGCGTTCAAGGGTGAGGCATTCAAGACGAGGCATTCAAGGGTGGCGCGCGCGCGTGCAATGTGGTATAATCAAAGAAACGTTAGATTCGTAGAGTCAAACGAACGGAGGAAACATGACAGAGACACAGAGCGATGAAAACGACGTGGTCGTCCGCGAGAATACGGAGGACGCCGAGATCCTTGACACCGACATCGTCTTCGATTGCCCGCACTGCGGCAAGAACCTCGTCATTGACTATCGTGGCGCGGGGCTTCAGATTCAGTGTTCCGAATGTGGCGAGTCGGTTCTCGTGCCGATTCCAGACGGCATGGAACTCAACGACCTTGACCTCGATCCGGGCGAGATCTTGAAGCAGCTCTTTGCAACGCGCCGCAACTATCAGAAGGCGGAGCTTAAGGTGCAAGAGCTCAAGTCGCGCCTCGTGCAGATGCAGGAGACGTTGGGCGTCTTGCAGGAGGTTGTCGCGGAGGGAATCGCGAACTCGTGAAGGCGAAGGCTCTCTTCGTCAACGCGTTGACGTTCGCGCGCGTGCCGCTCATCTTCATGTGGGCGGTGTGCGCGGTTCTGTGCGAACTTGGATTCGGCGACCGCCTCACCCTCTCCATCGCCGGTGGGCTTTCAATGTTTCTCTCGGGGCTTACGGATCTTTGGGACGGTCGCCTTGCGCGCAAGTGGGGCGTTGTCTCATCGCTCGGCAAGATGGCAGACCCGCTGATGGACAAGGTCTTCTACCTCGTCGCGTTCCCGACGCTTCTCTATCTTATTCTTCAACAGGGCGGGCTCTGGTCATCGGCGCATGCGCTTACGATGCTCGTCTTCACGATTCTCTACATGGGGCGTGACACGTGGGTCACGTTTCTGCGGTCGGTCGGTGCGCTCTTTGGCGCGGATGTCTCGGCCATGTGGATTGGCAAGGTGCGGACGGCGCTCTCCTTCCCGGGTGCGGGTTGGGTCTACGCCTATCTCGCCCTCGCGCCGCTCTTCCCGCGCCTTTCTGAAGGGGCGGCGAAGGCGTGGCTCTTGAGTTGCTTCGCCGTCGAAGGCTTCTTGATGGCGCTCACACTCGTGAGCCTCGTCACCTATACGCGCGCCTACTGGCCCTATGTGAAGCGCGCCCTCGCCCGCTGATTCGCCAGAAGTTTCGGCGCTCTCTGGCGCATTTCTACTTGAGGGTAGCGCCGTCGCGAGTTGCGCCGCCAGGTTCTTTCTATACGACAGAGGTGTTTAAGAGTTGTTGGCACAAGCCGAACGCGCGTCCGATGACGTCGTGAAGCCCTCTTTATGGTATAATAGGCGTTAATCTCATTCTCAATGACAGTCTCGCTCGTTACATACAAGCATACGCTCGCCCAGGTCCGCCCCGTCGTGGAGGCGGTCTTAAAAAGTTCCTGCGTTGAGAAGTTTTACGTTGTGGACAACGCGGGAGAGAGTCCGCTCCGCGGCGAGCTGGCGAAGGAGTTTCCGTCAATTGAGTACATCTCGCTACCGAATCCCGGCTTCGGCGCGGCGCACAATGTGGCAATTCGCCGTGCGATGGAGCGCGGTGCGACGCTTCACGCGATTGTGAACCCCGATATTGACTTCAAGCCGGGCACGCTCGAGACAATTGATGCGTTCTTCGCGGCGAATGCGGACGTCGGCCTCGTCATGCCGAAGACGGTGAACGTGGACGGCTCAATGCAGTTTAATTGCCGTCTCTTGCCGACGCCGTTCGGCCTTTTCGCCCGCCGCTTCTTGCCGCGTTCGTGGATCGCGCGACGCACGGCGCTCTATGAGATGCACGATGTCGACCACGAGAAGTCGTTCGACTGCGCCTATCTCTGCGGCTGCTTCATGGTCTTTCGCCTCGCATGCCTCAAGGAGGTCGGCCTTTTTGACGAGCGCTTTTTCATGTACCCCGAGGATATTGACATCTCGCGGCGTGTCTACGATTCGCGCTGGCGGTCGGTCTACTATCCCACGGCGACGGTCGTGCACGCGCACGAGGCGGCGAGCTACAAGAGCTGGCGCATGACGCGCGTCCATATTTGGAACATGATCAAGTATTTCAATAAGTGGGGCTTTCTCTTTGATCATGCGCGGCGGCGCATCAATCGTGAGGTCAAGATGAATGCGCCGCGCCTTTCTTCTTATGAGCGATAAATATAAAAAAGAGTTTTTTGATCGCACCTATACCTTCCGTGAGGCGTATTCGCGCGCGTGGCAGTATGCGCGTCGCTACAAGTTTCGCATTGCCGTCGGTATTCTCTGCGGTATGCTGACGGCGGGAACGCTCGTCCCCATTTTTACAATCGTTAAGCCCGCGCTTGAGAAGGTCTCGCGTGCCGAGCAGCGCCTGGAAGAGCCGGTGGCGGTGACCGCGCCAAAAGAACCCGTTGAATATCCTTCTTGGTATTACAAAGCGAAGGCGATTGCCGATAAAGTGGGTATTCCGCTTGAGCAAGAAGACGGCGCGATGGGGGGCTTTCTCGTCTTGATGGCGGTCATTGGCATTCCGCTCGTCGCGTGTTTGCGTTTGGGGCTTATTTTCCTCAATCAGTATTGCCTCACGTGGTCGGCTTCGCACGTCGTTATGGACTTACGGCAAGACCTCCTTAAGAAAATTCAAGAGCAGTCTTTGCAGTTCCACGGGCGTATTGATGTGGGCCAGCTCATGTCGCGCGCGACGAGCGATCCGCAGATTATGCAGAACCTCATTCAGACGATGCTCGCCGAGCTTTGTCGTGCGCCGTTTGAGATTCTCGTCGCCATCATCTTCATCATTCACTTCGCAATCGTGAACAATATGCTCACGACTTTGGGGATTATCGCAATCGGCATGCCGGCGTTTATGCTCCCCGTCTGTGGGCTGGGGCGCATCATTCGCAAGTGGTCACGCAGGACGCTCGAGAAGACATCGGTTGTCGGCTCACGCATTCATGAAATCTTGACATGTGTGCGGGTTGTGAAGGCGTACAACACAGAGGACTTTGAGAATCATAAGTATGCCGAGGTCAACCGTTCGCTTTTTGGAACGAATATGCGCGCCGTTCGTTGGGGGCTCCTCGTCAGTCCGACAATTGAGACGATCGGTATTCTTCTTATTTGCGCGTTCCTCGTCTATTGTTTCGCGGCGCATGTCACGCTTGCGAATGTGATCCCCATGCTCGCGCCGCTTTTGCTCATCTATCGGCCGATCAAGCAGATGGCGAGTCTTCAGGTTTCCATTGAGACGGCGCAGGCCGCGCTTCAACGTATTTGGTCGTTGATGGATGTTGATATGCGCCTTCCTGAAAAGGCGGACGCTGCGCCGAAAACGACGTTTCAAGATCGCGTCGTTTTTGACGACATCACCTTCCGTTACGACACGGCCGATCATGATGCCGTCTCGCATGCGTCATTTGAGATTAAGTGTGGGCAGATGGTCGCGGTCGTCGGTGGCACGGGGTCGGGCAAGTCAACACTCTCGGGTCTTCTCGCGCGCTTCTTTGATCCGCAGTCAGGCCGTGTCACGATGGACGGTGTTGATCTTCGCGATTTGCGTATTGCCGACTTGCGCACCCTGGTCGGGTCTGTTCAGCAAGAGACGATTCTCTTTAATGACACGATTGAAGAGAATATTAAGTATGGTTCGCCCACGGCCACCCATGAGGAGGTTGTCGCCGCCGCGAAGATGGCGAATGCACATGATTTCATTATGGAGCAACCCGAGGGCTACGCACGGCTCTGCGGCGAGAAGGGGTTCGCGCTTTCGGGCGGTGAGCGTCAGCGCATTGCCATTGCGCGCGCGATTCTTCGCAACCCGCCGATCTTGATTCTGGACGAGGCGACGAGTGCGCTTGACACGGTGACGGAGCGGCTCGTGCAAGACGCGCTCAACCGTCTTATGTCAAATCGCACGGTCTTCGCGATTGCGCATCGCCTTTCAACAATCCGCAATGCTGATTTGATTCTCGTGATGGATCACGGCCAGATTGTTGAGCGCGGCACGCACGATGAACTTGTTGCGAAGGGCGGCGTTTATAGTCGCCTTGTCTCTATGCAAGAGGGCGCCTCGGCCTAACGCGGCCTTTGTTGCCTATCAGTGTTGAACCTCTAAGTTCTTTATGTTCTATATGGTAATTTTGTCCGCGGAGTTTTTGTCCGTGGAGAACGTGAAGAGCGTGTAGACGGTGCGTGTGGTTAACGTTGA
>CAVHJW010000066.1:0-8054 GCA_963636335.1 bacterium
TGCTTCGCCGCGAAACGCATCGCGCTTTCAAGCGTGTTCCAAAGAAGCATCGTGATTGTCATTGGGCCGACGCCACCCGGGACGGGCGTCATCGCGCGCGCCTTCTTTTCGCAACTCGCGTAGTCCGCATCACCAACAAGGCGAAAACCCTTCGGCCGTGTCGCATCTGGAATGCGATTCACGCCGACATCAATCACAACCGCGCCCTCCTTGATCATATCGCCCGTCAGCGTGCCGGGCCGACCCGTCGCGACGACAACAACATCCGCCGTGCGCGTGAACGCGCCAATGTCAGGCGTCCCCGTATGGCAAAGCGTGACCGTCGCGTTCGTCTCCTTACGCGCGAGAAGAACGGCGACGGGCTTGCCGACAATGTTTGAGCGGCCGATCACGACGGCGTGCTTGCCCTTCAAATTCATGCCCGAGAACTCAATCAGTTTGATAATGCCATGCGGCGTGCACGGAAGAAAGCACGGCTCGCCGATGAGCATCTTGCCGACGTTGATGGGCGTAAAGCCATCAACATCTTTCTCAGGCGAAATGGCGGCAATGATTTTCTTTTCATCGACGCCTTTGGGGAGCGGCAACTGCACAAGAATGCCATGAATCAACGGATCTGCATTCAAGCGCGCGATGTGGTCTAGAACAGAAGACTCAACCGCCTTAGGATCATCATCCGCCGCAAACGGAATATGAATGGGGCGCGAGTAGAAATGAGCCTCCTCGCACGCCTTCTCTTTTGCCGTCACGTACGAGACAGAGGCCGGGTTCTCGCCAACGAGAATGACTGCCAAACCTGGCGCGATGCCCTTCTCTGCCTGAAGGGCCAAAGCCTTCGTGGCAATCTCCGCACGCAAATTCTTCGCAAGTTCCTTGCCGTCAATTTTTTCCATTTTTAATTCTCCTTCCACGACGTGTAACGAATCTTCTTGTCCTTGACATAGCATTCGCACTCGGCCGTGTACTCCATGTCCATGATCGAGGCGGTGATGACCATTTTGAAGAGGACGCCCGTCTCAGCCGGGCGCGCCGTCAAATAATTTTTCGCGTCCGACGAGACCGTGAGGTCAAACTCATCCGCGACGCGCTTGACGAGATCCGACCACCAGTCCGAGGTGAATTCGCCGTACCCCCACTCGGTCTGCGTTTCAGGAACCTCGTAGTCTTGTGGCTTAATCGTGCGGCACGCGACAATGGCCTCGGCAATTTCGCGGCTTTCTGTCTTGTCGTCCTCGTCAACCTCATCCACATCAAAGATGCCCGGCACCGTGAGAAGCTGCTCGACCGTGCATCGATTGACATTCACCTTCCCGTCACCGCGAACGCCCAAAATCTTCATGTTGACGAGTCCCGGCGAGATTTCGATCTCATCGTCCTCCTTTTTGGCGCGGTGACGGCGTGAGGTCTTTCGCTCGTCCTTGGCGGTCTTCTGCCCATCCTTGGAGAGAACGCCACCCGTCAAGACGGCGGGGAACTTTCTGAAGCAGATGACGCGCGAGAGTTCCTTCAAGTCACCAATCTCGCCGTTCGCGGGTTCAAAGCAGTCCTCCTCGGCGAAGTCTTTTTCGTGCTTGTCGTAATAATCACGGTAGACCTTCTTCTCGGAGGCCTCATCGGGCGAGTAGCCTGTCGTCGTGGATGTGTCGGAAATCTGATAGGTCTGATCATCCTCGTCGCGATAGTCTTGCCAACTGGCGATAATGTAACTTTGCAAGTTCACGCTCTTACCGTCCTCATCGCGCACCTCGCCGCGCGGCACGCCGCAAAGATCGAGAATGATGCGCCAACGATCCTCGAAGTTCGCATCTTTCTCCTTGCAGAGCGTGTTCACGTTGATGCCATCCGCCGCGTCGGACGAAGAGAGCGCGATCTCAACCTTCACCGTCCCCCCATCAGGATCATCCTCGTCAAGGAGAATCGGACCTATCGTGCAACCCTTTGAGTATTTGAGTGCTTGCTTCTCAACGTACCAGCGGTCGTCCTCAAGTTCCGCTTTAAGATCCTCGTCCTCCGTCCATTGCTTAGCGTCCTGATAGCCAAGCAAAATAACCTCGCCTAAAACGCGCCCCGCATCTAAAAGCCGTTTGACGCGGTTCTTGTTCTGCACGTAAACGTTGACCCCACCTTGTAGGTGTGCCTCAAACGCAAAGGAGAGGACGACCACACTTAAGGATAGGATAATCCAAAGCGCCATCAGAAGAGCCGAGCCGCGCCTCATTTCGAGCCCCCCTTCTTGTCTGACTCAGATGTATCGCCTGGGAGCGCCGCGCCATCGAGCGACTGCTCATGAACCGGGATGCGCACGGTGCGAAGAATCGGCACACGCGTCTTGCGCGAGGCGTAGTCGGGATCCTCCTTGAGAACATAGAACGTCATCTGCACCTTGTAAGGGACGGCGTTCGATGACTCAAAGACATCCTCGTAAAGGTCAGCATCCTCCGTTGAACGAGCCGACGAGACGGCGGACGCGTCTGGCACCTCAGCCTGCACGCGGCAGTTGAAGCCCTCAACGCCCTTCGCGACGAGAATCGGGCGGTAGAGTTCCTCGTTTGCGAACGTGAAGTCCTCATCATCTGACATTGCCGATGACGCAGGGATCACCTTCGCGAGCGGGCGAATGCGCGCGTAAAGCCCCGTGTGGTCAATGCGCTCGCCCCACGTCGTATCCCCTTCTTCCAAGACGCGCACTTGAATGCGATGGACGGCGTCACCCGCCGCGTTTCCGCCGACGAGCGCCGAGCCGACCTTCGTCCACTCAATGACATCGGAGTCATCGGGGCTCTCGCCATCGCCGTTGTCCGTCAACTGAAAGCCGTAGTCGGCATTCTGCTTGCCGCCGTGCGGGTAGTAGGCCGAGCGCAAGCCCGAGACGAGTTGGTCAAGCGCATAGTCCGTTCGTTCAAGCCGATCGACATAATCGCGCGAGACGCGCCAGCCCGTCGTCACCGCGCGGTAGGTGACGATTGCAACCGTCGTCATAATGCCAAGCAGGAGAACGGCGAGCAGAAGCTCCAGCATCGTAAAGCCTGTGCGCCTCACGAACCGCCCTCCGCCTTCTTCGCGTCACGCCACAGCGTGACGTAACTCTCTTCGCTCTTCTCGCCGCGAAAGCGGTCGCCCCACGAGACGGTGATTTTCACGCGGTGGAGATAGCCGAGCCGCTTCAGGTCATCGTCGCTCACATTCGGCTCAAGGCGCGTCCTCGACCAGCGAAAACCGTGGTACTTGGCCTCTTGCTCGTTCGTCATCTTCGGCCCGTGGCTCCCCGCGACGAGACGCCAGAGATCATCCACGCGCGTCTCCGCAACATCAAGATCATCCTCATCCTCCACGTCCGCCAGCGGATAGGCCATCTCGCCTAAATCCATCACCTCCTGCGCTGTCATGAGGTCGGGCATCGTTTGCATGAAGCGCTGGCTCTGCGCGAGCGAGACGAGGATGCCCGTCAACCCGAAGCCAAGGATGACGGCCGCGATCAAAACCTCCAACAGCGTGAAGCCACGCCTCATGCCTCCGTCTCCTTCTTGAGATTCTCAAGCGCCGTTGCGGCCTCTTCCCACTCGGTCGTATAACGGTCAATCTCAAATTGGAGCGTGCGCACCTTACGGTTCGCCTCGGCAAAATCCGTCGTCGGTGTCGGGTTGAAAAGTTCCGCCGAGGCCTCGTCGAGCGCCTTCTGAAGCTCATCAATTTTCTTCTCCGCCGTCTCGACGCGCGTTTTAAGTTCCTTCATCTTTGGCGCGACCCGCGCACGCTCGGCGGCGCGTTGCTGACGCAACTCCTTTGAGGTCATCTTCGCCGGCTCGTCGCCCGAAGGACGCGACGGCGCGCGCGCAGACGAAACACTCACGTCCGCCGGAGCCTTCTCGGCTTCGCGTGCAGCCTTCTTCTCGCAATAGTAGTCGTAGCCGCCTGGATACGATTGAAGCCCCTCGGGCGTGATCTCAAGAATGCTCGTCGCGACCGCGCGCACAAAATCAATGTCGTGCGAGACGAGGACGATTGTTCCTTTGTATGCGCGAAGGGCGTCCTCAAGGAGGCGGCGACCGTCCAGATCGAGGTGCGTCGTCGGCTCGTCGAGCAGAAGAAGATTCGGCGCGGTGAGGAAGAGACGCAGGAACGCAAGACGAATCTTCTCGCCACCCGAGAGAACGCCTGCGGGTTTCTCAACGTCATTCTCATCGAAGCCGAACGCGCCGAGTTGATTGCGAAAGATTTTCTCGGGCCCACCACCCTTCGCATCCCAAGCATTCTTTGCGTTACGATAGACAGTGAGGTCGGGCGGAATCGTCTCGGCAAACTCCTGCGACAGATAGCCCGGCACAACATTGTGGCCGAGAATCGCCTTGCCTTCTGTTGGCGGCCGCGTCCCCGCGAGGATGCGCATCAAGGTCGTCTTGCCCAGGCCGTTATAGCCGACGAGCGCGACCTTGTCGCCACGCGTAACGTTGAAGGAAAGCCCGCGAAAGACAAATGTTTCGCCGTCGTTGTAGGAGAAGCCAAGATTCTCACAGCGGAACATCTCAATGCCGCTCGGCGGCGGCTCGGCGAGACGCAGACGCCCCGAGTTTGTGTAGCGTTTTGGCAGGACGATTCGCGCCTCGTCAATTTTGTCAATAAGCTTCTGCCGTGACTGCGCTTGCGCGGCCTTCGTCGCCTGCGCACGGAAGCGATCGACGAAGCGCTGGAGTTGCTCGCGGTGATGATCTTGATTTTCCTTCGCCGCCTTGAGGTGCTCGTAGCGCACCTCACGCTCGTTGAGGTAGTAATCAAGACCGCCCTCGTAGCGCGTCGCCGACCCCGCGTCCACTTCAACAATAATATTCGTCAAAGTCCGCAGGAGGTAGCGGTCATGCGAAATGAGCATGAGCGTTCCCTCGTAGGCTTTCAGAAACTTCTGTAGCCAGTCAACGGCCGGCAGATCGAGATAGTTCGATGGCTCGTCCAACAGGAGCAGATCTGGCTTTGAGGCGAGGACGCGCGAAAGTTCGGCGCGCATACGCCAGCCACCCGAGAACGAAGCGAAGGGGCGCGAAAACGCTTCCGTTGAGAAACCGAGCCCCCCAAGGGCAATTTTGACGCGCGTTTCAATATCGTAGCCGCCCAGATGCTCAAAAGCGGCCTGCAACTCACCGTAACGCTTCATCTTCGCCGGGTTCGCGAGATCTTCCTCAAGCGCGGCCATTTCAGCCTCCATCTCGGAGAGACCCGGGATGCCCCTTAGCGCGTAATCAAGAAGCGTCTCATCCGGCGAGTCAGGCGCGGGGTTCTGGCGCGTAAAACCGATGCGCGGCGAACCCTCCACGACGACCTCGCCCGTATCGGTCGACATCTCGCCGAGGAGAATTTTAAAAAGCGTGGACTTGCCCGAGCCGTTCGGCCCAACAACACCCACGCGGTCGCCCTTGTTGACGCGAAATGTGACGCCTTGCAGGACGTCCTGATGGCCGTAGTGAACCGAGACGTTCTGAAAGTCAACCATCGACGAGACGCGCGGGCTTGCTTTAAGACGGCGCGTCTAGTTCTTGTACGTCACCACGCCCGTGCCCTTGCGTATCGTACCGATGACGCTAAAGGCCTGGCGGTTGGCGCGAAGAATGGTGGTCGCCTTCTTCAGGTCGCGCTTTGCGATGATCACGACAAAACCGATTCCCATGTTGAAGACGCGATACATCTCATCGCGCTCGATCTTGCCCTGATTCTGAATGAAGTTGAAGATGGTCGGCACCGTCCATGTCGCACGGTCAATCTCAGCATTCACCGACTTCGGCAACACGCGCGGAATATTATCCGAGAAGCCACCGCCCGTGATGTGCGCCATGCCGTTGATCTTAATCTTCTCCATGAGCGCGGTAACCGGCTTCAAGAAGCTCTTGTGCACAGCCAGAAGCGCGTCGCCGAACGTCTGGTTTGTGCCCGGCACCTTGTCGCGGCAGCTGTACTGGCAAAGGTCAAAGACCACGCGACGCGCGAGCGAGTAGCCGTTCGTCTGAAGCCCGCCCGACGGGAGACCGAGGATGACATCCCCCGCGCGAATGGACTTGCCCGTAATGAGCTTGGATTTCGAGACCGTGCCGACAATTGTGCCGACAAGGTCGTATTCGCCGAGCGGGTAGAGCCCCGGCATCTCGGCGGTCTCGCCGCCCAAGAGGGCCATCTTGTTCTCACGGCAGGCCTTGCAAAGACCCGAGACGACCGACTTGAAGACGACGGGATCAACGCGAGACGTCCCCACGTAGTCCATGAAGAAGAGCGGCTTCGCGCCCTGCACGAGGATGTCGTTGACGCAATGATTGACGATGTCCTGCCCGACTGTGTCGTGCTTCTTCATCATCGCGGCAATCTTCAGTTTCGTGCCAACGCCATCCGTTGAGGCGACGAGGATTTGATCCTTGCCGGCGGGAACCTTGTGAAGGCCACCGAAAGCGCCAATGTTGCCAATGACGCTGGCAGTCTTCGTTGAGGCGACCATCTCGCGGATGGAGCCGACGGCGTTCATCTTGACATCAATGTCAACGCCGGCGGCGGCGTATGCGGACTTCTTCTTCTCAGACATGAGGGGTGCGTCTCTTGTTTTTTGCTTAAAAACTCGGATTAGAGCTTGTTGTTTGAGCCAAGAACCTTCACGATCTTGTGGATGTAAAGCTTCTTCATCTCGTCACGAGCCGGCGTCAGATACTGGCGCGGATCGAAGTGCTCGGGGTGCTCCGCGAAGTGCTGGCGGATCGCCGCCGTCATCGCGAGGCGCGAGTCAGAGTCGATGTTGATCTTGCACACCGCGCTCTTTGACGCCTTGCGGAGCTGCTCCTCGGGAATGCCAACCGCGTCAGGAAGCTTGCCACCGTTCGCGTTGATGATGTCGACATATTCCTGCGGAACGCTCGACGAACCGTGAAGGACGATCGGGAAGCCCGGAAGCTTCTTCTCGACAGCCTTGAGGACGTCAAAAGCGAGCGGCGGCGGGATGAGCTTGCCCGTCTTCTTGTCGCGCGTGCACTGCTCGGGCTTGAACTTGTAAGCGCCGTGCGAGGTGCCAATCGAGATGGCGAGCGAGTCGCAACCCGTCTTCGTCGCGAACTCAATCACTTCCTCAGGCTTCGTGTAGTGAGACTCCTCGGCCTGAACTTCATCTTCAACGCCCGCGAGAACGCCGAGCTCTGCCTCAACCGTGACATCGTGCTTGTGCGCGTAGGCGACGACCTTCTTCGTGAGCTTGATGTTCTCCTTGAACGGAAGCGAGGAGCCGTCAATCATGACCGACGAGAAGCCCGAGTCAATGCAGCTCTTGCACGTCTCATAGCTGTCACCATGGTCGAGGTGAAGGACGATCTGCGGCTTCTTGCAGCCGAGTTCCTTGGCGTATTCAACCGCGCCCTGCGCCATATAGCGGAGGATCGTCGGGTTCGCATACTTGCGCGCGCCCTTCGAGACCTGCATGATGACGGGCGAGTTCGTTTCAACCGCCGCCTGAACGATGGCCTGCATCTGCTCCATCGTGTTGAAGTTAAACGCCGGAATGGCGTATCCACCCTTGACCGCCTTCGCAAACATCTTCTTCGTGTTCACGAGACCAAGCTTCTTGTAGCTGACCATGTTTTACTCCTTAATGAACCGAGTCTCCCTGAATGGAAGCCTCAAAATTTTTGCGTATTATAGCATAAAACACCCATAAAGGTCAATGCCCTTCACGTTTTAGGCGTCCAACTCGGCCTTCATCTTCTCAATGAATGCGTCGAGTTTCATCGCGCCGAGGTCGCCCTCGCCGCGCGAACGCACCGAGATCTGGTCCGCCGCCTCGTCGCGCGGGCCGACCACGACCTGATACGGAACCTTCATGAGCGTCGCCTCGCGGATCTTCGCGCCGAGCTTCTCGGCGGACGAATCGACGTCCACGCGGAAGTTCGCGGCGCGGAGCGCGGCCTGGATCTTCTTCGCGTAGGGAAGCGCCTTGTCGGAGATCGGGAGAACCCGCACCTGCTCCGGCGCGAGCCAGAGCGGGAACGCGCCCGCGTAGTGCTCGATGAGGATGCCGAAGAAGCGTTCGATCGAGCCGA
>CAVHJW010000067.1:0-7737 GCA_963636335.1 bacterium
TGGCGATTGCACTAGTCGCGCTGCCGCTGATGGCAGGCGCCATCGATAATCCACCGTACGAGGTATTCGGCTATGTGGCGGATGAGACGGATTCGCCGCCGCTCAATTATATGAAGGTCTGCGAGCCAGGACGAAGCGGCGAGTCAAATGCGACGTATGTCGTTCTCGGCGTCTCGTTCCCGCGCACGTATCAGGCGGTTACATCGGACTTCACGGGTGATCTCGTCATTCCGTCGCATATCGACGGCCTGCCTGTTCGCAAGATCAATGAGGCCGCGTTCCTGAATTGCACGAAACTCACAAGCGTGACGATCCCCTCGACGGTGCGCGAGGTCGGGGCGAGGGCGTTCTCGCTTTGCATATCGCTCACGAATGTGACGTTCGCCTCGGGTGTGTGCAACGTCGGCGCGGCGGCGTTCTCGAACTGCGTTGCGCTGACGTCGCTCCGATTCCCGAAGACGCTCTCGCGACTTGGCGGCGGATGCTTTCAGGGTTGCATTGCGCTCAGTGATGTTTATTTCGAGGGCTCCGCGCCGCGGCTTGTTGACATTGTTGAGTCGGACAAGTCGGTTTTGGGCGAGGCCATCTTTCGAACATCAGGCTACTTGGCGCGCTGCCGCATTCACATTAACGAAAACACGTATGGGTGGATCGCGCCCTATGTGAAGGGTGTGCCCGAGAAGTGGCCGATTGACTACGGCTACTTGCAGGCGCACGAGACGGTCGCAGAAAAGGCAGACGGCACAATCGAAACTCGTAAGGGCATCATCATCGTCATTGAGTAGAGGGTGCGCGTGGATTCTCACCTGCTACCATTGTGTCATTCGGGTGAGAACAAGGGGGGTTGACAAGGGTAAGTTAGATATGGTAAACTTTTTGCCAAAAAGTTAGACAAGGCAAACAAAAGACTATGGACGAGCACATCGATTCTGTCGCGCAGAGGCAACCCGCAATTGATGACGCGCATCGCCGCGTCCTCTTGCGCTTCCTCCTTGTGAAGACGGCGGGGGTTCGTAGCGGCATCAAGCCAGCGGAGCTCCTGCGCGTTCGCCACTGCTACGAGCAGACGAACGCCGAGGGCTTTCGATTCTGCCTCTATCGTCGCGACATCTTCTTTACTTTGCGCCTTGACTATGTCGAATTGAAAGTTGAGAAGGAGAGTTCGCTTGTGCTCTTCTATGCCCGAGACCGACTGGCGCAAACGTTGCGCGTGCCCGAGAATCAAACGTGGTTGCGCAATCTAGGCTATCCCGCAGACGCATCGCTTGAATCCTATTTGTTAGAACTGAAGCGTCGCGCCCAGGGCGAGTCGTTGCCACACGAGGTCGGTGTCTTCGTCGGCTATCCGCTGAAGGATGTTGATGGCTTTATGCGTCACCTGCCCGCGACGCCTCTTCACGGCGGCGCTTGGCGCGTCTACGGCAATGTCGTCGAGTCGCTCCGCCGCATGCGCCTCTACGCGCGCGTCGAAGAATGGGCGGACGCGGCACTGGACTCTGCGCCCTCGCTTGAGGCTTTTTATGCACGAACGGAACGCTTCCGTCCGTGCGCAGATTAGAAAACACAACGAAAATAAGGAAAAACACGGAATGGACAAGATTCACGTCATCTACGGCAGCACGACGGGTACGACTGAGGCGATCGCTCAGCGCATCGCGGCGGACTTCGGCACAACCGCCGTCAATATCGCCTCGGCGGACGCCTCCGCGTTCGACGCCGAGCTCCTCATCCTCGGCACCTCGACCTGGGGCTTCGGCGACGCGCAGGACGACTGGGCGGCGACTGGCTTTGCGCTTCTTGACGCAGCCGATCTCTCCGGCAAGAAGGTCGCGGTCTTCGGCCTCGGCGACTCGCAGGGATTTTCGGACACGTTCTGCGACGCGGCGGCGGAGCTTGCTGAGAAGGCCGTCGAACGCGGCGCGACGCTCGTTGGAACGTTGCCGCTCGATGCCTTCGCAGGTATTCACTCGAAGTTCGTTGACGGCGACCATCTGCGCGGCTTGGCGCTCGATGAAACGAACGAAGCAGATAAGACGGATGCTCGTCTCGCAACGTGGGAGGCCGCCGTCAAGTCGTCCCTTTGATGCGTAGACTGCAGTCAAGGTCGCGCATAAATGGTATAATACTAAAGAAAGGTTAAGGAGGTCGTAAGAAAGATTAAGGAGGAAGACGATGGGTGAGGCGCTTGTTGGTATTGTGATGGGGTCTGATTCAGACTGGCCGCTCGTTCAAAAGGCGTGCGCGACGCTTGATTCCTTTGGCGTTGCTTATGAGACGCGCGTCATTAGCGCGCATCGGACACCCGAGCTCGCGCTTGAGTATTCAAAGACGGCTGAGGCGCGTGGGCTCAAAGTCATCATTGCGGCGGCGGGTGGCGCGGCGCACTTAGGCGGCGTCCTCGCGGCGGGAACGGTTCTTCCCATCATCGGCATTCCGATTGCGGGCGGCGCATTGAATGGCCTTGATGCACTTTACGCGACGGTTCAGATGCCCTCAGGTGTCCCCGTTGCGACGGTCGCATGTGGTAGCGCGGGCCCGACAAATGCCGCGCTTCTTGCGGTTCAGATTCTCGGTACGGCCGATGCTGCGTTGCGCGAAAAGTTCCGTGCGCATAAGGAGTCGCTGAAGGCGAAGGTTGCGGCGGCCAACGAGAAGATCCACGCATGAAGCGCGCTTTCGTTACTGGCGGCGCGGGCTTTATTGGAAGCCACCTCTGTGAGAGACTGCTCGCAGAAGGGTATGAGGTTCTCGCGCTTGATAATCTCTACACAGGGTCAACGCGCAATTTTGCAAGCTTCAAAGAGAATCCGCGCTTCTCGTTTATTGAGGCAGATGTGTGTGAGGTGACAGCGGAAGATCCGCGCCTCAAGGGGCCGTTCGACGAAATCTATTCGCTCGCCTGCCCCGCCTCGCCCGTTCATTATCAGGCGCGACCTCTCTTCACAACGCTCACGTCGATCAAGGGCATCTTGCTCACGCTTGAATGTGCGCGGCGCGACGGCGCGAAACTGCTCCATGCGTCCACCTCGGAAGTTTATGGCGATGCGCTCGTCCATCCGCAAGAGGAGCACTACTTTGGCAACGTCAACACCGTGGGTGTGCGCAGTTGTTATGACGAGGGCAAGCGCGTTGCCGAGACACTCGCGGCGGACTCGGTTCGCCTTTATGATGTTGATGCGCGGCTTGTTCGCATTTTTAATACATACGGCCCGCGTATGCATCCGCAAGATGGTCGCGTCGTTTCTAACTTCATCATGCAGGCCTTGCGAGGAGAGAATCTGACCGTCTATGGAAGTGGGGCGCAGACGCGTTCATTCCAGTTTGTCTCAGATTTAATTGAGGCCTTCCGGTGCTATATGAGGCTCGACAAGGCGACGGTGCGCGCGTTTGCGTCTGCGCACGGTTTTGTTATGCCCATTCTCAATACGGGCAATCCTGAAGAGTTTACGATTCGAACGCTTGCGGAGAAGGTGCTTGAGAAGGTCGGCGCGAATGCGAAGCTCGTTTTCTCGGATCTTCCTGGCGATGATCCGAAACAACGTCGTCCCGACATTACACTCGCCCGCGAACTTCTAAACTGGTCTCCGAAGGTTCATTTGGACGAGGGGCTTGAAAAGACGATTGCTTATTTTAAGGCCCTTTAAAAAGAGAAGGATTATTCATGGATATTGTTTGCCTTGATTTGGAAGGTGTGCTCGTCCCCGAGATTTGGATTGAGTTCGCAAAGAAGACGGGAATCGCCGCTTTTACGCGCACAACGCGTGACGAGCCAGACTATGACAAACTCATGCATGAGCGCATTGATCTTTTGAATCAGCATGGGCTTGGGCTTCATGAGCTCACCGAGGTCATCTCGACCATTCAGCCGCTTATTGGTGCGCACGAGTTTCTTGACAAGTTGCGTGAGCGCACGCAGGTGCTCATTCTCTCGGACACATTCGATCAGTTCGGCCGGCCGCTTATGAAGAAACTGTCTTGGCCATCGCTCTTTTGCAATTCGCTTTTTGCAGATGAGAAGGGGCACGTGACAGGTTATAAACTTCGTTGCCCGCATACGAAACTGACAACAGTCAGGGCCTTGCAGAATTGCGGGTTTGAAACCATTTGCGCGGGTGATAGTTACAACGACCTTGAGATGATCCGCGCCTCCAAGGCGGGCTTCCTGTTCCGCTCCACAGAGGCCATCAAGGCGGCGAACCCCGACATCCCCGCGTTTGAGACGTATGATGACTTTTTGGAGGGAATTTTCAATGCTCTCGGATGAAATTCGTGCCCTCGCGCGTTCGCGCCGCGCCGTCATTCTCGCGCACAACTATTGCCGTGGCGAGGTTCAAGATGTAGCCGATTTTACGGGCGACTCGCTTGAGCTCGCGCGCAAGGCGGCAACGGTTGATGCGGATGTCATCGTTTTTTGCGGTGTCTACTTCATGGCCGAGACGGCGAAAATCTTGAATCCGAAGAAGACGGTGCTGATTCCCGAGCCCTCGGCGGGTTGCCCGATGGCCGACATGATTACGGGTGAGCAACTGCGCGCTCTTAAAGCGCAGCATCCTGGCGCGATGGCGGTCTGCTACGTCAACTCAACGGCCGAGGTGAAGGCCGAATGTGATCTTTGCGTGACGAGCGGCAATGCTGAGAAGGTGATGGCGAGTGTGCCGCGCGACCGTGAGGTTCTCTTCGTACCCGATTCACACTTAGGCGACCACATTGCGACGAAGGAGGGCCGAAAGTATGTGCTTTGGCCGGGTTATTGCCCGACGCACGCACGCCTGACGGCGAAGGTGATTGAGACGGTGCGTGCAGCGCATCCCGATGCGCCCGTTCTTGTCCACCCGGAGTGCGCGCGCGATGTGCGCGAGGCGGCGGATGCGCAACTTTCGACGGGTGGCATGTGCAAATTTGCACGCGAAAGCGACGCGCAGACGATTCTTGTCGGCACGGAGGTGGGGATTCTCCACCGTCTTCGCCGTGAGAATCCCACGAAGACTTTCTTCCCTGTTGAGGAGTCGCTCATCTGCCCCAACATGAAGAAAACGACGCTTGAGAACCTCGCCGCATCGCTCCGTGAGATGAAGACACCCGTTGAGGTCGCACCTGAAATCGCCGCGAAGGCGAAGCGCGCCATCGACGCGATGCTTGCAATCGGGTAGCGCGTGGCCGAAGGGGTCTTGATGTTGCGCGCGGATTAAAGTCGCGCCCAGGCGGGTTTCTCGGTGCGAATCGTCATCGCCGCGCCCGTTGTTGGATGGGCGAAGGTGGCGGCGTAGGCGTGAAGACAGTGCCCTGCCTGTCCTTCAACGGCGAACGCGCCGTAAAGGCGGTCGTTCACGATGTGGAGACCTGCGAGCGCAAGTTGGGCGCGGATCTGGTGCGTGACGCCCGTAAAAATCGTCACCTCGAGGAGCGTGCGTGTCTCGCTCTCAACTTGCGTCGTGCCAAGAGGGCGAAAGGTCGTGACGGCGTGAAGCGGCCTTAAACGCGATGCCATCGCGCGCGTGAGGCGGTTGTGGTGCGCGTCAATCATACGGCAAAAGGGGAGCGTCGGGTCGTGAACGAGGTCGTTTTCGAGTGTCCCGCCGACGGCGACCGCGCCCTCAACGAGCGCGAGGTAGGTCTTCTCAACGGTCTGCGCGGCGAACTGCGCGCGGAGGGCGTCAAAGGCCGCTTGCGTGCGTGCGACGAGGACGAGACCCGAGGTGTCTGCATCAATGCGGTGAAGTGCGCCCGCCATCAGCGTGTTGAGCACCTTCCCATTGGCATCGCGCTCAACGATCGTGCGACATGCGCTGTAACGCGCAACGACGCCGTTCATAAGCGTGCCCGTTTCGCGGCAGGTGAGTGGCTGAACGGGAACCTTCGGCGGCTTGTCAAAGGCGAGAAGGGCCTCGTCTTCGTAAATCGGCGTCGGCGGCTCGCCATCGGGGCGGACGAGGTTGTCGCACGCTTCGAGAAGCTCGCGCACAAGAACGCAAGTACCCGCCGTGAGTTTCGCGCCTTTTTCGGCGCGGCGCGGCGCGGCATCGGGACCCTTGATAAGAATGTCACCACGCTGAATCGCCTCGCGGACGAAGGCGCGCGTTGTCGTGGGGTAGGCATGAAGAAGGGCGGCGTCCAGTCGAACGCCGCCTTCCTTGACCGTTATCGTTTCGTTGCGAATCACCGTTCGGCCCTAGTCGTAGCGGTCGGTAACCATTGGTGAGATCGGCGCCATCCCCTCCCAGCCCTTGTTTGAGGCCCACGGCAGGTCTGTATCTTCCGCCGTGTCGGCGATGCACCCCGCGAGCGCGAGGATCGCGAGGAGCACGGCGGCTTTGATGGCGCTTATCGTCATCGCCTTTAGTCCGCGAAGATGATGTCGTTTTCCTTCGCTGGATCCTGCTGCCAAGAGCCGAGGATGTCGCAGATGACGAAGTTCTTGCCCTTGACCTCCTGACGGAGACGCAGACGACCGACGAACTCGCCTGCCGCGCCGTTGAAGCCAGGACGGCGGATGCCGAGTTCCATCTGCGGAATCGGGTTGTGAAGTTCTTCGCCCTTCAATTCAACCATCGCTTCCTTCGTCAGCTCAACAACGGCGAACATATTCTCGTTGTCGACTTCGATAATCTTGCCCTTGTCGCCCGCCGGGAGCGAGACGAGGTCAGACTTTTCACCCTTCTGACCCGCCGAGAGCAACGCATCGCGCAGAAGCTTCTTATACTGTTCGTTGGACTTCTGAAGCTTGGCAATCTCTTCCTTTGCCGCCTCGGTCTCGTCCTTCGCCGTCTGGACCTCGTCCTTCAGCGAGGTAATCTCGGCGTTGAGCTCGTCAATCTGGCTCTTGAGCTTCGTAATCTGATTCTCAAGATCAGCCTTCTCGCCTTCAAGCTTCTCAATCTTCGCCTTCTGCTCAACAATCGTCACCTTGTCCTGACGCGCCTCAGGTTTGAGTTTGTTGAGTTCGGCGACGACCGCCTCAAGCTGAGCCCTCAAGTCGGTCAGTGCGGCGCGCGTCGAGTTGAGGCGGCTCTGCTGCGTCTTCGCGCTCTCAAAGAGCGTGTTCAGAAGCTCGTCTTCTGTGCCGGGCCCGCGCTTGAGTGGCTCGTTGCCGTCCATAACCGGCTTACCCTCGGCATCAAGGACATAGACGGTGCGCATCTGTTGGCGAACGTTGAGCGGATCCCAATTATAGGTTTCAATGTTCTGCTGTTCGAGCGGCGCAGGATAGTCGTCGAGCAGGTTCTTCATCTCGGGGATGTCAACGATCTTCGCTTCAACGGGCGAGTCGTCCTTATTCACCTCAAACGCCGCCGTCTTGTCGGCCTCGCCCTTTTCGATCGTCTTCGCAATCTTGACAAGGTAGTCCTCCTGCATGCGGTTTCGTTCGGTCAGCTCATCGCGCTTTGAGTTGAGCTGAATCTCAAAGAAGAGTGCCGCACCCGCGAGCACGAGAAACACGTAGACAAGAACGTGCAGAACTTTATTCATAACGATTATGAGTCCTCTTATGTGAACACCTATGTAAAATGATACACAATTTTTCGAAAATTGGCAAGGGGAAAAACCGATTTTCGACGTTATTGCAAGTCATGCTTCAACGTTGTGGAGACGCAGTAGAGAAAAGCGCGAGAGAAATGGTATAATAGGTGACTATGAAAAAGCCGCTGAACGTTGTTGAAAAGATTCTTCAAAAGCACCTCGTCGAGGGCGACCCCGCGAAGGACGCCGAAATCGGCATCCGCATCGACCAGACCCTGA
>CAVHJW010000068.1:0-7326 GCA_963636335.1 bacterium
TTATCTCTGGACGGTTGCAATTTTGGGTGTGAAAAAGTATAATCGTAAGCATGAAAATAATCACATTGACCGCTCGTCGTTCGTCTCTCGCCCTCGCGGCCACGCTTTGTGCGGCCACGCTTTTCGCGGCTCCTACGCGCGTCGCGTGTGTGGGTGACTCCATTACGTTTGGCTACGGCCTCGCGAATCGTGAGCAAACGTCGTATCCGGCGCAACTTCAACTTCTTCTTGATGAAAAGTATCCCAATAAGTACGAGGTGCGCAACTTCGGTAACTCGGGGCGCGGCATCTACCTTGACTCAATGCGCGGGAGCGAGAAGCGCGGCTTCAAGTGGATGAAGGAACACGCCGAAGCGCTCCGCTGGAAGCCTGACATTGTTATTTGCAACCTGGGCATCAATGATAATGGCGAATACATCAAGGAGTATACGGGCGGGCGCGAGCGCGGGCAGTTCGTGAAAGACTACTTGCAGTTGTTGGCCGACTACAAGAAGGCGAACAAGAAGGTGAAACTCTACATCTGGACGAAGCTCTCGCCCCTCACCGAGGGTCAGCGCTTCTACCGCTCGCCCGAGCCGTTCCTTATGCAGGCTGACTTAGAGCGTATTGCCGCGAAGGCCCATGCGACGGGCCTTGACATGCAGGAGCCTCTTCGTGCGGAGATGGATTCAATCTTCGCGGCGGATCACATCCATCCGAATGCGACGGGCGCGCGGATTATCGCCGAGACAACCTTCAAGGTGATCACCGAGAAGCCTGAAAAGCCCGTTCAATTGCCGAAGGACGTCGCCTCGCTCGCCGAAGTCTGGCTTTGCGCGGGGCAGTCGAACATGCAACAGGGCTGGGGTTCCTACGAGTCAACGCCGGAAGAGAAGGCGCGCGTTCAGAAGGAACTCGCGCAACTCGATAAGGTTGATATCCGCTTTTGGGACTTCAACACGCGCGCCTGGACGAAACTCACGTCCAAGACACCGCTCGCTCGTGGAAAGTGCGCGAACGGCATCTCGTTTGCAATCCGCCGCGCGAAAAAGGTGAAGAAGCCAATCTGCATTCTCTACGTCGCGTCGGGTGGTGCGCCCACGGAGTCGTTCCTCTCTGAGCAGGTGATGTGTGCGGTTGACCAGAATGGAAAGCCGAAGTATCCGAACCTCTGCAAGATTGCAACGAATCGTCATACGATTGACGCGAACAATGATTTCCCGTGCGCGTGGTGCAAGCGTGAGTATCCGCGCCGCAAGGGCAACGTCGCGGAGGCGGCGTGGTGGCCGGTCTCGCTCATGTACGATAAGGGTATTCGCCTGATTGAGCATCTGCCGATTGACGGCATCTATTGGTATCAGGGCGAGTCAAACGCGACAACAAATGTCTCGCCCGATGTGCCACTCGCCGATGATTATATGCTTGAGACGAACCTCGCAATCATCGATCAGTTGCGTGGCGATCGCAAGATTCCGTTCGTGATGATGGGTCTTCCGAAGATGAATCGCCCGTGGGAGAAGTATCGCGCGGCACAGAAGAAGGCGTGCGAGGAGAAGGGTGCTCTTTATGTGGACAGCTTCGGCGCGGGTCTTGGTGATGAGCGCGACGTCCATCCGCGTAATAAGATTCCCTTTGCCGAGCTCGTGATGAAGTGCTTAAAGGGACAGTAAAGAGGGGCTTTTATGGCGACTTTACAGATCGGCGTCTTGGGCTCGGGCGCGGGCTCAAATATGCAGTCCATCGTGGATGCCGTTGCGGCGGGGACGCTAGATGCGGAGATTCGTCTCGTCCTCGCGGATGTCGCAGACGCGAAGATTCTTGAGCGCGCGAAGCGTCACAACATTCCGTGTCACTATCTCGATTGCGCGCCGTGGAAGACAAAACTCGAAGGCCCCGCAGAGGATCGTTGCATTGCGCTCCTCAAGGAGGCGGGCGTTGATACGGTCGTTCTCGCTGGCTTCATGCGGATCGTGAAACCCAAGCTTCTTGCGGCCTTTCCGCAGCGCGTTCTCAATATTCACCCTGCGCTTTTGCCCGCATTTCCAGGCGTCCACAGTTGGACGCAGGCGCTCGACTACGGTTGCAAGGTCGCAGGGGTTACGGTTCACTTCGTTGATGCGGGCACGGACTCAGGTCCCATTCTCGTCCAGAAGGCCGTCCCCGTTCTTGAAGACGATACGCCCGAGACGTTGCACGCGCGCATTCAGGTTCAGGAGCACCTCGCTTATCCCGAGGCGCTTAATATCCTCGCGAAGGGGAATTATCGCCTTGAGGGACGCCGCGTGAGGATTTTGAAATGAAAACCGCGTCTCTGGCTCCTTTCATCGACCACACGTTTCTCAAGGCGGCGGGTTCGCGCACGGCGATTGCCGCGCTTTGCCGCGAGGCGAAGACGCACGCTTTCGCCTCTGTCTGCGTGAACGGCGCGTGCGTTCGTGAGGCGGCGCGCCTTCTCAAGGGCACGCCCGTCAAGGTCTGTGCGGTCGTTGGCTTCCCCCTCGGGCAGACGACGACATCCGTTAAGATTGCCGAGGCGCGGGATGCGATTTCGGATGGCGCGACGGAACTTGACTTCGTCATCAATGTGCGGCTTCTCAAATACGATGCGGCGGCATGTGCGCGGGAACTTCGCGCGATTGTGAAGGCCGTTCGTGCGGCGCGGAAGGGGATTGTCACGAAGCTCATCCTTGAATGCGCCGAGTTGACGAAGAAGGAGAAGATTCTCGGTTGCCAACTCGCGAAAAAGGCTGGCTTTGATTTTGTAAAGACCTCGACAGGCTTCGGCGCGGGCGGGGCGACCGAGGCGGATGTTCGCCTCATGCGCAAGACGGTTGGACCCAAGATGGGTGTCAAGGCGGCGGGTGGCATTCGCGACATCGCGACGGCGCGGCGGATGATCGCCGCGGGCGCGACGCGCTTGGGGTGCAGTGCCGGTGTGGCTATTTGTAAACAAGAAAGATACGAGAAATGAACGATATGACGTTTGGACAGGCGTGGGCTTATGGAGGACCTCTCATGTGGGTTCTCGCCGCGCTTTCGGTCGCCGCGCTCGCGGCGGCGCTCTACATTTGGATTTCGCAGACGAGTTGGATCTGCTTGCCGGCCGCGATGAAAAAACTTGAAGTCGCGCCCGATGTCGAGTCCGAGGGTCGGCGCATTGCCGCGCGCCTCAACGCGAACGTTGACTTGCTCGCCGACATTGCGGCGGTCGCGCCGCTCGTTGGTCTGCTCGGAACGGTGCTCGGCATGTTCCAGGCCTTTAGTGGCATCGCTGCTGACGTGGCGGCGGGCGCAAAGCCCGTCCTGCTCGCGCAGGGTATCTCACAGGCGATTGTCACGACGATCTTCGGGCTCGCGATTGCGATTCCCTGCCTCGTTTTGTACGCCTTTCTCCGCCGTCGCACGGCGCGTCGTGTCGCGGAGCTGGAGCGCCTTGTTGAGACGACGTTCAAGAAGGATGCTCGATGACGTTTTCGACCGAGACACGTTCACGGGTGCCCGCCCTCTCGCTGACGTCAATGCTTGACGTCATCTTTCTCCTCCTCTGCTTTTTCGTGACGGTGAGCGTCTTCTCGCAGTGGGAAAGCGAGATTTCGATTCAGTTACCGCGCGCGAAGACATCGGACGAGCCTGATCGCTTGCCAGGCGAGATTATCTTAAACGTTTCGTCATCGGGCGCGGTTACGGTCAATGGCGAGACGCTTTCTTTGGAGGGGGTTGAGTCGCGCCTCAAACGCCTTTCCGAGTTCTATCCAGGTCAGGCCGTCATCATTCGCGCCGATAAGACTGTCACCTACGATTCCCTCGTCAAAGTCATTGACGCGTGTCGCGCGGGCGGCGTCTGGAACTTCTCGCTTGCGACAGAGGAGGATCGGTGACTCTTCTCGCGCCTCTTCTTGCCACCGCACTCGCCGTCTCAACGGCTGACCGCCTCGCGATGGCCGATCGCCTTTTTGCGCGCGGGGACTATGCCGAGGCGAAGCGCGAATATACGGCGCTCAAGGGCACGACGGGATATGAGGAGGATCTTGATTTCCGTCTCATTCTCGCGTCCTACCTGATGGGCGAGAAGAAAGAGGTCGAGACGCTTGGCGCGTCGTTTCTCGCGCGGACGCCCGTTGGCGAGAAGGCCGACCGTGTGCGCCTCATGCGAGCGTGTGTCCTTGATGGCGCACAGGCCGAGGCGTCTCTTCGCGCGCTTGACCGCGACGATGTTGTTGCCGCTGTTCGCGCGGAGGCTCTTTATCATTGGGGTGTCCTCAAGAAGGATGATGCGACTCTTTTTGCGCGCGCCCTTTCGCTTGACCCAAAGGGGCGGCTTGCGCCTTACGCGAAGTATCGCCACGCCGCGCTCCTCCTCGCATCGGACGATGCCGCGACGGGGCGTCAGGGTGTCGCGGAGATGATGGAGCTCGTCTTCGCGGAGGCGCCTTCTGCGCTCCGCCGCGACGCACTCTATTCGGCGGCGGCTTATAGTTATCGGGTGAAGCGCTTTGGCGAGGGTGCGGCTCTCTTTCGCCGTTATCTGAAGATGTTCCCGGGCGATGCGCGAGAACGCGAGGTGCGGGGGCTTGCCGCGCTTTGCCTCCTGGCGGATGGCAAGTCGTCCGAGGCCCTCGCGTTTTGCACCGACGACAAAGATGAGACGCTTCTCTACGTTAAGGCGGCGGCGAGCCTTCGCCTCGGGCTTCTTGATGAGGCGCGTGCGGCGGCGACGAAGTCTGTTGATGCCTTTCCGAGCGGACGATTCCGCGCCGCGCTAGAATTGGAGATTGCGCGACTCGACTTCCGCGCGGCAACGGGGCGGAAGGATGCGGCGGCGGCTCTTGACGCGGCCAAGCGTTGCGCCGCGCGATCCAATGAGGCGTCCGATATTTTTCTTTTGGCATGGGCGTATGAGAATGCGGGCTTTTCGCGTGAGGCCGAGGAGACCTATTCGCGCGTGGCCACCTTGGCCCCCGGTTCGGCGCGTGCGGCCGAGGCCCTTTACGCGCGCGCTCTTTCGCTTTTGAAGCGCGAACAATGGGCGGCGGCCGATGTCGCCTTTCAAGAGGCCCTGGCCAATAAGGCGCTTTCCGCTGAGCGTGTGTCGCGTTCAACGTATTATCGTGGCCTCGCGTCGTGGCACTTGGATCATCGCGCCGAGGCGGTTGGTTTTCTCAAGGACGCCCTTCAAGGTCATCTCACGTCAGACGAGCGGCGCGAGGCGCGGCTTCTTCTGGCCCAAGACGATTGGGAGGCGGGGCGCGAGGATGAGGCACTTGCGGCCTACGACGCGCTCGTCCGCGAAGGCGCGCTTGTGCGCCTCGGGCCTTTGAAAACGTATCAGATTGGTTCGCGCCTTTCGGGTGAAGGGGCGCGGCTTTGCGCGAAAGCCCTCATTGAGAAAAAAGAGCCTGAATGGCGTCAAGCGGGTTTTGCGCTCTTAGGTGATATTGAAACAGCCGAGACAAATTTGACGGCCGCCGCTTATGCCTATCGCCAGTGTTTGGATGAGCCGTGTGTGACCGCGCCTCTTGCCCCGGCGGCGCTTCGCCTTGGGCGTTATCTTGTGCGCGAGGGCGATCTCGTCGAGGCCGAGCGCGTTTTGAAGCGCGCCGTTGACTTGAATGCGAAAGATAACGAGGCGCGTGCGGCGGCGTATCTCGGGCTTGCGGAGGTCGCGCTTCGGCGCGGTGATGAGAAGGGCGCGAAAGGCTATGCAACGGTCATCGTGACGCTTTTTGAGAAGAGCGCGTCGGCCGCGCGCGCAAAGGAGATTCTGAAGTGAAGGGTCTTCGCGCAGATTTGATCCTCTTCACGCTGATTGTCTCGGTCGTCGTGCATCTTGCTGTTATGTATTATGCGCGTGAGCGTGTGATGGTTCGCGCCTCATCGGCCGCACGCGCGCCGACGCGCCGCGTCGTTATGCGCGTGAGACCGGCCGCGGAAGAGAAGGCCGCGCCGCATGTTGAGTCGCTCCCGGCGCGTGCGCCCGAGAAAGCCGCGCCGACGCTCGATGAGACGCTTGATCTCGCGCCCGCACCCGAGACCGCGCTTCCGGAGGCGTCGCACGCCGCAGCCCTCCCTTCGCTTGCCGCGCCCACGCCTGTTGAGGCACCCGCTGTCGGCTCGGCGCTTCCCGATTTGCCGCTTGAAGACGCGGTTCAGACTTTGCCCGCCGATGCGCCCGCCGCGCCAGTGTGGACGAGCGCGCCTATCCCCGAAACACCGCCGCTCGCGCCGAGCACCTCTCCTTTTGTGCCCGCGCTCGTCGTGACGGATGCGCATGCCGCGTTGCCTGCGCCGCCGAGCGCACTCACGACGCTTCCGACAGCCGTGCTTCCGACCGCGCCGTTCGTCGCCTCGTCGGAGGTGATGGAGAGTGTTGATCGCGCGCGCGTCGAGGCGGAGAAGGCGGCCGTGCGCGCGCTTGTTGATAGTCCGCGCGCGCGCGATCTCGCGCAGGTCGTGACGCTTTTGATCGAGAAGGCGACACGCGCGAACGAGACCTATTTTCGCGTGCGCGTTGAGCCAAAGGCCACGCTTTCGGTCGTCCCGAAGGACGTTGTCGTGTTAATGGATGCTTCCGGCTCCATTGGGCGCGAGCGCATGGGCTCCATCCGAGGGGCGGCGAAGAGCCTTCTGCGCTCGGTTGCGAACACGTCTGACCGCTTTAACCTCGTGGCCTTCCGTGACCGCTATTCGTATGCGTTCCGTGCGTGGCAACCGTGCACCGAGGCGACATTTGCGGCTGCTGACAAGTGGATTTCAAACGTCGCGCCGTTCGGTCGAACCGATGTTTTCTCAACAATCTCGTCTGTTCTCACGTTGCCGCGCGACCCCGCGAGACCGATCATTGCGCTCGTTGTGACGGATGGTGACGCGAATGAGGGCGTTTCGGAGACGGCGGAGATTCTCTCATCGTTCACCGCGCTCAACGATGGGCTTATCTCAATTTACATTTATGGCGTGAGAAATGCGGCTAATCGTACACTTATTGATGCCTTGACGCGGGGTAATCGTGGCGAGAGCGTTTACTTTCACGAGGAGAACTGGTTCTCGCGCGCACACGCGGGCGAGGGATTATCGGGGCTCTCAAATCGCTTCCGCGACCCCGTCCTCACCGATCTGAGACTTGTTTTCTCATCGCAGACGGCGGCCGAGGCGTATCCAACGCGTCTTAAAAATCTTTATCGTGGTGAGTGCCTCACGATTGTGGGAAAGGTCCCTGCGGGAACAAACGAGATCGCGTTTTCGTTGAAGGGGCTTCATGCGACGGAGGCTTACGAGTCATTTTTCCGTTTGCCGCTTGACGGCGCGCCCGAGGACGCGACAATTGAGCAAGATTGGCGCGAGGAGAAGCGC
>CAVHJW010000069.1:0-7309 GCA_963636335.1 bacterium
GCACGACCGCTGGTTCCTCGACCGCATCGCGACGCACATCCTCGCCTTCGAGGGCAAGGGCAAGACGACGTGGTTTGAGGGTTCTTACTCCGAGTATCACGAGATGCTCGCGAAGCGGAAGTAGGGCGCATGTCTCTGCGCGGTTCGTATTGACAAGAGGGTATAATCTCATCGTATGTCATTTGCTTTTCCGTGGTCTTTTCTTTTTCTGTTGCCGCTCGCGTTTGCCGCATGGCGGCTTCTCCGTCGCGCGCGTAAATCGGGCATTCGCTTCTCGGCCGTCCATCGTCTGCCTGCGCAGACGGCGGGTCTTCGTGCGCGCATGGCCGCGATCTCGCCGTTTATTCTCCTCGCGGGGTTCGCGTTTCTCGTTCTCGCCGCCGCGCGGCCGCGTCGTCCTCTCGCGCATGAGCGGCGCGATGTTGATGCCATTGCGATTGTCATGACGGTCGATGTCTCTGGCTCGATGGACGCGCTTGACCTCACGCCGAAGGGTGAGACGTTCTCACGCGAGACGACGCGCCTTGCCATCGTGAAGAAACTCTTCGCCCGCTTCGTTGAGGAACGTCCCGATGACTTGATTGGACTTGTCACGTTCGGCGGTTATGCCGCGACGCGCGCGCCGCTTACGGCCGACCATGCCGCGCTCTTGAACGTCTTGAAGGGCGTTGAGATTCCATCTGTCGCGCTTGACGCGAACGGGCAGGCTATTGCGGGTGACGAGCAGATGACGGCCGTTGGTGACGGGCTTGCGACGGCACTCGCGCGTCTCAAGGAAACGCCGATTAAGTCAAAGATTGTCATTCTTCTCTCGGATGGTGTCTCCAACACAGGCGCGGTCGAGCCAGACGAGGCGGCCGAGGTCGCTCGTAAGATGGGGGTCAAGGTCTACGCAATCGGCGTCGGGACCACCTCGCGCCACACGCCGATTATCGGGCGCGACCTCTTCGGGCGCACGGTCGTGCAGTATGCGAACATGACGTTTGACGAGGGGCAACTCAAGGCCATCGCGAAGACGACGGGTGGCACGTATTTCGCCGTCAACGACAAGGCCGCACTTGAGAAGGCACTTGAAGAGATTTCGGCGCTTGAGACAACGAAACTAGATGCGGATGTCTACGACCGCTGGGAAGAGCATTTCGCCTTCTTCCTCATCGTCGGCGCGCTTCTCGTTCTTGCGGCGATTACACTTTCGATGGCGAGTGCGCGTCGCATGGCGTAGGGCGTGACAAAACAGAGGGGAGGCGCGATATGAAGAACCTGATTCTGGCGTTATGGGCGTGCGGGGCTTTCTCGGCGTTGGCCGCGGGCGCGAAGGGTGGGGCAACTTATTGCATTATTGATTTGTCGGGCGGGGCGAATGCGGGTGCCTATCCAATCACATACAGGGATGAAGCACCGCGTGGCGGGTTTAATACGACGGAATACAAGACGACGAAGCTTGTCTTGAAGCGCGTTGAGGCGGGCTCGTTCGTTATGGGAAATGCGCTTGAGCGTGACAACCAACCTCACAAGGTTGTTCTCACGAGGCCGTTTTATTTGGGCGTCTTTGAGGTCACGCAACGGCAGTGGGAACTCGTTATGGGGTCGAATCCATCGTGTTTCACGGTGAATGGCGCGGCGAAGCCCGTTGAGCGCGTGACGAGTAACGATATTCGCGGCCGCGCAAGTGGCTCAAACTGGCCGGCCTCAAATGCGGTGGATGCCTCGTCATTCCTCGGCCGACTTCGTGCGCGGACGAAGCTTGACTTTGACTTGCCAACGGAGGCGCAGTGGGAATACGCGTGCCGCGCGGGTGCGAAGACGACCTACGGCTATGGCGATAAGGCCGACGGCGCGTATATGTGGTGTTACGAGAATTCGTCAGACGGCACGAAGGAGGTTGGCACGAAGATGCCGAACGCGTGGGGCTTCTACGATATGCACGGAAACGTGTGGGAGTGGTGCCTTGATCGGTACGCGACTTCGCTGTCGGCGGCGACCGATCCGAAGGGCGCATCGTCTGGGACGTATCGCGTGATGCGCGGCGGCGGTTGGTATTATGATGCACGCGTCGCAACATCGTCCTTCAGAAACAACGCCAACTCGCCCGACGCGGGTCACCACCACGGCTTTCGTCTCGCTTTGCCGTAGTCGCGTTGCGTGAAAATTCGGGATCATTTATTCCGAGAAAACGGGGATAAGCCTGATGTTCATGACTTGTTGACAAGTTGTTCACAAGGGTTGATTGTGAACGCTTTCTTTCAGCGGCGCAATTATGATACACTATTTTTCCTATGGGAAACTATCAGAATACACGCCATCGCGGCCCGCGCGAGATGGTGACGGGCGGCGAGTGGCTCTACGGTCGCAATCCCGTTGAGGAGGCTCTTGCGGCGGGGCGTCGGACGGCGAGCGAGATTATCTTGCCGCCCGAGAACCCGAATGAGGATGATCAAATTCGTCGCATCCGCGACGAGGCAAAATCGCGCCGACTCGTCATCCGCACGATGGAGCGCGATCAACTTGACCGCCTCACGCGCTTCGGCCATCATCAGGGTGTTGCGCTGAAGACGACGGGCTACCCGTACGTCGGCTTTGAGGAGATTTTGCACGCGGCGGAAGCTGACGAGAATGCGCTCGTCGTTGTCCTCGACCATCTTGAGGATCCGCAGAACGTCGGCTCGATTTTGCGCACGGCTTGCGCCGTCGGCGCGACGGGCGTCGTCATTCCAGAGGATCGCGCCTCGGGCGTGACCCCAGCGGCCGTCCGCGCTTCGGCGGGCGGTGCGGAGCATCTCAAGGTCGCGCACGTCGTCAACATCGTTCGCGCGATTGAGAGCCTCAAGGAGGCGGGTGCCTGGGTGACGGGGCTCGACTTTGGTGAGGGGGCGCGTCGCTACGATACGATTGACTTCAAGGGGCGCGTTGCTCTCGTCGTCGGCGCGGAGGGCGCAGGGCTTTCGCGTCTCGTGCGCGAGACGTGCGACTTCATTGCCGAGTTGCCGATGCCGGGCGGTTTTGAGTCGCTCAATGCGGGCGTTGCGGCGGCGGTCGCCCTCTACGAGGTTCTGCGTCAGAGGGGGTAGCGAGACATGGAAGATATTAAGACGCCGCCGCACAACGTCGAGGCCGAGCGTGCCGTTTTGGGCGCGATTCTTCTCGACACGACGAGTGAGCACGGCGACCGCGTGATGGATTTGTGCCTCACGAGCGGTGTGAACGAGGACTCGTTCTTTGATCCGCGCAATCGCGCCGTCTATGCGGCGATGCTCGCGATGAATCGTGAGAGCAAGGCGCTCGATTACCTGACGCTCGCCGAGGAGCTTCGCGCCACGGGTAAACTTGAGGCCATCGGCGGGGCGGCCTACTTGCAGTCAATCGTGGATCAGGTTCCGACCGCCGCGCACGCCGAGCATTACATCTCAATCGTGACGCGCAAGCAATTAAGACGCACGCTCATTGACCGCGCGACGAAGACGATTGAGAAGGCTTACGACGAGGGGACTTACCCTGACCCGCGTGTCATTCTCGGTGAGACCGAGAAGTCGTTTCTTGAGATTGGTGCGAATGCCTCGCGAACGGCCGACTGGTCCGCGAGTATTCAGTCAAGTTTTGATCGTGTCATCAAGAGTTTTGATTCATACGGCAAGTCGCTTGAAGGTCTTTCAACGGGGCTTCGTTACCTTGATGAGAAACTGCAAGGTCTTAAACCTTCAGAAATGATTGTCATTGCGGCGCGCCCGTCCGTTGGCAAGACGTCGCTTGCGCTTAATATTGCTGAGAGCGCGGCGATGGGGCAGATGCTCACGCTCGGTGAGTCGGGTCATTATGAGAGCGTTCCCTCGGACGGTGGCAAGCGGCACCCCGTCGCGATCTTCTCGCTCGAGATGCCCGTTGAGGCGCTCACGCAGCGCATGGTGACGGGGCGCGCCCATGTGGATCAATGGCGTGTCGTGCGCGGTCAGGTGGCCTACACCGAACGCCAGATTATCAAGGACAATCTCATGGCCGCCGTGCGCGATCTCTCAACGGCTCCAATCTATGTGGATGATACGGCGGGTCTTGATATTATGGACCTAAGGGCGCGCGCGCGCCGCCTGAAGAAGCAGCACGGCATTGAACTCATTGTCATTGACTATCTCCAACTTTGCTCGTGCCGTGAAGGCGCGCGCCAGAGCCGCCAGATCGAGGTCTCGATGATTTCACAGCAAATCAAGGCGATGGCGAAGGAACTGAAGATTCCAGTCATCGTTCTCTCGCAGCTTTCGCGCGCGAACGAGCAACGTGGCGACAAGAATGAGAAGCCGAAACTTTCCGACTTGCGCGACTCGGGTGCTATTGAACAGGATGCCGACGTTGTCTTTCTTCTGCGTCGCCCCAGCCGCACGGTTGGAGCGGATCACGCAGATGACGAGACGCTCGCGATCATTGATGTCGCGAAGAATCGTAATGGCGAAACGGGTGAGATTAGTGTCAACTTTCACCGCGAGTTCACGCGCTTTGACGATCGCGATCCTCCTCGCAAGGAGGAGAATGAGACACCACCCGAGCCGACATACAGGCAAGGCCAACTCGGATCGTGACGGATGTCAAGATGAAACGCGCCTTTGACATCGCAGTCGTTCTTCTTCTCGCGCCCATTTGGCTCGTTGTCTTTCTGCTCGTTTGGCTCGTCGTCCGCGTTTCGCTTGGAAGCCCCGTCTTCTTCGTGCAGGAGCGCACAGGCTTTCGCGGTCGGCCATTTCTTCTTTGCAAGTTTCGGACGATGCGGCTAGGCGAGGGGAGCGATGCCTCTCGCCTTACGCGCGTCGGGCGTTTTCTCCGCGCGACATCGCTTGATGAAATCCCTGAACTTTTTCAGGTTCTTTCAGGCGATCTCTCGCTCGTGGGGCCGCGGCCGCTCCCGATTCGCTACAATGCGCGCTACACGCCCGAGGAGCGCCACCGCCATGATGTCATGCCAGGGATCACGGGGCTCGCGCAGGTCAATGGTCGTAACGCGCTTTCGTGGGAGGAGAAGTTTCGCTACGATCTTGAGTACGTGCGGACGCAGTCCTTTTTTCTCGACCTGAAGATTCTGGCGAAGACGGCTCTGGCCGTTATTTGGCCGCGCGGCATCGCACACGCGGGCGAGGCAACGATGAACGAGTTTGAGGGGACGCAACATGGCGCGGCATGAAACGATTGCCGCCATCGCCACGGCGCGAGGTGTTGCGGGCGTTGCCGTTGTTCGCATCTCGGGCCCCGAGGCGCACCACGTCGGCGCGGTCGTTGCGGGTCGACCGCTTCGCACGGGGCTTCAGTTTGTTCGCACGCCCTACGACTCGTGTCTCGTCCTCGTCTTTGACGCGCCGAAGAGTTATACGGGCGAGGATGTCGTTGAGTTTCAGTGCCACGGCGGCGAGGTGACGAGTGCACGTATTTTGGAGGCGGCGTTCGCGGCGGGGGCGCGGCTCGCGCGGCGCGGTGAGTTCACCGAGCGTGCGTTCCTCGCGGGCAAGCTTACGGCGACGCAGGCGGAGAGCGTTCTTGACCTCATCCACGCGAAGACGGTTCGTGCGGCAGAAGTCGCCGTGGAGGGGCTCTCAAACAAAGAGGATACGGAAACACGCGCGCTCTATGACCGTGCGCTTCATCTCTCAACCGAGATGGAACATCTTCTTGATGTCTCGGAAGATGAAATTCCGCGCGCGCACATGGAGAGCCTTTTTGCGGAGATGGCGGGCTTGAAAGCGTCTCTCGTGGCGGCGCGCGCGCGTGCGCGCGAGGGGCGGATCCTTCGCGCGGGCGCGTGCATCGTCCTTGCGGGTCCACCGAATGCGGGCAAGTCATCGCTCTTGAATGCGCTTCTCGGCGAGGGGCGCGCGATTGTAAGCGATATTCCGGGGACGACACGCGATGCGATTGAGGCGTGGGCGGACTTCGGTGGCTTCCCCATTCGGCTCATTGACACGGCGGGGCTTCGCGAGACGGCGGACGAAGTGGAGCAGGAGGGCGTCCGCCGCGCCGAGGAGGCAATTCGAAAAGCGGATCTCGTCCTAGATCTAGGCGGCGAGGTGAAGACGGCGGCGAAGATCCTGCGCCTGCATGCGAAGTGCGATCTTTCTCGTGGCGAGGGGCTTAATGTTTCAGCGAAGACGGGGGAGGGAATTGAGGACCTCAAGGCGAGAATTATCGACCTCCTTCGTGCGATTGATGTCGCGGGCGACGGCGAGCGCCCGTCTGAGCGGATGCACGCGGCAATCGCCTCGGCCTTATCGCGCTTTGATGCACTTGCCTGCGCGCGCGATCTTGTCCTTGCGGCGAACGCCGTCCGCGCCGCTGCTGAAGACCTCGGCGCGGCCATCGGCGCGACTTATTCGTCTGACCTCATGGACGGTCTCTTTTCGCGCTTTTGCGTCGGGAAGTGAAGCGATGAGTTCCTGCAACGGATGAAACGCATCGTTATCGGATTGATAAGAGATTTAGAGGAGATATGAAGAATGGCTAAAGGCAAGCGACATCCGAACGTCTTCCGCTCCTGCCCCCGAACAGCCTTGGGCGAAAATGAACTTTATTCAATAACGGAGAATGCATATGAATCCTGACTTCAAGACTGATCTTGTCGACCGCGCAATCGTCTTCGCGACCTGCGCACATGCGGGCACGGGGCGCCGCGGCAAAAACGTTCCCTATATCGTGCATCCTCTTGAGGCGCTTTCCATTGTGGCGACTCTGACGGATGATCCCGATATCCTTGCGGCCGCCGTGCTGCATGACACAGTGGAGGACTGTGGTGTGACGTATGCGGATCTTGCTCGGAAGTTCAATCAGAGGGTGGCCGACCTCGTGAAATCCGAGACGTGCGCGCGGACTGATGCGGGAGGCCGCGAACTTTCTTGGAAGGAGCGCAAGGAACGCGACATGGTGGCGTTGAGTCGCTCGACTCAAGAAGAGAAGATTGTCGCAATGGGTGACAAACTATCGAACATGCGCGCCATTGCGCGTGATGTCCGAGCGCAGGGTGACGCCTTCTGGAATCTGTTTCGCGTGAAGGACAAGACCGTGCACGCCTGGCGCTATCGCGGCTTGCGTGATGCCCTGTCGTCTCTTTCCGATACGGAGGCCTTTCGGGAATTCGACGCCCTGGTGCGGTCGGTCTTCGGCGATTGAACGGAAATGCGTCCGAGGGATGTTGTTGGTTTCGATATGAGGGTTCGATTGTGAAGAAAGAAGAAATGAAGATCGTGTCGGGCGGGCAGACGGGCGTCGACCAGGGCGCGTTGGACGCCGCGATGACGCTCGGACTCGCCTGGGGCGGATGGGCGCCGAAGGGCTGGCTCGCCGA
>CAVHJW010000070.1:0-7250 GCA_963636335.1 bacterium
TGACATCTTCAAGAACGGCAAACGCCGCGCCGAGACAGAAGAAGCGAAGGTAAAGCGCGCAGATGGTCCATTGGCGTCCGTAGAGAAGGAGGACAAAATCTTGCGCAACGAGCCCCAACATCATAACCGCCGGAAGCACGATAAAAACGTTCATGAGCACAAGACGCCGCAGTGCCTCGCGCATTCGATCGCGCTCGTCTTGCATACGTGAGAGCGCCGAAAATCCGGTCTGCATAAACGCCGAGCAGAGACTCGCCTTCATGAGATCAGGAAGATTGCGCCCCTTGTTGACAAAAGCAAGATCGGCTGGCGAGTAGAGACGCCCAATCAAAACGCCATACAAATTCCGCAGGCTCGTGTTGACCAACGTAGATGCCGCGAGTTTCCAACCGAAACAGAAAAGGGGCTTGAGGCGAGAAACATCAAACGCGAAGAGCGGTCGCCAGCGCAAGAGAAACCAACGCACAACGACGCCCATCGCATTAGCCAATACGGTCGACCAGACAAGTGACCAGACACCAAAACCCAAAAGCGCCAACACAACACCAACAATGAGCGCGGTGAGCGCGGTCGCGAGCGTAATCCAGAACAAGATGTCAAAACGCATCGCGCGTGTCATGGCCGCACTTTGAACAGAATTAATTGTGGAAAAGACAAGAATTACTGCGAGGACGCGCAGAATAGGGCAAAGCGAAGGATCTTGATAAAACGAGGCAATGGCCGGTGCCGAAAAGAAGAGGAGCACATAAAGGAGGGACGAGACAGCGAGGCTTAAGTAGAACACCATTGTAAAGTCAAGGTCATCAATATCCTTCTTCTGAACAAGCGCTTGCCCCAGTCCAGATGAGACGAGAATAGACCCAACCGTAATGAAGATGAGCACGAGCGCAATGCGTCCATGATCTGTGGGTGGCAGAAGATGTGCAAGCACAATGCTGAGAATGAACGTCAAGCCCTGTTGACAGACTTGCTCCAAGAGCGCCCACATCGTGCCCTTGGCCGCCTTCGCCTTAAGACTCTTCGTTTCGTCTTCCATCATCGTGCGCGCCTCAAGGCCGCGTCAGTAACTGCCCTTCATAGAAAGAACGGCGAAGGCCGTGCGGATCACAATCCAAATGTCGAGCCACGGCGACCAGTTGAGAACATAATGGACATCCAGCGCGACGCGCGCGGCGTAATCCGTGTCGCTCCGCCCCGAGGCCTGCCAGAGCCCCGTGATGCCCGGGCGAACAGACGAGAAGATCTCGAACGCCTTGCCGTAATACGAGATTTCCTTCTCCACGATCGGGCGCGGCCCGACGAGCGCCATGTCACGACAAAAGACGTTGAAGAGCTGCGGCAACTCGTCGATCGACATCTTGCGCAGGAAACGCCCCAACGGCGTCACACGCGGATCGTTCTTGAGCTTGAAGTCGCGCGCGAACTCCGCCTTCAGCGCGGGGTCGGAGTCAAGCAACGACTGAAGCCGCGCATCCGCATCGCGATACATTGAGCGAAATTTCCAAACATAAATCGGACGTCCCTTCTTGCCGAGCCGCTTCGCACGATAGAAGACGGGGCCGGGGCTCGTGAGTTTAATCAAGATGGGAACAATCAAGAAAAACGGAAGCGCACAAACGGAGATGAGCAGGGAGAGCGTAAAGTCAATCACATTCTTCTCCCACGCAAGAATCTTCATCCGCCGTTGGTTAACCATCTCAAGTCCGCCGAGCGAACCAACCGAAATCGCCCGCGCCCCCGCGACGGGAAACGCCTCGATTGTCGGCAGGTATTCAACGAACGCGAACTGCTGCGTGAAGGACGCAAGCTGCGCACGGAAGAACCGGTCATCGCGATAACAGCAAAAGAGGTGCTGCACGTTCGTCTCGCGCCCCGCCGCAACGATCTCGCGCAACGCATCGCGTCCGAACCGCCGCACGATGCGGAAGCCGAAGTAGGCACTCGCCTCCAACTGCGTCGCGAGACACGCCGCCGTCTCGCCCTCGCCCACGACGAACGCGGGTATTTGCCCAATGTCAAAACGCTTTAAGAGGCGGCGCATCATGTCGCGGATGGTCTGCGCCGACACCGCCGTCAGGAACGCAGAGACGACCAGCACAAAGCGCGAGATCTGTTCAACCTCGCGGCTGAAGCCGAGAACGGCCATCACGAGAAGATGCGTCAAAAGCGCGCTCAAGACGAGACGGCGGAACTCCTCAACGGGTCCGAGCGGCATGCCGGGATAACTACCGCGCCCGTGATAGAGACGCGAGACGGCGTTGATCGCAACGAACAGAACGACAACCAGCCACGCGTGGAGATAGGCGGATGGTGAATAGAGGCCGAAGCCCGTCAAATAGTAGGCGAAAACGACGAACGCCCAGACGCCCACGATGCAGAGGACATCCGCAACTATCAACGCGACGACGCGAAGGCGACCCGCGCCCATCTTACTTTGTCTCCTTCACACGGCGATAGAGCGAAAACGAGCGCTTGCCGAACGACACGCGATCCATGAGCTCGTAGCGCGCATCTTTCGGCAAATGAATTTTCTTGTCTTCATCAAAAACGTAGTCGGGTAAGTCAATCGCGCCGAAATTGCCTGGGCTCGCATGGCGTCCGTTCAGGCGATATGCGAGAAGCCCCGTGTGCGCGATGATGGCGGGACGCTTCTCCTCATGATACTCCTGATTCCCGTAGACCCTCTCGGTGTCCTTCGCCGGCCCCTGGTAGTCTGCGCGAATCTTTTCCTCCGCCCAGTCGCAAGCACGCAAATAGGCGTTGCGCCGCGAGCCAGGCACGTGCGGCTTCACGAGCATCGCGATGTCAATCGCCATCAGAGCGACCACAACAACAGGCAACAAGAATTTTGCGGGACGCCACTTTTGCGCGGCGAGGCGCGAGACTTCAAGAATTCCCCACGCCGCCCAGCCAAGGAACAAAACGCCCGACTGAATCCAATAGCGCTGCTCTGGCGGATCGTAGTTGCGAAAGCCATAGCAGCCCAGCATCTGTCCCGCAAGAACGGCGTAATTGAGCACAGCGATTGCGAGGACGATCCACTCGGCCGCGGTGAAGCGTTTCGTCGCGATGCGCCAAACGATGGCGGCGACGGCGATGATGAGAAGGACGATCATAGCCAACCTCCCAAGATCTTGATGAAGTGCGGCGCGGGCAGCCAGTGTCCCGTGAAAGCGTGCGTCATCACCGTGACGGCCGCCGTGCCGAGCGCCCAACCGAGCGACGGCCAAAGAAGCGACGAGATGATTTCGCCGTCGAACTGACGACTGCGAATCGCCCAGACGAGCACGCCGACGCACCACGCGAAGACGAGGACGCTCCCAACGGCGAAGCCATACGAGAAGAGCGAGATGAAGACGAAGAGGCCGAGACTGATACAAAGCGGACGCCGCGCGACCGCGCCATAGCCGAGGAGCGCGAACGCGAGGCACTTGCCGGGATCGCGCAGTCCGTCCATCGCGTGGCGCGTCATCTCGTCGTTCGCGAAGAGAAGCGCAAGCGCCCACCACGCGACCGTCGCACCGAAGAGGTGCTTCACGAGGAAGAAGAGCGGCACGCCCGCGAGTGCGACGAAGCCGATGCCGACGACCTGAATCGCGTGCTCGCCCGACATCCCCGTCAACGCGACGAGCCCGCCACTCAAAATCTGGAAGAGCACGCCGAAGCGCGGATGGAACGCGAGGCGCCAGTCGCCGCGCGCAAAGGCATCCGCCATCGGCGCGTAACGCGTAATCGAATCCATCATCGTCACGGGATAGAGAGCGATGGTCAATGTCGCGAAGATCGCCCAGTAGGCGAGCGCGACAAGCCAGACGCGTTTCGTCTCAGACATGTTCTCGCCTCCTCAACAATATAGGACAACCCCGCTGTCTTTCGCAAATCACGATTTCGCCTACCTCCCCATCACCTTCCAGAGAATCCAGTCCGCGAGCCACAAGACATTGCGGATGAGCCCGTTCGACTTCGGCAAAATCATGTTCTCGCTTGCGAACATCTCGTCTGCCTGCCTCGCCATCGTCGGAAAAATGCGATAAAGCTCAAGACCGAACCCTTTGTGCCAACGCTTAAATGAATCGGCGACAGTCAAGACGGGGTCATTCGCCTTCAGGATCAACTTCGCGGCGGCGAGCGTAAGGCAGTAGGCATCCGCGCACCAGAGTGCCGACTCACGGCAGATTTCTGGTGGCCGCGTCTCGCCGCCTTCGATGCCGTAGCCGGAGAAGACGGCGACCTGCGGACGCGCCGGGTCGAGGAACTTCTCCGCGCGGGAGAGCGCCTCGGGAAAGCCATCTGCAAGCGCGACGTCGTCTTCAAGGATAAGCGCGACCGGAACGTTCGCCGCAACCATCCGCCGACAGCAGTCGCCGTGGGAAAGCGCAACACCGATCTCTGCATCGCTCAGCCGCTTTTTCGCGGCAATGAACGAGCGAACACGCGAGAAACGGCGGGCGCGATCGGCGGGCGTGAGGGCGCGTCCGTCAATGGCGGGGATGCGCTCGAAGGCAATTCCGAGCCGGTCAAGCTGCGCCTTCATGAACGCGAGCCGCTCGGGACTGCGATCGAGGTTGACAAGGAACGTCTTCATCAATCCCAAAGATCCTTCACCCACGGACACGGCTTCGTCCATGTGTTGAGATGCTTACCGCGATAGCCCGCGATGGCCTGCTCAGGATTCGGGTTGCCGTGGAAGCAGAGAATGCTCGCGCCAGGCTTGAGGCGCGGCATCAGAAAGTGGTTAAGCGGCCACGGCCAGATGCACGCGCGTTTAAACGAGACTACGAAGTCGTTCGGCCAAAAGTTGACCTTGTCGTGCCCAACGGCGTGCGTCATATATTCCTGCTCCGTGCTGAAGACCTCAGGGTCCATCGCGACGTCCGCCTCGCTCCTAAACGTCTCAAAGATGTAGCGGCTCTTCTCGCCCGCGTCGAAGCGGAAGCAACTCGAGTTCCCGCAGAACGGGATCTTGCGAAAGATCCGCTTGCGCCGCTCGATCCAGTTGTGAATGATGCAGAATTCGCCGGGCTTGTAGTCGAAGAAACGATCCAGGTCGCCGACGATGATCTGGTCGATGTCGAGAAAGAGCGTCGGGCCAACGAGGTTCGCGAAGCCTGGCTCGAAGATGAGGAGCTTCACATAGATGTTCGGCCAGGCGCAGTAGCGCGCGTTCAGGTTCATCCAGCCGGGCTTCGCGGGAAACGCGACCGGCTCGACGCCCTCACACAGCCCCTTCGGGTCGTCCGTCACGCAGACGAATCGGAACGGACGCTTCAGATTGCGCTTGACGCCGCGGTAGATGCGGTTCACGTATTCCGCCGAATAGGCGTCGCCCCACTTGAGCGTCAGGACGTTGACGGTCTCCTGCATCGCCACACCTCCTTATTAAATCATGCGTAGCTTGACGGGCGCGAGGCCGACAACACCCGTCGCAACGATCTCATTGAGCGCGGCCTCAACGTTCGCCGTTTTCGCCTCGTGCAAAAGCGCGACGACGGGGACGAAGCCCTTCTCGCCAGCCTCCTTCTGCATCGCGCCCGCAATCGAGACGCCGTGCCGCCCAAGGATCGTCGCAATGGTGCCAAACGCGCCTGGGCGGTCGGCGACCATGAAGCGCACATAAAACTTCGAGACGATTTCACCGGGCGACTTGAGGCGCAACATCCCTTCGCCATAGGTCGGCGTGCCACGCACGTGACGGCGCTCGCCATGCGCGAGGCTGACGGCGATGTCGGCGATATCGCCGACGACCGTGGAGGCCGTCGGTGCGCGCCCCGCGCCGCGCCCATAATACATCGTGTAATCCGACATATCGCCCTTGACCATGGCCGCGTTGAACGCATCGTTGACGCTTGAGAGCATATGCGAGAGCGGGATGAGCGTCGGATGAACGCCGACCTCCACCTCGTCGCCGTCCTTCGCAACAATCGCGAGAAGCTTGATGCGGTAGCCGAAATCGGCCGCATACCGAACATCAATGCCGTCAAGATTTCGGATGCCCTCAACCTGCACGTCGGCAAATGTTGGGTGGAAGCCGTAGGCGAGCGAAGCCAAGATGCACGCCTTATGCGCGGTATCGAACCCATCAATATCAAGCGAGGGATTCGCCTCTGCGTAGCCGAGGCGCTGGGCATCTTTTAAGACCTCATCAAAGGGCGCGCCCTCGCGCTCCATGCGCGTGAGGATGTAGTTGCATGTGCCATTCAAGATGCCATAAATTGACTCAATCTCGTTTGAGACAAGCCCCTCGCGCAAAACGCGGATGATCGGGATGCCGCCGCCAACGGACGCGCCGAAATAGATTTCAACACCCATCCGCTCGGCCGTGTCAAAGATTTCGCGACCATACTCAGCGAGGAGTTTCTTGTTCGCCGTCACCACGCACTTCTTCGCATTGAGCGCGGCGAGAACGAGCGTCTTCGCGATGGTTGTCCCGCCAATTGTCTCAACGACGATGTCAATGTCTGGATCGGCGACGAGCGCGGCAGAGTCTGTCGTGAGGATTCCCGCTGGAATCTCAACGCCGCGCGATGTCGTGATGTCGAGGTCGGAGATGCGCTTCAGGACGATGTCAACGCCCGTTCTTAGGCGCATCACCTCGCGGTGCTTCAGAAGCCCTTCTGCAACGCCCGCGCCCACCGTGCCAAAGCCCAAAATGCCAACATGAATCTCTTTCATCCGCCCTCCCCCAATATTGAAATATATTGAATTATAACATATTTCGCCCTTCCCCGCCAATGTTCTCACCTAAAGCACAAGGGGCAAATTAAATCCATTGCCACGCATTTCAGTTTTTCGTATTCTTTCTGGTGCGTCGCTTTTTACTGGGGTGCCTCTTTTTGTAAGCCTTCTTTTCAAATTCTTCAAGCCCTTTTTCAAGTTCTTCAAGAGTTGGTGATGAGCTTCCACGACTCTTAGGCCCAAAGATCATAAGAGCAAAACCCAAGACCGGAAGAAAGACAGGAAGAATGACACTAAAGACAAACGCAATAGTATCTGTAAAGGTTTTAATAATGTTATGCTGATTAACATCAAGATAATACCCAAAAACGCTACCACAAACAGTTGCAAAAGCAAAACCTACCGCGCTAAGATATTGTTTTTTTGATATACAATTCCATAAAATTGTGGTAATTATAACAAAACCCAATGTTATCCCAAAATATTTCATTGTTTGAATCTCCGATACAGGGTTTATGTTCCTACTAATAAGAATCCACAATCTTGCAAATTCTTACACGACTTTCTTTACCGCA
>CAVHJW010000071.1:0-7193 GCA_963636335.1 bacterium
TCAAAATTACCTAAAGCCGAGGATTTTGTGAAGCTGGACAGAGAGCGAGAAGCCATCCAGTCGTGCGAGCACAGCCTTCGCCGTTGCGAAGTCAATCTGTCCATCGCGCTCGCAGGGCGAAATGTAGTAATCCGTCGCAACAATTCGCGTGCGCACCGTGCGCGCAAAATCGAGGACATCCAGCGAAGAGGCGACAACGCGCACCTCATCGGCCGCTTTAAGACGCAATGCGTCTGGGAACTCGGCCTTGGGCGAACAGGCAACATAGTCAACCGCATCAAGCCATGTGGGCGCGTTCGTCCCATTCGTCTCAACGCCAATCCAGTAGCCCGCCCCTTTCAGCGCGGCGACCAATTCGTCCATGCCCGTCTGAATCGTCGGCTCGCCGCCCGTCAGAATCACGCTCTTCGCGCGAAACGTCTTCACCTCTGCGACGAGGTCATCGAGCGAAAGCGTGAAGCGCGGCGCGACATCCGTGTCGCACCACGGGCAAGCGAGATTGCACGAGGCAAAACGCACAAAGACACACGGCCGACCCATGTTGCGCCCCTCGCCTTGCAAGGACTCAAAAATTTCAACGAGCGTGTACATCCAAGAAAGCCTTCAAGACTGAAAGCGCGTAAAGAGCCGCCGTTTCGGCGCGAAGAATCGTTGAACCCAAACTGACGGGCGTTGCCCTCTCAAGAAGCGCAGACAGTTCTTCGGGCGTGAAGTCGCCTTCAGGGCCAATAAAGGTTGAAAGATGAAGAGGCGAGCCCCCAGAAAAGTGCGCGGATGAATGTTCAAATGAAGATAATTCCTCACCAATCGTTTTGGGGGGAGGCGTTGTCAACGCGCCAACGAAGCAAGTCGTCTCACGAACAAGCGACAACGACTCGTCAAACGTCAGAGGCGCGTGAATCTCGGGCAGAAACACCGCATCAGACTGACGCGCCGCCTCCTCGGCGATGCGTTGCCAACGAAGGCGCTTGGCCTCATATTCATCGGCCTGAAGCCGCACAATCGTCCGCGCACTCAAGACCGGGACGATGCGCGTCACGCCCAGCTCCGTCGCCTTTTCGATTGTCCAGTCCCACCGCGCCCCCTTCGTGATGCAAGCAAAAAGCGTGAGCGAGGCCGTCGGAGGCGGAAACGACCGAATCGGCGCATCGACACGAAGGACGCCGCCCGTAAGACGAAAGAGGCGCGTTCGCCCTTGCCCATCAAAAAGCTCAATTTGCTCGCCCTCTTTCGGACGAACAACACGCAAATGTTGCGCCGCGTCCTTGGAAAGCGTGGGACACGCTTCCTCCAGTTGCGATGTCTCAACGAGCAGGCGGTGCATCCTACTTCAGCTCTTTGCGCGTGCGCGCCTTGAGGAAAATACGAAGCGGCGCGCCCTCAAGACCAAAACGCGCACGAATGGAGCGGTCGATATAGGCGAGATAAGCGTTCGTCACTAGCGCCGGATCGTTCACAAAAAGGCGAATCGTCTGCGGGTTCGTCGAGACCTGAAGCGCATAATAAATTTTAAGCCGCTTACCCCGCACCATCGGCGAGAGCGTCTTCTTCGTTGCCGTCTCAATCGTACGATTCAGAATACCTGTCGGCAATTTCACCGAGGCATTGGCCGCGACACGGTCAATCGCCTCAACCGTCTTGCGAATGTTGTAGCCCGAGGTGTTGGAGCAGAAGACAATCGGCGCAAACGAGAGGAATGGCATCATCTTGCGGACGGCCTCGGCGGCCTTCTTCTCATCGGTGATGCCGCTCTTCAAGGCGAGATCCCACTTGTTGAGCATGAGAATCGTGGCCTTGTTTGCGTCCAGAATCTTGCCCGCGATGCGTTTATCTTGGATCGTCGGACCCATGACGGGGTCCAGCAAGAGGATGACAACATCGGCCTCTTCAATCGCTTGCTCCGAGCGGAAGAGCGAGAAGTTGTCGACCGATGTCTTTGACATCTTCGTATGCGGCTTCATGCCGGCCGTATCAACGAGCATATAGTGCCGCGCCTCAGGCCCCGAGCCAATCGTGAACGGCACCTCAACGGCATCGCGCGTTGTGCCCGCAATCTCCGAAACGATGACACGCGGGGCATTCAAGAGACGGTTGATGTAAGAACTTTTGCCCGCGTTCGGGCGGCCGACGATGGCGACGCGCAACGGGCGGGTCGCACTCTCATCTGCCTCCGCAGGTGGGAGGCGCTTAACAACCGATTCAACGAGGGATGCGACGCCACGCCCATGCTCGGCCGAGATTGCAAAGACGGGCAAGCCGAAGCGCTCGAACTCAAGTGCGCGGTCGTCATCACTCGCCGTGTCACACTTGTTCGCCGCAATGAGGCACGGCACGCCCGACTCGCGCACGCGCTGAATCACCTCACTATCGAGAGGCGTGACCCCTTCGCGCGCGTCCACGACAATGACGCAGACGGCGGAATCTTCAACCGCGAGGGCGGCTTGACTACGCGTCTCGTCATCAAGCGGGTCGCGCGTCACGTGCTTATCAAACGCAATGCCACCCGTATCAACGAGCATGACCTTGCGATCCAAAATTTCAACCTCGCGCGTCACGCGGTCGCGCGTCACACCTGGCTGATCAAAGACGATGGCAACGCGCTTCTTCGCAATGCGGTTGAAGAGCGCGCTTTTGCCCGTGTTCGGGCGACCGACGAGAGAGACGACATTCATAAGAAAGACTATTTTACCATACTTTCGCGTGCGAATGCCGCCGAAAACCAATTCTGAGCCCCGCAGGGCGAGCAGATGCGGCGGTATTAGGCGCGGATGACGAGGCCGTCGTAAGCCGGCTCGATGTGCGGCGGCAACTTCTGAAGCCACTCCTCGTGCGTAAAATCGTGACACAGATGCGTCAGATAGGCGCGGCGCGGCGCGATGCGCGCGATGTAGGCGAGCGCACGTGCGAGGTTGAGGTGCGTCGGATGCTCGCGCTCGCGCAGACAGTTGAGAACGAGCGTGTCAACGCCCTGAAGCCGCTCGACCGTCGCGTCAGGAAGTTCGTGACAGTCCGAAATATAAGCGAGGCGGTTCGCGATGAGATAGCCCGAACAAGGGAAGCCATGCTCAACGGCCAGACGCTCAACGGCGATGTCGCCAATCATAAAGGTGTTGTCGTTGCAAAATTCAATCATGGGGCGAAAGAGACCATGTTCGCCACCCTTCGCCGTGATGTAGGGAAAGATCTTGTGCATCTGCTCCTCGGTCTCCTTCATCGCGTAGCAAGGCATGACTTTGCCGATTGGGCGCGTCGTGCGACCATTCGCGCCCTCCTCGTTTGGATCACATTGAACCCATGTGCCGTTGATTGTATTGAAGCGTCGAACATCGTCAAAGCCCGCGACATGATCCATGTGCGCATGCGTGAGAACAACCGCATCAACCTTCTCAATGCCGAGTTCGCAGCAGGTCAGGCGCATTTCGGGCGGCGTATCAATGAGAAAGGCCGCGTTGTCGGAACGTACGTAGACGCCACAGCGACGCCGCTTATCGCGCGGATCTTTTGATGTGCAGACTTTACAATGGCAACCAATCTGCGGCACGCCAACGCTCGTGCCCGTGCCGAGGAACTGAAGAGAAATGGAACTTTCCATAGACAAGAGATTATAGGATATTTGCGCGTCCGTGGCAAGAGGGGCAAATAAAAAGCGACACGGGTGGGCGTGTCGCTTTAAGGGCCGTGATTGAGAACGAGACGACCCGTGCATGAAACCTCAACGCGTTATTCTGCGGTGATCATAAACGGCGTCGGGCAGTATTTCTTGCGAAGCGCATTGACTTCGTCCGCCGTGAGCGCAAGATCATAAATCGCCCAGTCGTCAAGGTAGTAACCCGTTGAGTCAACACGCGAATAGCCACTCGCCAGCCCTCCAAAACTTGATCCAATCTGACCATTCTGACCAAGATCTGTCACCTCAGTCGTCCCTTCAACAGGTGTCATCTTATCAACGTAAAGTGTTGCCTTCGTGCCATCAATCACGACGGCAAAGAAATGATATTCAGTCGTCAGATTTGGAATACCCTCAACCTGACAAATCACCTTTGCATTACTATTGCCAACCTGCGCGAATGCAACGGTCGTCTCATTGACGGCAACGAGACCCAAACAGTTCTTCCCAAGCTCACTACCAAGAGCCCAAAGAATGACCGAATCTCCTGATGCATGTGCGCACATGACGCGCGCGACCGTCGTGACAGAAAGCGCGCCCGAATAGAGAAACTGCTTTCCAGCCGAGATGGAAGAAAAATATGGTACATAGTTTTCATCATTATCCTTGAAGAAGATCCGAGCCGAAGTCCCTGTCTTACCGCGCTTGACGACCGTTGGAGTCACGGCTTCTCCACCATAAGAGCTAATATGATACTTAGAATCGCTCGCGACTTCCTCGGCTGAAAGCGATGACTGATTGAAGTCATAATGCATGAACTTTTTCTTCGGATCTGCCAACTTGCGAATGCTCAGCTCAGTGCCCGCATCATTGTAGGAGATATCAAGCCAATCACAATCGCCCGAAATCGTAGCAAAGTCAGAAACAATAGACGAAGATGTCCCCTTCACAGCGACTTGCGACTCGCCAACCTTCAAGCCCGCTCGGCATGCAGAGAGGTCAAGCGCAACGCTACTGCGCGTCAGGCTACCAAGATTATTAAGTGTGACTGCGCCCGTGCTCGTCGGCTTCAAGACAAGCCCCGCGAGCGTTCCAGCGTTCGTGAAGTCAACCGTCGCACCGCCTTCAATTGTCATCGTTCCAGTAGTCTCACCATAACCACGACCCTCGGTTGAGGAAGTTGAGAGCGTTGCATTCGTCTTTGCCGTGATTCCGCCCGTGAAGGTTGATGGAGACTTCATACAAACGGTGCCGTACACTTCAACCGCGCCCTCACCAGCAATCACGTTGCTGTAATTTTGTTCAATCTCATTCGTTGCGCCATCAATAACAAGCGTTGTATTCGCATCCATAAGGTTAATCTGGCAACAAGAATCCGAAAGTTTCGCGCCGTTCTCAAATTTGAAGCGGACCTTGCCCTGCACATAAATTCCCTCATACGTGCACGCTTCAGGAACGGTGATTGTCGCCTCTGCGCCCAATGTATTGATGATATAAACAACCCCTTCCTTCACAAACTCGCCACCAGACCAATTATCCGACGTTGAGAGATTTGCCGTTTCTGTTGAGACTGTAAACGCAGGATAAGACTTGATTGTCACCACACCATTGGCAATCGTCGTCGTGCAATTAGCCGTGATGTCTTCCGACCCATCTGGACTCATAACAACGAATTTCTTCGTATCTGTAAAACCAGTAAGGTAGAATGTCATCGTCTCACCATAAGCGGAGAGTCTTGCCTTGAAGACCGTGTTGGCAGAAACCTCAAAAGGCGTCGTCGTGCGCGTTGTTCCAAAGTCAACCGTTGAGATACCTTCCTCAATCTTGATTTTGCCCGTTCCTGAAATCGCGCCCGAGAGCGTCAATGCAACAGACTCGCTCGTATTCGCCGTTGCCTTCTTGATCGTAAGCGTCTTGCCATCACTGACCGTCATCGCCTGAGAAATCGGGAGTGTCGCCGCCGTTGCTTCAATTGTCGCATCTCCACCAACTGCGATTGCCATCGTATTCGCCGTATGATAGGATGTGATGCCAACCGTTCCGAGAGAAAGCGTGCCACCATTGATATTCAATTTGTTTGTACCATTCGCACCATTCCCGCTCGCACGACCCGCAAGTTTAATACCAGGCGCCGTGAATGTACCACCATTCACGTTAATTGTATGTGTTCCACCTGACTTGCCAACCAGAACCTGCGATGCTGCCGTAAATGTTGACTCGTCGTTCAACGTAAAGATCGAAGTGCCACCCTTATAATGTCCAAACATAATGGAATTAGCCGTTGAATCTTCCTCCGTCGTTCCCGTAATCGAGACAGAAGATTTGCCATTCAACGTCATCTTTGATGTACGGCTATCGCCGTCTTGAACAAGAATAAGACGCGTGGCGGAAACAGTCGCATTACTCAGAATATAATCCGCCTGACCCGCCGAGAACTGACCCGTGCCGTAGTCAACCTTTGTATTATCAAAAACGACCGTTGTCTGCGTTCCCGAAATGCCGCCGTTTACATAGTAGGTCTTGTCCGTGCCCGAGAGCGTAACCGAGCCGCCCTGCGCATTAATAGTCCTTGAGGAGCCCGACGCGCCCGCGCCCTGCGTATAAATGTTGCCATACGTGCGCGAGTCGAGAGAAGACGCCGGCTGATAGTCATTGATCAGTGTCTTATAAATTGCCGTATTGTCAATGACACTCGCGAGTCCTTCGCTCGCAATCGCCAATGTCGCGCCATCCCTCAAGGCGATGCTGTCAATTGAGACCGTCTTCGCCGGATCCGCACTTTTAAGCGTCAACTTGTGACCATTCCGCACCGTCAACTGATCCAGATTCATATCGGCATCAAGCGTGACTATTGCATCGCCCTGAAGATCAACTTCGACGAGATCATTCGTCGCGGCAGAGGAGACATTCCAGATAGCCGTCTCTGACCAGTTCTTCTCGGCCGCGTTCGCGCCACCGACCGTCATCGTCGCGGGCGAGTCAAGAATCTGAATGGCGGCAATGCAACCACGAGGTCCTGAACTTGTTCCAGCAGAAGTAATCGTCAGGTCTCCCGTGAGATCTCGGACACGAAGGACATTTGTGCCATACGCGCAAGAATCATGAATATTAGAATTGCCAAAGGTATCAGACCCTTCTTTCGCCTTTGCGGGATTCGTTGAGTCATACGTATACTGCTTGTTATTGACCGTCGGCGCCGTGAATGCCTTACTCCCCGCTTCCGTTGCCATGTAGATGACGACATCATACTTGGCAAATGGAATGTTCGTGCACGAAATCGTGATTCCCGAACCTCCGTCATCAAGATAGCCATGAATAAAGGTCGTATCCGCCGCCGTATCTCTGTTGGCAGCCGTTGAATAGACATTCTTGCAACTCCACGTCACAAAGGCCGAAGAAGTGCCTGAGGTGAAATTGGTTGACCCATTCGGCGCGTTGACACAATGAACCCAGTTTGCGCAAGGGACAAGCTCGCCCACCGTGGATGCCGCGAACGTTGCTGTTCCATTAGTACGCCCCGCCCGCGAGTTAAAGTCAAAGCCAAAAACACTATGATTCGACTTGATAATCTGAATCGCCGCGATGG
>CAVHJW010000072.1:0-7171 GCA_963636335.1 bacterium
GGTCGCGAGGCCGAGCACGGTCTTCGGGTTCTTCTTGACCTGCGCGGTGATCATGGCCGCGGCAAGCTTTGAGGCTTCTTCCTTCGTCTTGCAGATAACGACTTCCATTTTTATTTGTCCTTTGTGTTTGGTTTGTTGGTGTTAAATGGTTTCTATAAGTATAGCACAGAAACGAGATGTCTGCATAAGGTTATTTTTAGGGAATGCGCCAATTTGATCGCACGCCTTTGACCTCAACAGGAATCGTGTAAGGATCTTCCTCCGTTGTCAACGCATCCTCCTCAAAGTAGTCTGTCTCATCTTTGCTCAGTTCATCGAGAAGGGCATCAATGGCGGCCTCCTCTTCCTCGCGCGACGATTTCGCCGTTGTCGTCTTGCGCGTTGGCGTCGTCGTGGCGGCTGGCCTCTTTGTCGTCGTGGTGGCGGGTGTTTTCGTCTTGTAGAGTTCCGGATAATACTTGCGGCGATAGGCTTCCAACTCCGCCTCGCGTTGCGTCTCACGTGCCTTGGAGGCTTTCTCGCGCTCGGCGGCGAGTTCCGCCTTGAGGCGCGCAATCTCAATCTCCTCGTTGAGCTTGGCCTTTTCAAGCGCGAGGCGCGACGCTTTTTCAGACTCAAGACGCGCGGCTTCCTTCTTCTCGGCCTCCTGACGCGCGAGAGTCTCGGCTTCGGCCTTCTTGTTCGCATCGTCCATCTTGCGCTGCATCTCGTCAATCTTTGAGGCGAGATTGAGGACGGCCGAGTGGTCGGCTTGCGGTTGGACGACAACGGCGGCCTGACGATCGGCATCTTTCTTCATCATGTAGTCAATGAGCCGATCGTTGAGCGCCTGGTTGCGCGCGCTCGCGTGATTGAGAATGATGAGAAAGACGACAATGACGACCGTCATAAGGAACGCAAAGAAAATCGACAACGCGATCATCCGCTTACGCGCCTTGTTTTGCTCGGCGTCAATGTACTGCTGGAACGCCTTGAGAACGGGAAATTCTTCGCTGCCCGTGTCGCCGAAGACGCGCATCGCGTTCGTCGGGGGAATATCTGGGCCGATCTCGACGTGAGGGGTATTATCCATGTTCTTCTCCTTTGCGCATAATCGGTGTTATGTAAACTACGGTTTATCCATCTGAAAGACGTAGCAGACTTCAACGACCCTTTTCGGCATCTTTGCGATGACGTCGTAAATGCGCTGAAGCGGCATCGACGGCGCGGCGTAGATGAATGTCGTGAGTTCCTCGGTATATTTCGTCGCTTCGTTGAACGGGATTTCGTGCTCCGTGAGCGTGGGATCAAGCCCTTCGCTCGTCCAGTCGCTTTCAATGTAGAGAAGCCGCGCACGGCCGTCCTCGTCGAAGTGGAGCTCAAGCGGCTGAGCGACGCGCGTGTGGCGGTTCGTCCATTCGTCGTTCGGCAAAAACGACTGATAGTAGAGATGGCCCGCCACAGAACCATTGAACATCGTCACGTTCGACTCAACGAGGTTGAGGGCCTCGGCGACGAGGTTCGCCTCCTCAACCGTGACCGCGCCGTCAAAGTCGACTTGAACCTGAATCTTGGCGTGTTCCGTATGTGCCTTCGTTATCTCATCGAGAATCGCGTTAAGACGCCCGGGCAACACCGTGACCGAAAGGGGTTTCGGGAATGTGGTCTCGTCCCACGAAAGCGTGAAGGTGACTTTCTCGCCCTTCTTCATCGTCCGTTTCGCGCGGTGAACGCCGTAGACGGCCGACTGATTATAGGGAATCTCAAAGACGAACGGCGAACGCGGCTCAGAGAAGAACGCAAAGACCGAGGCGGGCTCGTTTGTTGTTGCGGGCCGCGCACCTGTATAGACGATCTCCGAGGCTTGAATGTCATCTGGATATTCGGTCTCAACGAATTTGTCAAGCGCGGGCGAGAACGTGACGAGACAGCCAACGGGCCAGAAGTCGTAATTGATGGAACTTAACCCCTTTCCGCGCGGCATTCCTGCGGCCTCAAGCCCAGCGCAGAAGGTCTCCAAAGAGCCCTCAATGAAGAACATCGTCTCGTAGTCGCGGTCGAAGTCTGCCTCGGCGAAGGCAAACTCAACAGGCGTCCCCTTTTCGACGCCCGTTGCCGTTGCAGTGAACGTAAATGACGCGGCCAAAAGAAGCGAGAGCATCCCCCTTCTCCTGTCAGGCCGTGCGCAACTTTTTCGCAACACGCTTAAAGCCCTCGGCCGCGCGCGCGATAATCGCCTCGTCAACACTGGACGAGATACGCACGTAGCCCGCATAGCCAAAGCCGCTTCCCGGAACGACGAGAATGCGCTCCTCAACGAGCGCGTCCACAAAGACCTTGTCGTCTGCGACGGGACTTTTCGCAAAGAAGTAGAACGCGCCCTTCGGCATCTCAAATTCAATGCCCGCGTCAGAGAGAACCTTCGCCATCAATTTGCGGCGGCGGTCATAAACCTCAAGGTCGACCGTCTCATCCAAAAGCGCGGTGGCGAGACGCTGGCCAATTACTGGCGCATTCACCGAGCCGAGCGTGCGGTTTGTCAACGTGACGGCCGCCACCAGTTCCGCGCCTTTCGGCATCGCGGGGTTCCCGAGAAAGTAGCCAACGCGTTCGCCCGCGAGAGAGAGCGACTTTGAGAATGAGCCAAGAACGAGCGCCCACTTCGTGAGCGGCAGAATCGCGGGCACCGTCGCGCCGTCGAACGCGAAGACGCGATACGGCTCATCGGAAAGAAGAAAGAGCGGCCGCGCCCCTTCTATCTTCTCGCGCCGCGCATTCTCTTCGTCCACAAGTGCGGCGATTTTCTGAAGCACCTCAAGTGGATAGATGCAGCCCGTGGGGTTGTTCGGCGAGTTCACGATGATCGCGCGCGTCTTCGGCGTGATCGCGCGGCGGATGCCGTCAATGTCAGGGTAGAATGCCGGAGGAATCGACGGCACGGTCTTGAGGACGCCGCCGAAATGCCCGCAGTAGGAGCCGTATTCAACGAAGTAGGGCGCGGGCGTGATAATCTCGTCGCCTGGCGAGACAACGGCGCGGAAGAACGCGACCATCGCCCCCGCCGCGCCAACGGTCATCACGACATCCTTCGCCTCGACCTTCGTCTCTTGTTGCTTCGTGAGAAACGTTGCCATCGCCTCGCGAACAGACTGAATGCCCGCATTCGGGCAGTAGCCGAGACCGAGGGGCTTGATGGCCTCATCGGCGAATCGCACGAGTTCTTCGCGTGCGCGTTTCGGCGGCGGGACATCGGGGTTGCCGAGCGAGAAGTCGCACACGGCGTCATTGCCGAACTGCTTCTTCAGCTCAATTCCCTTCTCAAACATCTTGCGGATGAAGCTCGACGAGCCCATCGCCTTCTGAATGTCATCAGTCAACAGTTGCATCATTTCTCGAAACTCCTTTTTGTTAAGAATCATTCGGGCATCACGGCGACTTCTTCATCGCCAGACGACTCACTGTCTGAGTCGCCTTCCGCCGCGCCGTCGCTACTTGACGAGCCCTCCGACGACGTCTCGTTACCCGAATCGCCTTCCTCGTCGCTCGCTGAACCGAACGTCATATCGGGGAAGATCTGCTTCAAGTGCTTCTCATAATCGGGATACTGCTTGACAACCTCCTGCACCGTCAACTCAGCCTTTGTGACCGCGCCCTCAACCTCAGAGCAGACGAGGCGCATCGTGAGCGCGACGCCCGTCATCGCGTCCGCCCACTCGCGCAAGTTGAGCGACGAGTTCTTGCGGCCGTTGACGATGTAATGGTTAATGATCTCATTAAAGTTGCCGGGGTAGTCCTTGTAGAATTTCTGCCACGAGATTTTCACAGGCTTTTTCTTATCGGGACGCTGGACGGCAATCTCTTTCGCGTTCACCGAGACAACGACAGCGTTTTTGAGTTTGCCCTTGAACTTGTAGCCCTTGAGTTTCGCGATGAAGATGTCCTGCACCTTCTTCATGTCGTTCACCTTCTTGACCTGAAGTTGCTTCGCGAGCTGGCCTTCGGCCGTCTTGAAACCCTCGCTCGCGTTATCCAGTTGGCGGAGGGCGAGTTTCCAGTCCAGTTGGCGGAAGCATCCCTGCGCCGCGATGGCATCAAATTTGAGCGCAATCGCCTTCGTTTCCTCCTCAATGAGAGCCGCCTTCTCAGCGGCGAGGCGCTCGAGGCGTTCTTCTTCAAGACGCTTCTGCTCGGCCGCCTTCGCGGCGCGGTCGGCCTCGGCCTTCTTGATCGTGAGTTCGCGAATCGTCTGCTCAACGACCTTCTTGCCCTTCGACTTGATGAGCGAAATGCCCTTTCTCACCGTCGTGACATCGGGCGACGAGGTCATCTGATCGTAGAGATCTTTGGCCGTCATCGAAAGGTCGCCCAAAGCCTTCGCGTCCTCCTGCGTTGTGCCTTGAATCGCGTCCGCGCCGTCGCATGCCGCGAGAATCTTCTTCGCAAGACGCGAGATGCGAATCTGGCACGCCTGACAGGCGTAGGCGCGCTCCCAGAGCGTGTGGATGTCCTTAATCGCGGCGGGCGGCTCAGACGTTTTCTCGGTTGTCTTAACTCCTGGTATTGGCGCGTCAATGCTCACATCCACAATCGGCGCTTCAGGCTGCGACTCATCGGCCTTCTTGTTCTGGGCGGTCTTGTCGCTTGCCGCGGCACCCGCCGTCTCGTTTGTTGACGCGGCAGGCTTCTCAATCTCTTCAACACGCGCTTTTTTAAGTTCCTCCGTCTCTGGCGGCTTCATGGATGCGGCATAGTCTGGCAAAAGTTTCTTCAGCTCGTCCGTGTATTTCTCGCACTGCTCCGTCGCACGCTGGGCGAACTCAACAAACTCCTTGTCAAACTGCTCGGCCATTTCGCGCGTCTTGGCAATGGAACGACGCGCCTCGCCAATCTTCGTGACGACGTAGGTCTGCTGGCTTTTTTCCTCTGACGCCTTCTCGGCCGCCTTATACCAGACAAGCCCCACGACGACAGCGATAATCGCGCCGACGATGCCGATGCCGAAGAGGATAACCTTCTTACCAAGGTTGCCCGATGACTCCTCGTCATCCGTTCCGTCTTCGGGAATTTCGGCAATCGCCTCATCAACGGGCTTGGGATCAAGCGTCGCGCCAGGCTTCTTCTTCAGAACAATATGGGGCTTCGAGGCTGGCTTTGACGGCGCGGATGACGATGGTGCACTCACGGTGGCCTTCGGTTTCTTGAGTGTGACAATCCTCTTCGTGCCAGTCTTCGGCTCGGCGTCAACATGCTCAATCTTTTGCGTAAGCCCTGTCGTGAGAACATCGACAAACGCCTGCTTGAGCGCCTCAAAACTCGGATAACGATTTTCTTTTTCCAACGCGATCATCGTCATGACGAGCTTGTCGACGGCGGCGGGGATTTCCTTGCGGATCTCGCTCGGCTTTTTCGGCGCGCCTTCAAAACGTTTCTTGACGACGGCGATGGAGTCCTCGCCCTCGAATGGGGCGACGCCCGTCAAAGCGTGGTAAAGCGTCGCACCAAGCGAATACATATCAGAGCGAAAATCGAGAGGCTCTTTCTTCACCTTCTCAGGCGCAATGTAATAGGGCGTGCCCCAGATTTCCTTCGTATCCTTCTGCATCGCGGCGAGGCCGAAGTCAACGAGCTTCGCATTGCCATTCGCATCGAGAAGAATATTCTCGGGCTTCACATCGCCGTGGATGATACCTTGGTCGGTCGCGCACTGAAGCGCAAGCGCCGTCTGCTGGCAAATCTTGAGAATGCGCTGAATGTCAGTCTTGCCAGGCGCGGTGTTCATGAGCGAGAAAAGCGAACCGCCCGAGGCAAGCTCCATTGCGATGTAGGGCATGCCCTCGCAGATGCCGTAGCTGTAGACTTGAACGATGTTCGGGTGAATGAGGCGCGCGGCGGCCTGCGCCTCCTTCTTAAACTTCTCAACAAATGTCGGGTCTGCGCCGAGTTCCTTCAGCATGACCTTGACGGCGACAGGGCGATCGAGCATTTTGTCGCGCCCCATATAGACGCCGCCCATGCCGCCCGAGCCAAGCTCGCGCTCAAGGAGAAAGTTTCCGTTGTCGCCGAAAACGCTCGGCAGCTGAATGAGTTGCTCGCTCATCGAATAATCCTCCATCCGTTGAATGGCCAAAAGACAAATGACGCCTCACCGCGCAGATTCGCGCGCGGCACCGCGCCCCAGTAGCGACTGTCGTATGAATTATTGAAATTGTCGCCGCAAGCGAAATACTCGCCCTCACCCATCGTGACGACATCGGGTCGTCCTTCAACGGGATGCTCCAGGCGATATGTCTCGCCTGGGCGCGCCTTCATACGCTTGATGTAGTGCGTTCCCTGCGGCAGTTTCTCAATGCCCGTTGTTGAGAAGATCATGACCTGACCGTTATGTGGCTGCCAGAAGTTCCACTTCCAACGGTTGACGAAGATGAAGTCGCCTGTCGTAATCTTCCCCTTCCAAAATGTCTCGCCCGCGCGTACGAATCGGCCATGGAGATCACGCGCCGCGTCTGTTGGAATTGACCACGTCTCGGGGGATGTGCCAACCTTTACCGTCGCGAACCCATCGCCGCGCATCTGACAGCGGATGACACCCGATTGAGGCGCCTGCCACTCGACTGTGCGCGAGCCTGTCCACGCCCACTTCGCGAGCGAGAGCGGAAAGGCATCGGCCTTCGTCTTCTCAATATTCGCCTCGGTGTGATAGCCCCACAATGTCGGTTGCATCGATCCCGTTGGAATCTTAAATGGCTCGTAAAAATAAGCACGAAAGGCCATCGCAACAGAAAGTGCGACGACCAACGTGTCGAGCCATTCGCGGCCGTAGTCTGTGAGACTTTTCTTGCTCACGCGCGGTAGTTGGGTGCTTCCTTCGTGATTGTGATGTCGTGCGGACGCGCCTCACGCTGACCCGCCGCCGTCACGCGATAGAACTTGCCCTTTTCCTGGAGCTCGGCGATTGTCTTCGCGCCGCAGTAGCCGAGCGACGCACGAAGGCCGCCACAGAACTGCGTCATGATCGACTTCACGTGACCCGAATAAGGAACCATGCCCTCAATGCCCTGCGGCACGAGTTCGTCCTCTGCCTCGTTGTCTTGGAAGTAGCGCGCGCGCGAACCCTTGCCGTTCTTGAGTGCGGCCATTGAGCCCATGCCGCGATAGACGACGTACTGGCGTCCGTTCGCGTAGATCTTCTCGC
>CAVHJW010000073.1:0-7077 GCA_963636335.1 bacterium
GCCGAAGAGAAAAAGGCGGCGGCGCGCGCCGAGGCGGAGGCTGAGGTGCATGCCGAGTCGACGCCGCTTTTGAATGAACTTCAATCAGAAACCGAAAACAAATAAGGAACAGATAACATGGTCAATAGAATTATTCTGAACGAAACCTCGTATCATGGCGCGGGCGCGATTGCGTCCATCGTTGATGAGCTGAAGCATCGCGGTCTTAAAGCGCCGATCGTCTTCTCCGATCCCGACCTCGTCAAGTTTGGGGTTACGAAGAAGGTGACGGATCTTCTCGACAAGGCGAAGATCAAATACGCGCTTTATACCGAGATTAAGCCGAACCCGACGATTGAGAACGTCAAGAATGGTGTCAAGGCGGCGAAGAAGGCGAAGGCCGACTCGATTATCGCCATCGGCGGCGGCAGCTCAATGGACACGGCGAAGGCGGTCGGCATCATTCTCGCGAACCCGTCCTTCGCAGATGTGCGCTCGCTTGAAGGCGTCGCGCCCACGAAGAACCCCTCAAAGCCGATTCTCGCGGTCCCGACAACGGCTGGCACGGCGGCGGAAGTGACGATCAATTATGTCATCACGGACGTTGAGAAGAAGCGCAAATTTGTCTGCGTGGACCCGCATGACATTCCCGTTGTCGCGTTCGTTGACCCCGACATGATGAGCTCGATGCCGAAGGGTCTTACCGCCTTCACGGGTATGGACGCGCTCACGCACGCGATTGAAGGCCTCATCACGAAGGCCGCCTGCCCGATGACGGACATGATGCACTTGGAGGCCATTCGCCTCATCTCGCTCTCGCTGCGCGATGCCGTTGCGAACAAGCCGTCGGGTCGTGCGGGCATGGCGCTCGGCCAGTACATCGCGGGTATGGGCTTCTCGAACGTCGGTCTTGGCATTGACCACTCAATGGCGCACGGGCTTTCCGCGCTCTACGATATGCCGCACGGCAAGGCGTGCGCGATTCTGCTGCCAACGGCGATGAAGTTCAATGCGCCGAAGACGGGCGACAAGTATCGCAAGATCGCCATCGCCATGGGCGTGAAGGGCGCAGAGAAGATGCCGCTCGCGAAGGCGCGTCAGGCGGCCATTGCGGCCGTTGAGAAGCTCTCGAAGGATGTCGGCATTCCAGCGAACCTGAAGGGCGTTCTCAAGAAGGAAGATGTCGCCTTCCTCGCGAAGTCGGCCTACGCCGATGCGTGCCGCCCGGGGAACCCGCGCGACCTCACGGTCAAGGAGATTGAAAAGCTCTACCTCTCGCTCATCTGAACGGAAGGAGAAGAAGATGGCGAAGAATATGGTCATCGCCCAGTCGGGCGGCCCGTCAATGGTCATCAACGCCTCGCTCGTCGGGGCGGTGATGATGGCGCGGGCGAAGTCGTCGCCGATTGGTAAGATCTACGGCGCGCGACACGGCATCGAGGGCATCTTGAAGGGCGACTACATCGACCTTCGGAAGGTGAGCGAGAAGAAACTTCTCGCCATTGCGAAAACGCCGAGCTCCGCGCTCGGTTCGTGCCGCCGCAAGCCAACGGTTGAAGATTGCAAGGCAATCTTCCGCGCGTTTAAAAAGCGCGATGTCGGTTACTTCTTCTACATCGGCGGCAATGATTCCGCCGACGCGGCGCGCATCGTTGCCGAAGAGGCTGAGAAAGAAGGCTATCCACTCATCGCCTACCATATTCCCAAAACAATCGACAACGATTTGCGCTCGTGTGATCACACGCCGGGTTATGGCTCGGCGGCGCGGTTTGTTGCAAGCGCGATTCGTGGCGATGACCTCGACAATCGCGCCTTGGGTGGCGTCAAGATTGATGTCATCATGGGGCGCGACGCGGGCTTCTTGACGGCGGCCTCGGCGCTCGCGCGTGTCCGTCCCGACGACGGCCCGCATCTCATCTACTTGCCCGAGGTGCCGTTCTCCGAGACGGCCTTTGTGCGCGATGTGAAGGCGGCGATGAAGACGTTCGGTCGTTGCGTCATTGCGGTCTCTGAAGGGATTCGTGGCAAGGACGGCACGCCCATCGGCGCGAAACTCGGTTCAGGCGAAAAGGATTCGCACGGCAATGTCCAGATGTCGGGCACGGGTGCGCTCGGTGACGCGCTGGCGAAGCTCTTGAAGGCGAAGGCGGGCGTGACGCGCGTGCGGGCTGATACGTTCGGTTACTTGCAGCGCTCCTTCCCGGGTATCGCTTCGCCCGTTGACCTTGAAGAAGCCTTCGAAGTTGGCTCCATTGCAGTCGCCTCGGCGATTGCGGGTGAGTTTACGAAGGGCACGATTGGCATTGGGCGCAAGAATACGAAGCGTTACGCCGCCACCTACTGCGCACGGCCGATTGCGGATGCCGCGAAGTTGACGCGGAGCGTGCCGCCCGAATTTATCGCGAAGAATGGCCATGATGTGACCGCCGCGTTCATTGACTACGCGAAGCCGCTTGTGGGGGATCTCCCCACGTGTGAGATCTTCTAGTTGACGCGCGACGCTTACATTCTGGCAGGCCCGACGGCGAGCGGCAAGAGCGCGCTCGCCGCCGCGCTTGCGCGTGAGATGGGTGCTTACATTCTCTCGGCAGACTCCATGAATGTCTACACGGGGATGGATATTGGCACCGCCAAACCCTCGCGTGAGGAGCGCGAGGCGTTTCATATGGGGGGCGTCGACCTTGTCACGCCCGCCGAACCGTTCTCGTCGGGCGCGTGGTTGCGTGCGGCGGGGAAATGGGCGCGCACCGTTCCGTTGACGACGCCCATCATTATTGTTGGCGGCACGGGGCTTTATTTTTCGGCGCTCCTGCGGGGGCTCGATCGCGCGTGGGAAATGCCGCCGCCCGCTTATCCTGTCATTCAGATTGATCGCGCGATCGTGCGTGCGCGTATTGCCGCGCGACTCGATGACATGTTTATGAAGGGGCTTGAAGAGGAGAAGAGACGCTTGCACGCGCTCTATCCCGTCTGGTCGCGGACGGCCGCGCTCGCGATTGGCTATCGCGAGGGTGATACGCGCGAGAAAATCTTGACGCGCACGTATCAACTCGCCAAGCGGCAAGATACGTGGTTTCGTCATCAGGCGACGCCTCTTTATGTTGAACCGACGATGGATGCGGTGCGCGCGCTCTGGAAGGCGCATGGACCTCATCGTGTTACTTTTGAAGATGTGGAAGAGACTTGAGAAATGACGCACATTGAACGCATTGCAGACGAACTGAAGATCCGCACAACACAGGTTGCGGCCGTTGAGAAGCTTTTTTCAGAAGGCTCAACGATTCCCTTTATCGCGCGTTATCGTAAGGAGGCGCACGGCAATCTTGATGAGGTTCAGATTGGTCGCATCCAAGAACGCCTCGCGTATTTTCGCGAATTGGATGAGCGCAAGGAGACCATCTTAAAGTCAATCGATGAGCAAGGTAAACTCACGGATGACTTGAAGGAGAAGATTCTTGCGTGTTCTGTTAAGTCGCGCCTTGAAGACCTTTACCAACCTTTCAAGCCGAAGCGTCGCACGCGTGCGCAAGTCGCGAAGGAGAAAGGCTATGAGCCGCTCGCCGATGCCATCTGGCAGGGCGCGTGGACGGGTGGAGCCGTGGAAGCGTGGAAAGATGTTGAGATGCCGACCGAGGAGGATCTGCAATTTGCGCGCGATATTTTGGCCGAGCGCATTGCCGACATTCCCGATGTGCGCGGCGCGGTGCGTCAGGCCTTCGCGACAAAGGCCGTTGTGAAGAGCGAGGTCGCCAGCCCTCGCCCGACAACGCCGACGAAGTTTGAACAGTATTACGACTTCTCCGAGCCGATTGCGACAATCCCCTCGCACCGCTATCTCGCGATTCGGCGCGGTCAGGCCGAGAAGGTTCTCTGGGTGAAACTGGAGCTTGACCGCGAGATTGTCGTGGATCGCATGGTCGAGATTGTCGATGCGATGCGCGGCGTTCGTGCCGCGCCGCTCTGCGATGCGCAGGTGAGGCTTGCCGCCGAAGATGCCTACAAGCGGCTTCTCGCGCCGAGTTGCGAAATTGACGTCATGGTTGAGAAAAAGGGCGAGGCCGACCGCGCCGCCGTTGAGGTGTTCGCCGAGAACCTGCGCCACTTGCTCCTCGCGAGTCCCTTGGGCGAGAAGGCCGTTTTGGCGATTGACCCTGGCATCCGCACAGGTTGCAAGGTCGCGATGATTGATGCCACGGGCAAGTATCTCGGTAAGACCGTCCTCTTCCCGCAGCTGAAAGCAACCGAGAGCGCGAAGGCCATCGCGCAGATTGTCGCGAAATATCACGTTGAGGCGATTGCCGTCGGCAATGGCACGGCGGGGCGTGAAACGGAAGCATTCGTGCGCGAGACCTTAAAGCGTCTCAAGGCGCAGCACCCTGAAATTCCAACACCGATTGTTGTTTCGGTTTCCGAGGCGGGCGCGTCCGTCTATTCGGCGAGCGAGATTGCGCGCCAAGAGTTCCCCGACCTCGACCTTACCGTGCGCGGCGCCATCTCAATTGGTCGCCGCTTGCAAGATCCGCTTGCGGAACTCGTGAAGGTTGATCCGAAGGCAATTGGCGTCGGGCAATATCAGCACGATGTTTATCAGCCGCTTCTCGCTTCTAAACTCGATGAGGTTGTCGTCAGTTGCGTGAACGGCGTCGGCGTTGAATTGAACACAGCCTCCGCGCCGCTTTTGGAGCGCGTCTCGGGTCTGACGCCGACGCTCGCGAAAGCGATTGTGGAGTGGCGAGACGAGAATGGCAAATTCTCAAGCCGCGACGATCTCATGAAGGTGAAGGGCTTAGGCCCCAAGGCGTTTGAGCAGTGCGCGGGCTTCTTGCGTATTCGTGGAGCCAAGAATCCGCTCGACACCTCGGCCGTTCACCCCGAACGTTACGCGCTTGTTGAGCGCATGGCGAAGGATGTCGGTCTCGGTGTTGCCGATCTCGTTGGGAATGCGCTCGCGGCGAAGAAAATCAATATCCGCGCCTACATCACGAAAGACGTCGGCGAGCCAACCTTGAAGGATATCATCTCGGAACTCGTGAAGCCGGGTCGTGACCCGCGCAAGACATTTGAGCCGCCCTCATTCCGCGAGGATGTCACGAAGATTGAGGATGTGAAGGAGGGCATGAAACTTGAGGGCGTTGTCACGAATGTAACGGCCTTCGGCGCGTTCGTTGACATCGGCGTCCATCAAGATGGGCTTATTCACCTTTCAGAACTTTCGGACAATTATGTCTCTGACCCCGCGAGCGTGGTCAAAGCGGGCGATCGCCTTCAGGTCACGGTGATTGGCGTTGACTTGGCGCGCGGGCGCATCTCGCTGTCGGCGAAGTCGCGCCCTGTTGTCGGCGGTGGCACGTCATCGTCGCGCCCCGCTCTTGGCGCGCGCAAGACGGCGGTCTTCGCGCCGAAGAGCGCGTCGGGTGGGTTCAATTGTAATCCATTCGCAAATCTGTAGAGAGGGGCTGTCCATGACCTGCGAGGTGATGGGGATTGTTAATGTGACGCCCGACTCGTTTTCGGACGGTGGTAAATTTTTCACGGTTGAAGAGGCGGTGCGGCGCGCGCGAAACGTCGTTGAGGAGGGCGCGGCCATTCTTGACGTAGGGGGCGAGTCAACGCGCCCGGGCGCGTTGCCGCTTTCGTGGGAGGACGAGTGGGCGCGGCTAAAGCCTGTTCTCGATGCTTTGCAAAAAGGCGATGTCTTGCGCGGGGGGCGTGTGCGTCTTTCGATTGATACTTATCATGTTGAGACGGCCGAACGAGCGATTGAGTCTGGCGCGACAATGATAAACTGCGTCTATTCAGAGCCTGTCCCCCAAATGGCACATCTTCTCGCGAACCATCCCGCCGTCGAACTCGTTTGCCCCGCTCGGCTTCCAGACCCCCTTGCGGCGATTCCGGTCGCGCTTCGCCCGACGCTTGAGGGGCGGCTTTATCTTGATCCGATGATTGGCTTCGGGACAACGCGTGAGGAAGATCTCGCAATTCTAAAGACGATTTCAGAACTTGTGCCGTTTGGGCGCGTTCTTATTGGCGCGAGCCGCAAGCGCATCGTCAAGCGTCTGACGGGCGAGAAGGTGGCGGGCAAGGATCTTGCGGGTAATCTCGCAATCGCGCTTTGGGCGGCCCTCGCGGGCGCATCGGTTGTCCGCGTTCATGATGTCCGCGAAACCGTTCAAGCGCTGCGCGTCTTTTCGGCGCTCAAGAACTAGCGTGAAGGCGCGGCGGAAATCTGCGTTAAACGGTGGATGGGCGCGAACGCGACATCATCACTGCGCAAGGATGCAATGAGGTTCTTGAGTCTCGTCTGCATCGGTGCGCCGAGGTTGCGGCGGATGAGCGGCGAGACGTTGAGAGCCTTTGCCTCCGTTGCGAACGACGGTGAGAATTCCCACGGATGGAAATACGTGACGAAATGTCCATCGTGGTTGAGCGTCCGCTTGACGAGCGCCTGATAGAGTCTCTCGGGCAAGAGGTGGAGCGAAAGCCAGAAGAGCGGGAAGCGGATGATCGGCGTGACAGACGCGGGAACCTGAAAAAGACCGTCTTTTGTGAAGAGGGTGCGCGGCGTTGTGAGGTGCATGTAGCGGCCGGGCACGAACGCGGGGTTGAGGGATGAGTTATAGGTGAAGCCCGCACGTGCGAGCGCGGTGTCATCGACGGGGAACATCCGTGGTTGACGGTAGCCAACGGCTTCAACGCCGTAGAGCGCGCGAAGACCATCCCGACAGCGCGACGCATCGCCTTCTTGCGGACGAAAGTGGTCAACGCCATGCGCGGCAATCTCATGACCTTCTGCGATAAGGCGCTTCATCACCTCGGGTGCGTGTGTCGCAAAATTGAGCGTGCAGAAGAATGTGGCCTTCACGTCTTCCGTCTTGAGCACGTCAAGGACGGCGGTGGCGCCTTCGCGCGAGACGGCCATGCCACGTTCCAACGGAAAGTCTACGCCACCTTCGCGCGGCAGGTCGCATTCCTCAAAGTCAAAACTCAGGCAGACGGTTTTCATGTCTTTTAAATCCTTCACCTAGTATATCACATTCTTGCGCTTTGCTCTTCAATGCGGTCGTATCGCAGAAAGTTTCGCTTCTCGGGCGGTATGGT
>CAVHJW010000074.1:0-7018 GCA_963636335.1 bacterium
CAATCGAATTGGAGACCATCTTGTCCTTGCCATTTTCCATCGTGTATGGGAATGGTATCTCGTTTAACGTGAGGACATAGTTAATGCCGCTTTTGGGCGTCTTCTTCTCAATCTTGAAAAAGTAATCTGAGAATCCATGTTCTATGGATGTCTGGGCCCCGAATGTTGAGAGTTCGGATAGAAGGAATGCAAATAAGTCTTTGCTCTCATTTTCAAAGAGGTCTCCTGTTTCAAACATAGTTCTTCTTTCTATTGTTGTGTTTTCACAATGGCTATGTAGATAGGGTGTATTATATCAAATTTGGACGTGATTATGCGTGATCTACTCCACGCCGCAAAAGTGCCTTTGCTGATAGACGCTTTATTTGATGGCGTCGCTGCGGAACTCTACAATCTGCTCGTCGTGCTGCCCGAACTCATCAAGGTGTACGCGAGGCTCAACGCGCTCGTCGACATGGCCTACGGCCGATCCTTCTCGTTCGTCTCCGGCCATGTCGTGAATCTCTTTCGGCTCTACGTCGAGAGAAGTGTGAAAGTGTAAGTCCGTAATTGCTTTTTCTGCCAGAATTATGCTATACCTTATGCAAACATACACAAGGTCGTAGATGTTGCAGAGGTTTTCATAAATGCTTAGGACGCATAAAGAGTTGATCAAAGAACTGGGATCTGACGTGGTGATTGCTCGTCAGGTCGTGGAGGGTCAGTTGCTTCGCGTCAATCGTGGCATCTATTCGGACAAGCCCTATGCGTCGTTTGTTGAAATTGCGATGAAGCGATATCCCGATGCCGTCGTGACGCTGGAGAGCGCGTTCTTCTGCCAAGGACTGACCGACGTCATCCCTGATGTTCTTCATCTGGCAACGGATCGAGCTGCGTCGCGAATGGCCGATGCTCGAATCTGCCAGCATTTCGTCCCTGCGAAGATTCTCCGCGTCGGCGCGACAAGCATTTCCTACAATGGCGCGGCCATTCGGACGTATGATCTGGAGCGGCTTGTGATTGAAGTCGTCCGAATGCGCACGAAGATTCCGTTTGACCTGTACAAGGAAGTGGTTAACGCATTGCGGCTTCGCAACGCGGAACTTTATCCCGCAAAGATTGACGACTATCTGACACCGTTATTCCCGCGTCGAGGAGAAACTGGCGCAGGACATTGTCCGTCGTCTTCAACGAATCTTTTCAGACCCACAGTTTATGACGCTTCTGAAGAATCGCCGCTTCAATTGGCTGCAACTGTCGCCAGAGGAGGCGACGACGCGGCTGCTCGCGTTCGTGCGATATTCCTTGTCTGGAGGAGATATATGGCTATGAGCATGTGAAGTGCTTCGTGTTCACGAGGCTTGATACTGATTAATAAAAAATCCCGCATTCGTGCGGGTTTTCATTGGGATTGATGGTGGCCAAGGCCGGGATCGAACCGGCGACACACGGATTTTCAGTCCGTTGCTCTACCAACTGAGCTACCTAGCCACAGGTTTTCGGCCTTGTATCGGTTGAAATGGTAGGAGCACAGGGATTCGAACCCTGGACCCAGTGATTAAGAGTCACTTGCTCTACCAGCTGAGCTATGCTCCCACTTCACCGATTTCGTTGGAGCGAGGAACGGGACTCGAACCCGCGACAACCACCTTGGCAAGGTGGCACTCTACCAACTGAGTTATCCTCGCACCGCCAAAACAAGAGATAGTATATCATATTCCGAGAAGGCGCGCAAGGGGGTTTTTTCAAAATCTAAAAATGTGGTATAATACTTTCTTAACAACTTTTATTATTCTATCTATGTGGGACTATTCTGAGAAAATGATGGACCACTTTCGGAACCCCCGAAATGTGGGAAAGATTGAAAATCCAGATGGTGAGGCGACCGTTGGCTCGCTTGCGTGCGGAGACGCGCTCAAGTTTCAGTTCAAACTCGATGATGCGGGCCGCATTCAAGAGGCGAAGTTCCAAACATTCGGTTGCGCGAGCGCGATTGCGTCTAGTTCCGCGCTGACCGAGATGGTGATTGGTAAGACGCTTGACGAGGCGAAGACGATTACAAATCAGCAAATTGCCGACTACTTGGGCGGTCTTCCACCGCAGAAGATGCACTGCTCGGTGATGGGGCGCGAGGCGATGGAGGCGGCCATCAAGAATTACGAGACGGGCAAGAATACCGATAAGAATCTTGAAGAGGAACTCCTCTGCACGTGCTACAACGTCTCCGAGAATGAGGTGCGGCGCGTCATCACCGAGAATCAACTGACAACCGTCGAGGAGGTGACAAATTACACGAAGGCGGGTGGCGGCTGTGGACGTTGCCGTGGCAAGATTGAGGCGATCTTGAAGGAGCTTGGGCGATGAAGATTGGTTTTGACAACGATAAGTACCTCGCCGAGCAGTCGGAGGAGATCCGTCGCCGCGCCGAGCGCTACTCGCGCCTCTACTTGGAGTTCGGTGGCAAGTTGATGAACGACTTTCACGCGGCGCGTTGCCTCCCAGGCTATCACCCGAACGTGAAATTGCGCCTCTTGCAAACGCTCAAAGAGCAGGCGGAGGTCATTCTTTGCATCTACTCGGGCGACATTGAGCGCAAGAAAATGCGTGCCGATTTTGGCATCTCCTACGCCGATGACGCGTTGAAACTCATTGATGACTTGACGGCGCTCGGTCTTCTCGTGCGCGGTGTCGTTATTACGCGCTATGAGGGACAAAAGGCGGCGCAGCAGTTTCGTCAGAAGCTTGAGTCGCGTGGCATCAAGGTCTACTACCATTATAAGACGCAGGGCTACCCGACCGACGTTGACACCGTCGTCTCGGACGAGGGCTACGGCAAGAATGACTACGTGCCCGTTGAGCGACCGATTGTCGTCGTGACCGCGCCGGGCCCTGGTTCGGGCAAGTTTGCGACGTGCCTGTCGCAGATTTATCACGAGTATCGCATGGGGCAGAAGGCGGGCTATTCCAAGTTTGAGAGTTTTCCTGTTTGGAATATGCCGCTTCATCACCCGCTCAACATTGCGTATGAGGCGGCCACGGTTGATCTTGACGACAAGAATATGATTGACCCCTATCATCTCGCCGCATACGGCAAGACGGCGGTCAATTATAATCGCGACGTCGACGCCTACCCGCTGCTCAAGACGATTTGGGAGAAGATGACGGGAGGCGAATGCCCTTACAAGTCGCCAACCGACATGGGCGTCAATCGCATCGGATTCGGCATTGTTGACGACGCTGTCGTGCAAGAGGCCTCGAAGCAGGAAGTCATCCGCCGTTATATGCGCTATCAGTGCCTCTACGCGGAGGGTTCAACGGATGAGGAGACGCTGACGCGCGCGAAACGCTTGATGGACTCGCTCGGTCTCAAGACAGAGGATCGCCTCGTCGCCCGTGCCGCACGCGAGGCCGCCGAGGAGGCTCAGCGGCAGGGCAAGGGCAAGGCGGGCGGTCTCATTGTCTCGGCCGCCGCGATTGAACTACATTCGGGCGAGATTGTGACGGGGCGCAACTCCGATGAACTTCATGCGTGCTCGGCCGTCATCTTGAACGCGGTTAAGCGTCTCGCGGGCATCCCCGACCGTCTGCCGCTTCTGGCGCCGTCAATTCTTCAGTCGATCGCGCACATGAAGAACGATATTTTGAAAGGCGGCTACACCTCGCTTAACCTTGATGAGGCGCTCATCGCGCTTGCGATTTCGGCGACGACGAATCCCGCGGCTGCGCTTGCGATGGAAAAACTGACAGAGTTGGCAACGTGTGAGGTTCATATGACGCATCTCGTGACGCCCGGTGACGAGGCGGGGCTTCGCCGTCTCGCGTGCCGCTATACGTCTGATCCCTACTACGCCTCAACCCAACTTTTTAACGCGCATCAATGACATCGGTCGCCATCATTGACGACCACGTTGTCGTCCGCGCGGGGCTTAAATACGTTCTTGCCTCCGATTCCGATTTGTCGTTCGCGGGCGAGTGGGGTGGCGGTCTTGGCGCGGCGGAATTTGTTGAGCGGACGCGACCAGATGTCACGCTTCTTGATGTGCGCATGCCCGATCGCGGCGGCATTGAGACGCTTTCGGATATCCTCGCGCGCGTGCCATCGGCGCGCGTTGTCATGCTCACGACCTCTGATTTGGAGGAGGATGTCTATCGTGCGATTGAGGAGGGTGCGCTCGGTTATGTTCAGAAGGAAGCCCCCATTGAGGAGATTCTTTCGGCCATCCGCGCCGCCGCACAGGGTGACATTTTTATGACGGAGGAAATCCGCAAAATCTACGAAACACGCAAGGGCGCGAAGGGGCTTTCTCCACGTGAGACGGAGGTTCTTTCGGCCGTTTCGGAAGGGCTTAACAATCGTCTCGTCGGCGAGCGACTGGGTATTAGCGAGAATAGCGTGAAGATGCATTTGAAGCGCATTTTCTATAAGCTCGGCGCGGACGATCGCACCGAGGCGGTCAACCTCGCGGTGAAGCGCGGTTTTTTGAAGAGGGGGTAGGCGATGCGTGTTGACTATATAGATCGTCGAAGTGGTGCGCGCGTGACCGAATCGGTGATGGGCGACAAGGCACTCCGCTTCGCGTACGAGACTTTGCTTGGGCGTACACTCTGGCCCGTTCTCTTCGGCTCGCGTCTCATCTCGGCGTGGATGGGGCGGCGCTATGACTCGCCGAAGTCAAAGTCCGCGATTCGTTCGCTCGCTTCAATTCCAGGTTGCGAGGTGGATGAAGCCGAAAAGCCTGTTTCAGAATATGAGTCATTTAACGCCTTTTTTACGCGCCGTCTGAAGCCAGGCGCGCGCCCCCTCGGCGAGGGCTTTGTTGCGCCGTGTGATGGTCGATTGCGCCTTTACTTGAATGCGGACGCCGACTTACCCTTTCCACTTAAAGGTGCAACGCGCTCACTGCGAACCGTGTTTGAGGGTGCTGTGGGGGCGGGCGCGTTTGATATTGCCGTCTTTCGTCTCGCGCCTGTTGATTACCATCGTTTTCACTTCCCCTGCGATTGCGAGACGATTGGTGCTGTTCGCGTTGTGCCCGGCGAATATCATTCGGTCAATCCCATTGCGCTTTTGAAACGTCCCGATATCTACGCCGACAACGAACGCCAGATTGTGACGTGCCGCGCCTCTTTTGGTGACTTCTACCTTGTGGACGTTGGCGCGTTCGGCGTCGGAACAATTGTTCAGACGTTTGACGGTGTGCGCCACGCGAAGGGCGACGAGAAGGGCTACTTTAAGTTTGGTGGCTCGACCGTCATCCTTGTGACGCCTGCGGGGGCGCTCACGTTTGACGACGATCTCGTGCGTCATTCGGCGGCGGGGCTTGAGACGCGCGTGCGCTTTGGCGAGACGATTGCGCGCGAAAAGGCATGAGCGACTTTCTCCTCTCGTTGAAGGACGTCTCGCTTGCGTTCGGCGGGCCGCAGGTGTTGGACAAGGTTTCGCTTTCGATTTCGAAGGGGATGCGCGCCGCGCTCACGGGGCGCAATGGCGAGGGCAAATCGACGCTCTTCAAAGTGATTGCGGGGACGCTCGAGCCCGATGCAGGCGAAATCGTGCGCGCGCCGAACCTCAAAGTCGCCTACGTCTCGCAGGGCGTCGAGGGCGCGGACGAGGATGCGCGCTCAGGCGGCGAGATCCGCCGCGCCCGCCTCGAGGAGACAATTCTGGCGAAGCCCGATTTGCTTCTTTTGGATGAGCCAACCAATCACCTTGACTTTGAGGCGATTGATTGGTTGGAGGGGATGATTCGCCGCGCGCGTGAGATGGCGGTTCTGGTTGTCACGCATGATCGTCGCTTCTTGAAGCGCATCGCGACGCAAATTTTCGATTTGGATCGTGGTGAACTTTCGGGCTGGCCGTGCGACTATGCGACCTTCGTGAAACGCAAGGCGGATCTCTTGGCGGATGAGGCCGTCTATTGGGCGCGCAAGTCAAAGAAACTCGCGCAAGAAGAGGCGTGGATTCGGCGCGGCGTGAAGGCGCGGACGACACGAAACGAGGGGCGCGTTGCCGCCTTGATGAAGTTGCGCGAGGAGTTTGCGGCGCGGCGGACGCAGGTCGGGACATCCACGATGACGCTTGATACGGCCGCGCCGGGCGGTGTGCGCGTTTTGAAAATTGAGGATCTGTCCTTCTCGTATGGCGCGCGGCCGATTATCTCGCATTTTACGGCCGATGTCTTGCGGGGTGAGCGCATCGGCATTTTGGGGCGCAATGGTGCGGGCAAGACAACGCTTCTCAATCTGCTCACGGGGCGGCTGAAGCCCACGAGTGGCGCGGTCACGATGGGGACAAATGTCTCATTGGCCTTTTTGGATCAGTTGCGCGGCGAGTTAAAGCCCGACTTGACGGTTGGCGAGAATATTGCGAGTGATCGCGATGAGGTGATTGTGGGCGGTGTTAAGAAGCATGTTTACTCTTATCTCGCCGACTTCCTCTTTGCGCCCGAGCGCGTGCGCACACCTGTGAAGGCACTTTCGGGCGGCGAACGCGCGCGCCTCATGCTTGCGAAACTCTTTTTGAAGCCGGCGAACTTGCTCGTCATGGACGAACCGACGAACGACCTTGATGTTGAGACGTTGGAACTCTTGGAAGAGCAACTTTTGGCTTACAAGGGGACGCTCCTTCTTGTGAGCCATGATCGCGAGTTTCTGGACCACGTTGTCACTTCAACATTCGTTCTGGAAGGGGACGGAACGGTTGCGAGCTATCCCGGTGGATATGAGGATTATGTGCGGCAACGCAAGGCGCGCGCCAATGCGTCGGATCGCGGCGGCGACAAGGGCGAGACTTCGGTAAAGACGAAGGACGACGATGTTCGTGAGGCATCGTCGCAGGTTGAGGCGAAGAAGAAACTTTCCTATAACGAGAAGCGTGAGCTTGAGGCATTGCCGTCAAAGATTGAGGTTCTTGAGAAGGAGATTGCCGATATCAATGCTTCCGACCCTGTGAAGGACTACGCGCGCTACGCGAAGCTGCCCGAAATTGAGGCCGCGCTCGAGTCTCTCGTTGAACGTTGGGCGGCCCTTGCCGAACGCG
>CAVHJW010000075.1:0-7016 GCA_963636335.1 bacterium
TTGCTTTCGCTTAACACGGAGAACGGATTAGACCGAAAGGCGCGCGTCGCTCGGCATGCGCCAGTCTCCACGCGGAGAAAGATTGATGCTGCCAACCTTTGGCCCATCGGGCATACAACTGCGCTTGAACTGCTGAGAATAAAACCGCTTGAAGAAGACGTTGAGCCACGTCGCAATCGTCGCCGCGTCGAACTTCCCTGCGAACGCTTGTTCGGCAAGACGTTGAATCTTCTCCTTGCGTGCGCCACGCCTGAGGAAGTGATAAAGGAAGAAGTCATGGAGGTCGTAGGGCCCGACCTTGTCCTCCGTCTTCTGCGCGATCGAGCCGTCCGCGTTCGGCGGCAGAAGCTCTGGCGAAACGGGCGTCGCGAGAATGTCGTTCAAGGCGGGCGCGCTCTCCTGATGCTTCGCGGCATACCACGCAACAAGATGACGAACAAGCGTCTTCGGCACGCCCGCGTTGACGCCGTACATACTCATGTGGTCGCCATTATACGTGCACCAACCGAGCGCGAGTTCCGAGAGGTCGCCCGTACCGACAAGAATGCCGCCAACCTGATTCGCCTTATCCATTAGGATGTAGGTGCGTCCACGCGCCTGCGTGTTCTCGTAGGTGATGTCGTGAACCGACTCGTCGCGCCCAAGATCCTTCAGGTGTTGGCGCGCCATCGGCGTAATATTGATCGTCTCAAGCGGCACGCCGAGCGACGCGCAAAGCAAATCGGCATTCCCCTTCGTCCGCGCCGTTGTGCCGAAGCCCGGCAGCGTGTAGGCGTGAATGCCCTTGCGGTCGAGCCCGAGGCGATCAAACGCCTCCACGCAGACGAGAAGCGCAAGCGCACTATCAAGCCCGCCCGAGAGACCGAGAACAACATGCGCACAATGAATGGCATCAAGCCGCGTCGCCAACCCCGTCGACTGAATCGCCAAAATCTCCTCGCACCGTGCATCGCGATCGGCACCCGCGCACGGCACGAACGGATACGGGTCAATGGGGCGAAGAAGAGGCGAAGGGGTTGAGGGAGAGAGGGAGAGAGTATCAAGCGTGATGCGGCGAACCTCGCCAACCGTCTTCGCCGCGCTCCGAAAAGCGAAATTCGACGAACGGTCAAAATCAAGAAAGCCGACATCAACATCGGCGAGCGTCAACTGCGGTTCGCGCGAGAAGCGCGGGCCCTCCGCAAGCAGTGCGCCGTTCTCGGCGATCAGCGTGTGGCCACCGAAGACGAGGTCGGTCGTTGATTCGCCAACGCCCGCGCCCGCGTAGGCATAAGCGGCGAGACAGCGCGCGGACTGCCCCATGACGAGGGAACGGCGATACGCGGTCTTGCCAACGAGTTCATTTGACGCGCTCAGATTCAGAATGATGTTCGCACCGCGCAATGAAAGGCGCGTTGAGGGCGGATTGGCCGTCCACATATCTTCACAAAGTTCAACGCCGATGACCGCGCCGTCGCCCAAGTCGAAGATGAGATCATTGCCGAACGGCACGGTCGCGCCGGCGAGCGTGACCTCGCGCTCCGCCAGATCGAGTGCACTCGCGAACCAACGCGATTCGTAGAACTCATGGGTGCTCGGGAGATACGTCTTCGGCACGACGCCCACGAGGCGTCGACCCGCGACGATTGCCGCACAATTGTAGATGCGCCCCGAAACGCGCACAGGAAGACCAATCGCAACAAGAGCCTCGCCACAGTGCGGCAGAAGATCGGCGAGCGCGGTCTCGGCGGCCTCCAGGAGCGACGGCTGATAGAAGAGATCGGCGCACGTGTAGCCCGTGAGGCAGAGCTCAGGCAGAACGATAACGCGCGCGCCCTTCTCAAGGGCATCCGCCAAACACGCGCGGATTGAAGCCGCCGAAAAAGCGACGTCAGCGGGGCGAACAAGCGGCACGCTCGCCGCGACGCGCACAAACTCTTCCTTCATCGCCTGTTCCCCCCTTTAACTTCGCGCTCTCGCTACCCACGCACGATGGCCGCGCGCGCCTCTGCGAGCGAGGCAAATTCGCCACCCGCCATCATTTGGACGATGAGGTTGCCGATGGCCGTCCCCTCCGTTGGACCCGCGAAAACATCAAGCCCCGTCGCCTCGGCCGTGAGCGCATTTAGGTAGAGATCCTTTGAGCCGCCGCCGACGATGTTCACAGACGTATAGGTGACGCCTGTAATCTCAGAAAGACGGCGAATCGCCTCGGCGTAGCACGCGGCGAGTGAACGATAGACGCACTGCATCAACTCACCCACGCACGTCGGCGCACGACCGCCCTCTGCGGCGGCCGCCAAGACTTCGCCAATCATAGATGTCGGATTCAGAAAACGCGTGTCGTTGACATCAACCGTCTGCGTGAAGGCCTGCGACGCGCGCGCCGACATTTCAAGATCCGCGAAGGAATACTTCTTGCCCGCCTCGTAGTCGGTGAGAGCCTTAAGAGCTTCGCGCGTCTCGTCGCCCGCCTTGCCTTCGACATACTGGACACCATTGAGCTCACGACGGATGGACTGAATCATCCAAAGCCCCATGATGTTCTTAAGGAAGCGATAGCGCCCCCACGCGCCGCCCTCGTTCGTAAAGTTCGCAAGCCGCGCCGCCGCCGTCGTGACAGGCACCGCGTTTTCAACGCCCAAGAGCGACCACGTGCCGCTCGACAGGTAGACCGCGTGGTCATCACGCGCGGGGACGGCGAGATAGGCCGAGCCTGTGTCGTGCGTCGCGGGCAGAATGACCTTCGCGCCTTTGTAAGTGCCAACAACCGTGCCCGGCATATTGAGCGCGCCAAAGATTCGCTTGGGGAACCCAAGTTTCTCAATGATGGTAAAATCCCAATCCTTCTTCGCCGCATGAAGGAGCGATGTCGTCGAGGACTCGGTGTATTCGTGCGCGATGTTCCCCGTGAGCGCGAACGTGAGGTATTCGGGAATCATCATCAAGTGCGCGGCTTTTTCCAACTGCTCAGGGTGTTCCTTTTTAAGCGCCCAAAGCTGATAGATCGTGTTGTACGCGGCCTTCTGAATGCCCGTACGCGCATAGAGGTCGGCAAACGAAAGAACCTCGCGTTCAATCTCCTCCGCCGCGCCTTGGGTGCGCGCATCGCGATAGGCAACGGGGTCGCCGACGAGATTCTTATTTTCGTCAAGAAGAACAAAGTCAACGCCCCAGGTGTCAATGCCAATGGACTCAATAGGGCCTTTGGCGAGCGCGGCATCAATGCCCGCTTTGATGGACGTAACGAGCGCGGCCAAGTCCCAGCAGTCGTGGCCATTCTGGACGACCTGAGAATTGTCAAAGCGCCAGACTTCTTCAAGAACGATTTTGCCGCCCTCAACGCGGCCAAGAATGTGGCGCCCGGAGGACGCGCCCACGTCAATCGCAAGATAATTTTTCATGTTTCAAGCGTTGGTTGTCCCATCTGGAGTTGAACCAGAACTCTGGGTATCAAAAACCCGTGTGCAGCCGCTACACCATGGGACATTCCGATTTGAGAGCCTATTATACCAAAAAAAGGGCGGTGCTGTCATCACGCAAAAGGCAAAAAGCGACAGTTGACGGGCGAGGGGTAAAAAGTGTAAAATATCTTTCATCATTTGTTCATCAGTTATTCTAAGGAGATATAAGTCCTATGTCCATTCGCAAACTGGCCGTCGCCCTCGTGGCGCTCGCAACGACAACATCCCTTCTCGCCGCCAACAATGACACGGCTAGTCAGGGCGAAGGCGCCGTCGGTTGGACGCCGGCGCAGATCGGGCTCTTCTCGCCCGTCTCCTTCCCGTGGGACTGCAACTGGGATCTGAAGGGCATTGGGCTGAACCTCTTCTATATGGAGAACGTCCGCCTTCAGGGTCTCGCCCTCTCGGGCATCGCCACGCGCACGCGCGACGAAGTGAAGGGCGTCGTCTTGACGGGTCTGTGCAACTGGAACGAGCGCGATGTCTACGGCATCAACGCGACGCTCGGCGCGAACATTGGGTTCGCCGATGTCTACGGCGTTGAAATTGGCTCGTTCACGATGGCGAAGGATATGGCGGGCGTCAACATGAACTTCCTCGCAATCCACCAGCAGAACTTCAAGGGCTTTCAGATGTCGGGCCTTTGCAACGTCACGCTTGAGAACTTTGAGGGCGGCGAAGCGGCCTTCGGCCTCAGCATGGCGAACAACATGAAGGGCTTCCAGATTGGTGGCATCAACTTCGCGCACACGATGACGGGCTTCCAGCTCGGCTTCTTCAACATCGCCGAAGAGTGCCCGTGCGGCCTTCAGATTGGCCTCGTCAACATCATCATGGACAACGTGGTCAAGGTTCTGCCGATCACGAACTTCTACTTCTAAAGAGATGGCTAAAACCCACTCTTTCCTGAAGAAGGCGACGGGGGCTCAAAAGGCCCCCGCTTCGGTTGACGCCAAAAAGAAGCACGGTCTCGCGCGCGGTCTTGACTCGCTCATCCCGCCTGCGACGCGTGTCCCAAGCCTCCCCACAGTGACGACGGCGAACACGGCCGATACCGCGAAAAGCGACGCGCCCGTCCTGGAGATCCCCATCCTCGACATCGAGCGCTCGCCCTATCAGCCGCGCCGTGATTTCAGCGAGGAAGAACTTCACGAGCTTGCCGAATCCATCAAGAACAACGGCCTCGTCCAACCACCCGTCGTTCGGCGGAATGCGGCGGGCAAGTACGAGCTCATCGCGGGCGAGCGCCGCATGCGCGCGGCGCAACTCGCAGGCTGGAAGAAGATTCCCGTCCTCGTCAAAAATGTGGACGAAGAAACGGCCGCCGTCATGACGACGACCGAGAACATCCAGCGTGAAGATCTCAACCCCATTGAAGAGGCTTCGTCCTACCGCACGCTCATCGACCGATTCAACTTGACGCAGGCCGAGGTGGCCGAGCGCGTCGGCAAAGGTCGCGCGACGGTCGCCAATGCGACGCGCCTTTTGGAATTGCCCGACGAAGTTAAGTCGCTCATCTCCTCGAATCTCCTCTCCGTTGGGCACGCGAAAGTGCTCCTCTCGGTTGAGGACGAAAAAGAGCGTGTTCTCCTCGCGCGCGATGCGGTCAACGAGCAAATGAGCGTGCGCGCACTTGAGAAGAAGGTTGCGCGTCTTCACGCGCCCGTCCTCGAGAAGCCACGCGGCGAGAGCGACATTCCCGAGGCGTATGCGCGGCACCTCGCCGAGAAACTTAAGAAGCAACTCGGTTGCGCCGTTCGCCTCACGCCGGGCATCACGCATCCGAATGGTCGACACACGAAGGGCGTTCTTGAAATTGACTTCCTGACGAATGACGACCTCGATCGCATTCTGGCCATGATTGGCGTGGACGCCGAATGATGACAGGGCTTCTTCTCGCCGCCGCGCTCACCTTCGCCCCCGCCGACGCCAAGTTTGCCTCGTGCATCGCCGAGGAGTTCCTCAACGAATGCACGCCGCGCGAGGCGGGGACCATTCGCGGCAGTCTCGCAGCGAGTTGGCTTCTAAACCGCGCGAGTCTCACAGGCGCGGACGTTCGGCGCGATGTCTTCACCGCCGAGACACCAAAGGGGAAGAAGCGCTTCACCAACCTCTACGCCAAGTTCAAGACGAACCCGACGAATCGATGGGTCGTCCTCGTTTCACACTACGATACGAAAAAAGGGACGCCCGGCGCGAACGACGGAGCCTCCACCAGTGCCCTTCTCGTTGCGCTCACCGACATTCTTGAGCGCGCCGAAAACAAGACGCTCGCAGGCAATGTCATGCTCGCGTGGGTTGATGCTGAAGAGAGCCTCGGCGAACACTACACCGAGAACGACGGTCTTCAGGGCTCACGGCGCGCGGTTGAGCACTTGCGCGAAATGGGGGTTGGTGTTCAGGCCGTCATCTGCCTCGATATGCTCGGCGATCGCGACCTTGACATCACGATTCCCGCCAATGGCACGAAGACGCTCGCACGCATCGCGCGCCATGCCGCGCGGCGAATCGGCGAACCCGATCTCGTCACACTCTCGGATTTGCCGATTACCGACGACCATGTCCCCTTTCTGGACGCGGGCTTCCCCGCCATCGACCTCATCGACTTCAACTATGGGCCCGACAACAGCTATTGGCACACGGCCGATGACACGTTCGACAAGATTTCAGAGGCCTCGCTTCTCAAGTCGGGGCGTCTCGTCTGCGAAATTCTGAACATCCTCCTTTGACCTGAGGCAGAACCCGCACGGGCTTAAGTGCTCATCTCGTGTGGTCGACCCAGTACGCGCGCGCGTCTGGAACGTGCGATTTCAAAAACGCCTCGCCGCGCGCGCGTCCGAGAATAAACAGCGTCGTTGAGAGCGCGTCAGCCGCCATCGCGCTCGTCGGGTGGACGACCGTCACCGAGAAAACCGCGTTCGAGACAACCTCGCCTGTCCGTGCGTCGCGGATGTGCGCGCCGCGAAAATACGTGGCCGATGTGGCGCAAGCCATGCCATTCGTGAGAAGAATCTCTTCATCAGACCCCGCAATGCCGACGCGCCACGCGCCGCGCACGGCCTTTAAGTTTCCACCAAGGTCGAGCAAAAGATCGCCACAAGTCTCACGCGCGAGCGCGTGCGCGGCCTCATCGACCGCGAAGCCCTTGGCGATTGCCCCAAGGTCCAGCGTCCCCGCACCGCGCCAACGCGGACTGAACGCGCCATCTGTGAGGCGCGCGAGGCGGAAGGCGGCTTCATAGCACGCCTTCACGCGCGGCGTGCAAGTTGAGAGAACGGCCGCATCATCAAGGGGCGCGAGGCGCGAAAGTTCAGATGTCTCGTCGTGCGCATTGAGAAGCGACTCGATCTCGCGAAAGATGGCTTGCGCCTCGCGACAGGCGTGTGACGCCCGCAATCGCGCGTCCGCGCCGCGCGCCTGGACGGCCGCGACAGTCCCCATTGACGTCCATTCAAGCCGCTCCCGCTCCTCGCGCACGCAGCCAATGACGAACAGCACAGCCGCGCCAAGAATGGTCGCGAAGAGAATCCGCCTATCTCGTCTCCCCCTCATTCGTCATCAACCCCTTTTGAC